>DASRHU010000326.1:0-4380 GCA_035650335.1 Gemmatimonadaceae bacterium | reverse complement strand
GCTCGATACGTCTCGGGCGTCACCGCGTTGTAGCCGATTTCCTTGCCGAGCGATCGGGAGAGCTTGTCGGCCATCTCCTTCCCGCTGAGGTGCTCGCCGGCGATCGCGATCCTCTTGCCGATGTACTCACGTCCTCCCTTGAAGATCGCCAGCGCGGTCTTGCCGATGTCCTCGACCGCGATGCCGGGGAGCTTCTTGTCGCCCAGCGGGTAGGCCAGGGCGAATTTTCCGTCCGGCGCGCGCTGTGGCCCGGCGCCGAAGTGGATGAGGTTCTCCCAGTAGAACGAGGTCAACAGGAACGTCGTCGGGACGCCGACATCACGAAAGACCTGATCGGCTTCGCCTTTCGCGTCGTAGTGCGGAACCTTGTACTTGCCCAGGAGCGTGGGCATGCGGTCGTCGCTGAGGGGGATCTTCTTTCGCGTATCCTCCAGCGTCGACCAGATCACATGCTGCACGCCGGCCGCCTTCGCGGCGCGCGCCATGTTCCCCGCTTGCGCGATTTCCTTCTCCGGCGAAAAGTGCTCCCAGAAATTCGTGATGCAGAAGGCGCCGTATGCTCCGGTGAATGCTTTCTTCAGGCTCCCCTCATCATCGAGATCCGCTCGCACGACCTCGGCGCCCGCTTTCTTCAGCGCCTTCGCCTTGTCGCCATCGGGATTTCGCGTAATCGCGCGCACCGCGAACTGTCCGCTCTTGTCCGCCAGGATCGCGCGCGCGAGGCTGCCGCCCTGCGCGCCGGTCGCGCCGACGATGGCGATGATCTTCTTGTCAGCCATACTGGGTCATCTCCTGTGCACGTTGTCGTGTGTTATGACAACGATCTCGCGTGCAGACGGGTTCCTTACACTGAATGCCCGGAGCCGCGCCGGTAAGCCCCCCGTACGTCAGCTGCCCCGCCCCGCGACCTGAGCCTCGGCGCGAAGATCCTCGAAATCCGGCATCACCACCCGCAGTCCGTACGTCTCGAGATTGCGCGAGGTCCCGGCGACGAGCTGCTCGTTGTAACGGGCCAGGTACAGGTCGAACGGATCACTCTGGTCCGCGTCTACGATCTGGAGATCGGTGTCCGTCATCTCGAGCTTGCCGAAGCGCAGCCGCCCACCGCGGAAGTAGACGAGATTGGGATGCGTCGAGTCGGGACGAACGTAACGCTCGAAGATGGAATCGAGCGGCGTCGTCACGAACGTCTGCACGAGCTCGTTGCCCACGACACCGATCGACTCCAGGCGCGCCTCGATCATCGGCGGCGGGAGGATCTTCGTGGGATCGAGGAGAATGTCGTTCCCCTCGGCCACCGCGCCACGCGCTTTCCGCAGATCGATGAGATCGTCGAGCTCGAGGCCGAGCGCGCGCAGGAGCTTCGCCCCATTGATGCCGAGGATGCGAACGCGAGTCGGGTGCATGCGTACGCGGCCGTCAGGCTCGAGCGTCGGTGTCGCGGTGATCACGAACGGGAGATTCACTCCCTTGCGCAGCGTTCCACTGAGCTGGACCGCGTTGCCCTCCATGCGCGCGCGTAGCCGTCGGAGCGGCGCGCCGGGGTACGCGAAGACGATCGAATTGAGCAGCGACGCGAGGTCGTCACCCGTAAGCCGGGTCGTGCCACGAGTGACCCGAATGGTGAACGACGTGGCGTCGTCGAGCACCGCGGGGGTTCCGCTGTCCGTCACCACCTGGCCGCGGAGCCGGTCGATGCGGATGACGCCCCGGTCGTCGATGTGCAGGAGGACGTTGCGCATCTCGATCCACGTCGAGCCCTCGAGCGATGCGGGAAGTGGAATCACACTCGCGCGCGTCCTCGTGTGCACCGCCGTCTGCGCACGTGGCGCGTCGATCACCCCCAGGACGCTGACGATCCCAAGAGCCGCCAGAGCACGCCGTTTCGAGCATCGTCGCCGCATGAACGGCGTTCGCGCGCACGTTGCGTACCCAGTGCGGCGACGGACGTCATGCGTTCGGTGAGTGGCGGTGAACGCGCGGCGAAACGCCTGGCGCTGCCTGACGCGCTTGACGGGAGAAGATACAGACGCCACATCTCGGTGGGTCCGATTCCCATACCGTTAGGCATCCGGAGAGCGCAGTGGCAGCCAAACGTCTACAGACCTACGAAACCGACGAGATCGTCGTCACCTTCGACCCCGAGATCTGCATTCACTCGGGCGTATGCGTTCGCGGGCTGCGCGCGGTCTTCGATGTGAGCCGTCGGCGCTGGGTGCAACCGGAGCTCGCCCCGGCGGCTGAAGTCGCGGCCCAGATCCGCCGGTGTCCATCCGGGGCGCTTCAGTATCGAATGAAACCGGCGATGCCTGACGCGTCTTCGCGATGAGACGCCGGAGATTATAGAAGTCACACCTGCGTGTGACGCGCGGCACGTTTCCCGGGGGCCGCCTGAATCGTTGATGAGAGGATCAACTCCTCCAGCCGCACGATTACCCAACGACCCAGGATCTCCAATGATTCTCTCGCGACGTTCCCTGGCGCGCGCGAGCGCGCTGACGCTCGCCGCCTTGACGTTCGCCGCTTGCGGTGATTCCACCCGGCCTCTCGAGGTCTCGCCCGAGCAGCTCGAGGCGCTCGGCGAGCTCATGGCCGCCGAGGTGCAGAGCGGCGCGCTCCAGCTCACCGCGGCCGATGCGATGGGCAGCGTGGATGCGCCCACGTTTTCGGTCCTTTCGGGCGGTTCCCGAACCCTCGCCGGTCTCGGGCTGAATCAGCAGCGCGCTGACGGACCGTCCTTCCAGGTCGTCGACCCGGAGTGCGGCGTCCCGTCGCAGAACCCGCCCACGGACACCGATTCCGACGGGGTGCCGGACAACTTCACGGTCACCTTCCTGCTGCCCGGCTGCCATTTCACGGGGCCGGATGGCTCGTTCGACCTCACCGGCCTGATCCGAGTCTCGGATCCCTCGCCAGGCACGGCGGCCGCCGCGTTCAACATGGCGCTCGACAACTTCCGCTTCACGTTCGACACCCCGGACATCGATGGGTTCGTCAGGCGTGACGGGCTGACGTCGGTCGCCGCTTCGGCCTCGGGACTCTCGCAGTCGCTCAGCCTCCTCGAGTCGGCGCAACTCACCGGGTACCCGCAGGTCGGCGTCGACGTCGACTGGACGGCGACCTTCGCCGCGGCGCAGGGCACGAGCATCACGCCCGGTGAGCCGCTGCCGAGTGGCACGTACATCGTGAACGGCGCGCTCGAGTTCCGTCAGGCCAACCAGGTCGGCGCGTTCACGGTGACGACGCTCAACCCGCTGCAGTACGACGCGGGCTGCGCCGCCGACATGGCCACCGGTCTCGCGCTCTCTCCGTTCTCCTCAGGAAAGGTTCGGGTCGGTGTCCGCAACGACGCCGCCCGCGGGTTCGCCGAGATCACCTACCTGGATTGCGGTCAGGCGACGGTCCTCTACGTGGCCGGATAAGTCCAGCCGCACCGAAGGCATGGTCGGGAGCGAGGAGTGAGAGATTCATCTCACTCCTCGCTCCTTTCTTTGGTCACTGACATTCTCTTGACAATCCGGGAAAAGAAACGAATGATTCCCACCCCCCGATCCGGGGCTTCGACGCGGGGGCCCTGGGGAATCCCGCCTAACGTTGCACGAGAGAGGATGTCATGATCCGGAAGCACGCCGCACGGCACGTCTCCGCCCTGGCTCTCATCGCCGTCACCACCGCCTGCGCCGACGCGGTCGGACCCACGGCCCCACCCGCCGATGTCAGCCTCGCGGCACGAGGGCAGGATCGTCTCGCCGCATGGTTCGCCCAGGCCTCACCCGCCGTCCTCGCCCTCGGCGGCACCGTGTTCGCCGATCACGATGAGCGGGCGAGCAAGCTGGTGTTCGGCGTCGAGAACGAGGCCGCGATACCGGGAATCCGTGTCGCGCTCGCGAGACTCGGCATCCCGACCGCAGCATACGAGGTTGAGCTGACGCAGCCCATCCATCAGATGGCGACGCTTCGCGACATCTTCCGTCCGACCCAGGCCGGCATCCAGATCCATTTCGGCCAGTATCTGTGCACGATGGGCTTCAACGTCACGCATAGCGCCGGCCGCTCGTTCATCACCAACTCGCACTGCACCAACACGCAGGGCGGCGTCGAGGGGACGCAGTACTACCAGCCGACGAGCACGCTCGCTCCGACGGTGATCGCGACCGAGGCCGCCGATCCCACGTACTTCCGCGGCGGTGCCTGCCCGCGCGGCAAGAAGTGCCGGTACAGCGACGCGTCGCGGGCGCTGTACGCGGCCGGCACGGCGTCGAACCAGGGCGACATCCTGAAGACGACGGGCGTCAACAACGGCAGCCTCACCGTCGGTGGTGTCTTCACCGTCACCGCGCAGGACAACTCGACGACGAGCTTCCCGATCGGCACGGTCGT
>DASRHU010000325.1:0-3792 GCA_035650335.1 Gemmatimonadaceae bacterium | reverse complement strand
GCCGTCGTCGCCACCGCGCGCGCGGCACGCGTCGCCTCACGGGCCGCCTCGTCGATGACCTCGTGATCGACGTCGAACTCCCCGTGGATCATCGGCATGGGAGGCATGGGCGGCATGGGCGGCATCTCGATGCGGGGGAAGCTGAAGCTGTGATCCCCATCGAAAAAGAAGGACATCCCGCGCCGCGTACCCTTGAAGTCCGACGCCTTGCCTAACGTCACGCGCACGTTCTTGTACGCGCCGTCCGACCACACGCGGAGCTCCACGTTGTCGCCCGGCTTCGCCTTCGAGATCTCGCGACGGAACCGCTGAATCCGCGCGCTGGCGATCTGCGTGTCGCCGGCATCCTCGGCGCGAACGCGAACATCCACGCCGTTGATCGCCGCGATCCGATCGCCCTCGTAGATGCCGGCCTTCTCCGCCGGACCCGCTTCCATCACGCTGCTGACGAAGAGGCCGATGGTGTCGCGCTTGCTCCCGCTCGATCCAAGACCGAGACCAAGCACCGGCCGCTCATCGAGATCCGCTTCACGCACCCTGCGACGACCCGGCAGATCGGCGACCGCGACGGTCTTGACGCGAACCGTACGGAATTGACCGTCATCGTAGACGCGAAGCTCGACGTTGTCGCCCGGCTTCACCTTTCCGAGCTCTCGCGTGAGGCGTCGGGTCAGGATGCCCCGCATGTCGGGCTCACCGGCGTCGGCGCTCGAAAGCGAGAGACGCACCCCATTGATCGCGGCGATGCGGTTGCCCTCCTCGAGGCCAGCCTGCTCGGCCGGGCCACCAGGGGTGACCGACGTGATGAGCACGCCCAACGTGTCGCGCTCCCCGCCGCTCGACGTCCCGATGCCGAGGGCCGCCCGCTCTTCATCGTTCCCGCCGATCTTCCACATCTCGGCGCGCGGCGCCACGGCGACCTTCTCACGCTCCTGGCCGAGGACCGACCAGGGAAGCAGCATGACCGCCACCGCGGCGACGGTCCAATCACGAAGCAACATGTTGACCTCTAGTTGGTGGGTTCTGTCGGGTCAGACACGGGTGCCCCGTCCAGGGTTGCCGCGGATGGGTTCGGGACGGCCTGGAGGAATGGCGACGCCGTCATGTTTCACGATGGACTCGAGGGGGCGATATTGTACGACATGGCCACGACCCAGTCTCCCGGTCCCGATCTTCACGACTTCGAGCACCATTGGCAGGACGAGGCGGACGCCGCCTTTCTGTATCGGGTGCTCGCCGCCGCCGAGCGCGATGCGAAGCGGCGCGACATCTACACGCGTCTCGCGCAGGTCGAAGACCGTCACGTCGGGATCTGGGCAGACCTGCTAAAGCAGGGTGGGCGCGCGCCGACTCAGCACCGTCCGAGCGCGCGAGCACGGGTGCTCGCGTTCCTTGGTCGCCGATTTGGTCCCGACTTCCTCCTCCCGCTACTCCTGGCCGAGGAGGGTCGCGAGGTGAAGGGGTACCTCGCATTGCACCGCGCGACCCCGCGAGGAGCGATCGGCGGCAACGAAGCGTTGGTCCTCGCGCGTGAGTCGGCAGAGCACGCGAGCACCCTCGCCGCGATCTCGGGGAAGAGCGCGGAGCCATGGCACCGCACCGAATCCGGCGGATTCCTCCGCAATGTCGTCTACGGATTCAACGATGGGCTGACCGCGAACTTCGGACTCGTCGCCGGTGTGCTCGGTGCGGCCTCGATCAGCGCGCATCAGACCATCATCGTCGCGGGCGTCGCCGGGCTCATCGCCGACGCGCTCTCGATGGGATCGAGCGGGTACCTCGCCGCGAAAAGCGAGCAAGAGGTGTACGCTCACGAGATCGCGATGGAACGGCAGGAGATCGAGCTCATGCCGGAGGTCGAGCGGGACGAGCTGGCGCTGATCTACGAGGCGAAGGGGATGCACGCCGACGCCGCGCACGCGCTGGCGACCGAGGTGATGGCCGATCCGCAGCGGATGCTCGACGAGAAGGTGCAGGAGGAGCTGAAGATCGGCGAACAGGGCGCGTCGCCGTTACGCGAGGGCTGGGTGACGGGGCTGGCGACCGCGTTCGGCGCCGTGATCCCGGTTGCCCCTTTTCTGTTGCTCGAGGGGATGCCCGCGATTTGGGTCTCATTCATTATCTCGATGCTTTCCCACTTCCTCGTCGGCGCGGCGCGATCAGTCTTCACCGGACGGGGAATCATTCGGTCCGGGATGGATATGTTCGTCGTCGGCCTCGGCGTGGCGGTCGTCGGATACTTCGTGGGGGAGTGGGTGTCGCACCTCCTCTGAGTCTCCAGTGGCACCCGACCAATGCGGGCCCCGCACTATATGCCGCGCCCGCGCGACAGGCGAAAAAGCACCGCAACCGGTTCGAAGTCGTTGTGATGACTGCGCTTGGTCTACGGCGCGCGATGGCACTCGCTCTGCATTAGCCTGGGCCCGCCCCGTGGTCCGTGTCGGAGTAGTCGTCTTGCCTCCCCAAGCAATCTGACACGGCCGCGGCGGCGCCAGCCCCGCGCCGCCGGACGGAAGGGGATCCCCTTAAACGACGATGTTCAGCAGCCTGCCCGGCACGAAGATGACCTTCTTCGGTGGGCCGGTTACGAACTTCCTGATCCCAGGATCGGCAAGCGCGGCGGCAAGGGCGTCGTCTTTCGTGACGTCGGGCGGTACCCGCAGCCGGCCCCGGACCTTTCCGTTCACCTGCACGACGAGCTCGATCGTCTCTTCGGCCGCGAGCGCTTCGTCGTACGCCGGCCACCCCGAATCGAACACGCCACGGTCGTGGCCGAGGCGCTCCCAAAGCTCCTCGGCGATGTGCGGCGCAAACGGTGACACGAGCTGCACCAGCGGTTCCACCTCGGCGCGGTGCGCGCGCCGCTCGCCGGCCCGCAACACGTTGACGTAGGCCATCATCGCGGCGATCGCCGTGTTGTAGCTCAGGCGCGGAATGTCGTCGCCGACCTTTCTGATGGTCTGATGCAGCTTGCGCATGACGTTGGCATCGGGCGCGCCATCCTCCCGCCGCTCGAGCACGGTCGCCCACAGGCGGTCGAGGAAGCGCTTCACACCCGAGATACCCTGGTCGCGGAAGTCGCCGCCTTCCTCGAACGGCCCGAGGAACATGAGATACGTCCGGAACGCATCGGCGCCCCACTCGCGGATGTACTCGTCAGGCACGACGACGTTGCCGCGGCTCTTCGACATCTTCGCCCCCTCGCGCACGATCATGCCGTGCGCGCGGAAGCGCTTGAACGGTTCCTCGAAGTCGATGTGTCCGAGGTCGTGCAATACCATCGTGATGAAGCGCGAGTAGAGCAGGTGCAGCACCGCGTGCTCGTTACCGCCGATGTACGACGCCACCGGAAGCCACTTGCGCGTGCGCTCCTGGTCGAACGGCCGGTCATCGAACTCGGTACTCGGGTAGCGCAGGAAGTACCACGCGCTGTCGAGGAACGTGTCCGAAACGTCCGTCTCGCGGCGCCCCATCTTCCCGCACTCCGGGCATGGGACGCGGTACCACTCCTCATGCCGGGCGAGCGGTGAAATCCCCGTGTCATCCGGGCGGAAATCCCGGACGTTAGGCAGGATCACCGGCAGGTCCTTCTCGGGGACGGCCTGCATGCCGCACTCATCGCAATAGATGATCGGGATCGGCGGCCCCCAGTACCGCTGCCGCGAGATGCACCAGTCGTGCAGCCGGTAGTGCACCACCGGCCTCGCCGAGCCGGCCGCTTCCAGCCACGCGACGATGCGCCGTTTCGCTTCGGGAACCGTCAGCCCATCGAACTGAGCCGAGTGGACGAGC
>DASRHU010000324.1:0-14767 GCA_035650335.1 Gemmatimonadaceae bacterium | reverse complement strand
CCTTGACGAGATCCGCCGCGCGGTGGACGAGGAATTTGGCGACTAGTGGATGGCTTCTGAGAATTGAGTAGCAGGCCTGGGAACCGCAGATGGCCGCAGAGACTGCACGGCAACGTCAACGTCGACCACAGAATCGGCCCTCCGTGACGCGCATCGCGCATTACGGCGCTGTCGTCCTGGCGCTTCTGGCGCCGACTGCGTCACTCGATGCGCAGGAGGCATCGCGTCCACGCCGGAGTCAACAAGCCGCCGTCGCACAGCAGCTCGGAAGCACGCGAATCGACGTGCGGTACAGCAGGCCGAGTGCACGAGGCCGCGTGCTGTTCGGCGGCCTCGTGCCGTGGAGTCGGGTGTGGATGCCGGGGGCGGATACCGCTACCAGCGTTAGCGTCAGCAGGCCAGTGCGGGTAAATGGACAGCCGCTCGCCGCGGGGACGTACAGCCTCTGGACGATTCCGGAGGAGTCGCGCTGGACGATCATCTTCAGCAGCGCCCACCCTGTGTGGCACCTCCCGTATCCGGCGGGGCGCGATGTCCTGCGCATCGAAAGCGTTCCCCGTGAGGGCCCCCACATGGAGCTGTTAACGTTCAGCTTCCCGGTGGTCGATGGATACGCCGGCGAGCTGACGCTGCAATGGGGAACGACGATCGTGCCGCTTACGATCGAGGCTTCGCCCTGACCTCTCGCCGGGCCCACACCCAGTAGATCGGAACTCCCGCCAGGAGCACGAGAACACCGATTCCCGCCGATGTCGGAAAGCGCACGACGGTGTTGATGGCGACGGTCCAGAACGCGGCGACGAAGAGGATCGTCGTCCACGGGTGGCCCGGAGTACGGAAAGGGCCCGGGGCAGCATTCTGCCGTGCCTCACGACGACGAAACACGATGAGCGCGACGCCCGTGAGGCCGAAGAAGATGGCGTCGATCGCCACGACGTAGTTCAGAATCTGCTCGTAGCGTCCGGAGAGGGCGACGATCGCTGCCCACACGCCTTGCAGCGCGATCGCGTACACCGGCGCCCGGGATCGCGGGTGAAGCCATCCCACCCGCGCGAAGAACACGCGGTCGCGCGCCATGGCGAAATACACGCGCGGCGCGGTGAGCATGCCCTGACTGAGATAGCCGATCGTCGAGATGGCGATGCCTAACGCGATGAACCGGGCACCGCGCTCGCCGATCGCGCGGCGCATGACCTCGGAGGCAGGCGTCGTGGTCGAGGCAAGCCCGGACGGGGTGAGCACGAGGACGTACACGAGGTTCGCGGCCAGGTAGAGCACGACGACTCCGACGATTCCAAGGAGCATCGCCCGCGGCAGTGCGCGCTGGGAATCGCGCATCTCCTCGGAGACGAAGCTCGCCGTTTGCCATCCCCCGTACGCGAACAGCACGGGAACCATCGCCGCCCCGATGCCTCCCAGCCCTTCGCTCGGCGGGGGTGGCGGCGCGTCGGCGGCCGCTCCGCCGATCGCGATCCAACCGATCGTGACGAGCGCCCCGATGGCGACGATCTTGAGGACCATGAACGTGTTCTGCACGTTTGCGCCGGCGCGAACCCCGAAGCAGTTGATCACCGTGAGCACCGCCAGCGCGACGACGGCGATGGTGGTCGCCGACATCGCGATGCCGGTGAGGTCTCGAACGTAGAGACCAAAGGTGACCGCGACTGCCGCCATTCCGCCGGCCTGCACGACGAGCAGCAGCGTCCACCCGAAGAGAAAGGCCACGATCGGATGAAACGCATCGCGGAGGTACGCATACACTCCCCCGACCTCCGGGCGCAGCGCGGCCAGCTCGGCATACACGAAGGCGCCGGCGAGCGCGATCGCGCCGCCGGCGATCCAGACACCGAGGATCAGACCGGGCGTGTGCGCGTGTCGCGCGACCACGTAGGGACTGATGAAGATCCCCGCCCCAATGATGCCGTTCATCACGATCATGGTGGCGTCGAAGACGCCGAGGCGGCGCGCGAGCTCGGTCACGCCGCCATTCTATCCATCGAGGGCGCTCACCGCCAACCGAGGTGAGGTGCATCGTGCACGACTCCTTTCTGGCGGCGGCAGTCGCAGAGGCGCGAGCCGGACTCGCCGAAGGCGGGATCCCCATTGGCTCGGTGCTCGTCATCGATGGCGAGATCGTCGGGCGCGGGCACAACCGGCGCGTACAGAAGGGAAGCGCCATTCTCCACGCCGAAATGGACTGCCTCGAGAACGCGGGGCGGTTGAGCGCACGCGACTATCGGCGCGCGACCCTGTATTCGACGCTCTCCCCGTGTGATATGTGCAGCGGCGCCTCGCTCCTCTACGGCATTCCTCGAATCGTCATCGGCGAAAACCGGACCTTTCGAGGTCCGGAGGACTATCTCCGGGAACGCGGGGTGCTGCTCGAGATCATCGATGATGCGGAGTGTGTTCGGATGATGCGCGACTTCATCGCCGCCAGGCCCGAGCTGTGGAACGAGGACATTGGCGTGTAGCGGCTCCGGAGTCTCCTACAGCTCCAGCTCCCACGTCTGCCCAACGAGCGATACCCCGAAATCGTTGTGCGGCTCTTCCTTTACGAGGCGAAAACCAACCTCCTCGTAAATGTGGCGTGCCGCCTCGAGGACGCTATTCGTCCAGAGCATCACCTTGCGATAGCCCGCGCGGCGCGCAAAGCCGATGCATTCGTCGACGAGGCGCCGGCCGAGACCGAGGCCGCGCGCCGAGGGCTCGACGAGCAGTAGCCGGAGCTGCGCCACGGTCTTCGAGCGTTTGACGAGGAACACGTAGCCGACAATCTCGCCCTCCTGCTCGGCGATCCAGCACCGTTCCCGCTTCGGATCGTAGTTCTTGACGAATGACGCAACGACCTCGGCGGCAAGCGCCTCGGACCGCTCGTCCCACCCATACTCCTGGGCGTACAGGACACCGTGCCGATACACCACCCAGCCCATGTCGCCCGGTTGATGCGTCCGCAGCCGGTAGGGCGCGACCGTTCGTGAAGGGGCATCGAGGACCTCCTCGATCGCCTGCATGGCGTTCAACAGCTTCCGCTGCGATGCGACGGGGATCGTGGCGAGCAGGGCGGCGACCTCCTCGCTCGACCGCGTATCGAGCGTAGCGAACGCCTCGCGCCCTCGATCCGTCAAGTTGAGGTGATTGACGCGTCCATCGGCCTCTGACGTCGTGCGGGTGACGAGACCGCGTTTCTCGAGATTGCCGAGGATCCGGCTGAGATACCCGGGGTCGAGGCCGAGGACCTCGCGGAGCACCGTCGCGGTGACGTCGGGCCGTTGTGCGAGCTCGAACAGCACGCGCCCTTCACTCAGCGAAAACGAGCTTCCGAGGAACCCCTCGTTGAGCACCCCAATGCGGCGCGTGTAGAAGCGGTTGAAGCGCCGCACGGCGGCGACGCGGCGGGCGAGCTGGGCGACGGCCATGGAGCGCCCCCTGGCACTGGTTATTTGCCAATATCAATAAATTAGTTGCCTTCGTCAAGTATATCATCCGGCGGGCGCCTCGTGCCGGCGTGCGCTCGCTTGCCTGCCGTCAGCACGCATCGCATGTTCCCCGAATGAAGTATCCTGAAGTCCGCAACTACGTTGGCGGCACATTCGTGTCCCCCGACCGCCCCCTGCTCGACGTGTTCGATCCGAGCAACGGCGCGGTCATCTCGCGCGTGCCGCTGTCCGCGGCCGAAGAGGTCGACGCGGCCGTTCGCTCGGCGAAGGCGGCATTCCCGGGGTGGGCCGCGACTCCGATCAAGGAGCGCGTCCAGGTCTTCTATCGGTACAAGGCGCTGCTCGAGCGCAACCTCGACGAGCTTGCCGCGCTCGTCACCGAGGAGAATGGAAAGATCGACAGCGAGGCGCGCGCCGAAGTCCTCAAGTCGGCCGAGCTGACCGAGTTCGCGTGCTCGCTCCCGCAGATCGCGCCAGGCGAGGTGCTGGAGGTGAGTAAGGGGGTCGAGTGTCGCATCGAGCGCTTCCCCCTCGGGGTGGTCGCCGGCATCACGCCGTTCAACTTTCCGAACATGGTGCCGAACTGGTCGATCCCCAACGCGATCGCGCTCGGCAACTGTTTCATCCTGAAGCCGTCGGAGCTCGTTCCGCTCAGTGCGGCACGCATCGCCGAGCTGTTGAAGGAGGCCGGCCTCCCCGACGGGGTGTTCCAGATCGTCAATGGCGGCCGGGACGCCGTCGAGGCGATTTGCGATCACCCCGACATCGCCGCGGTGAGCTTCGTGGGATCCACGAAGACGGCGAAGATCGTCTATCGGCGCGCGACCGCGAGCCTGAAGCGGTGTCTGGCGTTAGGCGGGGCGAAGAATCACCTCATCGTGCTCCCCGACGCCGATCCGGAGATGGCCGCGTCGAACATCGTCGCCTCCATGTCGGGGTGCGCTGGCCAGCGCTGCATGGCGGCCTCGGTGATGGTCGCGGTCGCCAAGACCGATCACATCGTCGAGCGCATGAAGGCGATCGCGAGCCGCATGATTCCCGGGAAGGACCTCGGGCCGGTGATCTCGGCCGACGCGAAACGCCGGATCGAGACCTACATCGCGGAGGCCGAGCTGGCCGGCGCGAAAGTCATCGTCGATGGACGCAGGACGTCCGTCCCCGGGCGGGAAGGGGGCTACTACCTCGGTCCGACGATCATCGACTACGTCGCGCCGGGGATGCGCATCGCGCAGGAAGAGGTGTTCGGCCCGGTGCTGGTGATCATCCGGGCGCCCGACGTGGACAAGGCGCTCGCGATCGAGAACGCGTCACCCTACGGCAATGCGGCCGCCGTCTTCACGGAAAGCGGCGGCATGGCCCGCTACGTCATGGAGCGCGCGAGCGCCGGAATGGTCGGCGTGAACGTGGGCGTGCCGGTCCCTCGCGAGCCGTTCTCGTTCGGCGGCTGGAACGAGTCGAAGTTCGGTGTGGGCGACATCACGGGACGCGGCTCGATCGAGTTCTGGACGCAGGCGAAGAAGATGACCACGAAGTGGAATCGCGAGGCGGGGGTCAATTGGATGTCTTGAAGGCTGGGCCAGGGGCCAAGGGCGAGGGGCCAAGGGAAGGAAAGGCGCGTCGGCTGCTTCGCAGCCAGACGCGCTCATCCGATGAGCGAGCGGCCAAAGGCCGCTCGCCTTTCCACACCCTTGGCCCCCGGCCCTTGGCCCGTGGCCCCGCCGTATAGGAGGAACCATGTCGGCGCAGCGATCCGTCACCTTCACGGGGATCTCATTCGAGAATCCGTTCCTGCTTTCCTCGGCTCCGCCGACGGAGTCGGAGAACAACATTCTCCGCGCATTCGAGGCGGGGTGGGGTGGCGTCGTCACGAAGACGATCGGGCTGCATCCCGTCGTGAACGTCGTCGGGGCAAAGGCGAAGTTCATGCGGACGACGCCTGACGATGCCTACGTCTCCATGAAGAAGCGTCCGGGCGCGGCGCTGCACTCCTCGTGGAACTGGGAGCTCATCTCGGACAAGACGCTCGATTGGTGGATTCCGCGGATGCGGCGCATCAAGGCGGAATTCCCGAATCGCGTGCTGATCGCGTCGATCATGGCGGGGTCGGGGAGCGACAAGGAGCTTCGCAACTGGCAGACGCTGGCGCAGGCGTCACAGGACAGCGGCGCGGACGGCCTCGAGCTCAACTTCTCCTGTCCTCACATGGACCGGAAAGACATGGGCTCCAACATCGGAAAGGATGAGGGACTCTGCTCGGTGGTCACCGAAGCGGTGAAGGAAGTCGCGAAGGTCCCGGTGTGGACGAAGCTGACCCCGGCGACGCAGGACATCGTCGTCGAGGCGGCAGCGTGCTTCCGGGGCGGCGCCGACGCCGTCGTCTCCTCGAACACCTTTCCCTCGCTGCCGATCATCGACCCCGAGACGCTCGAGTTCGAGATGAACGTGGATGGCCTCGTCTCGAGCGGCGGACTCGGCGGCCCGGCGATCCTGCCGTTGTCGCTCGCGAACATGGCGCGGATGACGCAGGCGTTCCCCGACCGCGCCTTCTCCGGAATTGGCGGCATTTCCGATTTCGCGCAGGCGCTCTCGTACTTCCTGTTAGGCTGCGGGACCGTCCAGGTATGTACGGCGGCGATGCTCGATCAAGCCGTGGGACCGAACGTGATCAAGCGACTCAACGCGGGCCTGGACGCCTTTCTGGAAAAGCACGCGGACAAGGGATGGCGCTCCGTCGAGGACTTCCGCGGCCTGCGTCGCGATCGCGTCGTGTCGCAATCGCAGATCCGGCGTCCGGATCCCTCGACATATCAGGGCGGATACGAGCCGGTCGAAGGATACGCGTCGCCTGACGCGAGCCCGGCAAGCGTCCGATGACGACCATCGCCCCCCAGACGGCGGCGCCTCGCGTGGAGATGCCGCCCACGGACCACCGCCCGCGTCCGTACACGGGCCCATCGCGCGAGGAAGTCCTCGCCATGCGACGGCAGTACATGAATCCCGCGATCTTCACGATCTATCGTGAGCCGCTCATGATCGTCGAAGGGTTCATGCAGTACGTGTGGGATGAGACGGGACGACGCTACCTGGACATGTTCGCCGGCATTGTCACGGTCTCCTGCGGGCACTGCCACCCCGAGGTCGTGCGGCGCGTGCAGGAGCAGGCGGCGACGCTGCCGCACGGGACCACGATCTATCTGCATCCGAACGTCGCGCAGCTGGCGAAGAAGCTCGCCGCGAAGATGCCGCCCGGGCTCGACGTCACGTATTTCACCAACAGCGGGAGCGAGGCCAACGATCTCGCGATCCTGATGGCGCGTCTCGCGACCGGCCACACCGACGTGATCGCGGTGCGCAACGCCTATCACGGCGGCAGTCCCACCGCGATGGGGCTCACGTCCCATCATACGTGGAAGTTTCCGGTCGGCGGCGACGGCCGCGTGCATCACGCAGTGAATCCCGATCCCTACCGTAGCCCGTTCAGCGGCTCACCGGAGGAGATCGCGACACGCAGCGTCGATGACATTCGCGACCTCATTCGCTACTCGACGCCCGGCAAGGTGGCGGCGTTCATCTCCGAGCCGATGCAGGGCGTGGGCGGCGCGACGTCGGGCGCGCGGAATTATCTGTCAGAGGCCTACGCGGTCATCCGCGCGCATGGCGGCCTCTGCATCGCCGATGAAGTGCAAACGGGCTTCGGGCGCACCGGTGGGAACTACTGGGGCTTCCAGAACTACGGTGTCACGCCGGACTTCGTCACGATGGCCAAGGGCATCGGGAATGGCGCGCCGCTCGCGGCGGTGACGACTCGCATGGATATCGCGAAGGCGCTCACGCAGCGGATCCACTTCAACACGTACGGTGGCAATCCCGTGTCGATGGCGGCCGGCCTCGCCGTGCTCGATGTGATCGAGGCCGATGGCCTCCAGGAGAACGCCCGAGTTGTGGGCGGGCACCTGAAGGCGGGGCTCGAGCGATTGAAGCGCTCACACGCTTTGATCGGCGACGTCCGCGGCATGGGACTCATGCTCGGCGTCGAGCTGGTGCGCGACCGGGCGACGAAAGAGCCGGCGAAGAGCGAGACGCTCGACATGCTCGAGGCCGCTCGTGAGGCGGGCGTGCTGATCGGCAAGGGCGGTCTCGACGGCAACGTCCTGCGCATCAAGCCGCCGATGTGCATCACGAAAGCCGACGCCGATTTCGCGCTCGACGTTTTCGATCGTTCCTTGAGCTCGCTTGGCAGGTCTTAGGACCGCAGAAGGCCGGTGAGTGCTTTGTTGGCCGCGGGATGAACGCAGAGCACGCAGATGGCTCCGCCTGACGGAACTGGCTACGCGTAGCTGTTAACAAACGCACTTGGGAACTTCAGTTCGCATGGAGCGGTCGAGCCGGCGGAAACGATCTGCGTATTCTGCGTTCATCTGCGGCCGATACAGCACTGTCTTAGCGAAGAGGAGCAGGACATGAGATTCGATCGCGTCATCAAGGGCGGCAACGTCGTCACGCCCGCGGGAACGTTCGTCGGCGACATTGGGATCACCGGCGAGAAGATCAGCGCGCTCGGCGCCTCGCTCGACGTCGAGGGAGCGCAGCTCGTCGATGCCCGGGGCCATCACGTCATTCCGGGCGTGCTCGACGTGCACGTCCATCTCGAGCTCCCGTTCTGCGGCACCGTCTCGGCCGACGACTATCGGTCGGGCACACGGGCCGGCGCGCGTGGAGGTGTCACGACGGTCATCGACTTCGCCATCCCGTACGCGGGCGAATCGCTAGGACAGGCCGCCGACAACTGGCACCGGAAGGCGGACGGAAAGTCGATGATCGACTACACCTTCCACATCTGCATCACGCGCTGGAACGAGCACAAGGATCAGATCAAGGAGATGGTGGAGCGCGGGTTCACCACCTTCAAGGAGTTCATGATCTACGAGTCGGAAGGGTGGCAATCCGACGACCGCGCGATGTTCGGCACGCTCGAGAAGATGAAGGAATACGGGACGATGCTCCTCGTCCATGCCGAGTCGGCGCGGGTGCTCGACGAGCTGATCTCGCGGTACCACACGCCCGAGATGATGAAGAAGTACGGCGCCCGCCTGCACCGCATGACGCGCCCCAACTTCATCGAGGCGGAAGCCATCCAGCGTGCGGTGCAATGGAGCGAGGCCACCGGCGGGCAACTGTACATCGTCCACATGTCCACCGGCGAAGGAGCGGACATCATTCGCGCGGCACAAGCGCGGGGTGTGCCCGTCGTCGCCGAGACGTGCGCGCAATACCTCGTGCTCGATGACTCCGTGTTCGATCGCGATGATGGCCATCTCTTCGCCTGTTGCCCGCAACTCAAGAAGCCCGCTGATGTCGAGCGGCTGTGGAAGGGGTTGCGGACGGGCGAAGTGTCGGTGATCTCGACTGACACCTGCACGTTCACTCGCGAGCAGAAGGCGATGTGGAACGGCGACTGGACGAAGATCCCGATGGGGATGCCGGGGCTCGAGACGCTACTGCCGCTCACCTACACGCGCGGCGTTCTCGACGGGCGCCTGACGATCGAGGAGATGTGCGCGAAGCTGAGCACCAACCCCGCGCGCATCATGGGACTCTATCCGCGAAAGGGCGCCATTCAGGTTGGCGCTGACGCCGACCTCGCGATCATCCATCCGCGGCGCCGCGATACCGTAGACCCGTCGCGAATGGAGACGAACGCCGATTGGTCGCCGTTCGAAGGGTGGGAGCTCGCCGGCTTCGCGCGCACGACGCTCTCCCGCGGAGAAGTCATCGTCGACGACTACAAGGTCGTCGGACGCGAAGGGCGCGGGCAGTGGCTTCCCCGGTCGACCGCCGGACTCGCTGGCATGGGGGCGGAGCCGCCCGCGATGCGGATGTCGCGCGGACCGCTCGCTCCCATTCGGGCGGAGGAGCTCGAGCCCGCTGGCGCATCGTGACCTCGCCCTCCGTCACGGCCGCGGCGGCGCCCTACGCGCCGGACGTGGTCGTCACGCAGGAGGATCTGTCCGCGAGTCCGCTCTGGAATCCGGATCTCGCCCCGACGCCTCCCGAGCGGCGCACCTGGTCCACGTACAACATCGCGGCGCTCTGGATCGGCATGAGCGTCGTCATCACGACGTACACGCTCGCGTCCGGTCTCATGTCGCAGGGCATGAACTGGTGGCAGGCGATGGTCGTGATCCTGCTCGGCAACGTGATCGTGCTCGTGCCGATGGTGCTGAACGCCCACGCCGGCACACGCTATGGGATTTCGTTTCCGGTACTGTGCCGTGCCAGCTTCGGCGTGCGTGGGGCGAACATCCCCGCGATGTTGCGCGCCATCGTCGCCTGCGGCTGGTTCGGGATTCAGACATGGATTGGCGCGCTCGCGCTCGATGCGTTGCTCCGCGCGGCCTGGCCCGGGTGGGCTGGCATTCCCGGCGCGACGGGGATCGCGTTCGCGCTGTTCTGGGGCTTGCAGGTCGCGATCATCCTCAAGGGCACGGAAGGCATCAAGGTTCTCGAGAGCTGGTCTGCTCCACTGCTGCTCGGTGGAGGTCTCCTGCTTCTCTGGTGGGGGATCCGAAACGGCGGCGGACTCGCGAACGTGCTTTCGGAATCGCAGCGCCTTCAGGCTCCTGGGGGCACACCGTTCTGGGTGCTCTTTCCCGCCGCCCTCACCGCCAACGTCGGCTACTGGGCGACGCTGAGCCTCAACATCCCCGATTTCACCCGCTACGCGAGGAGTCAGCGATCCCAGATACTCGGCCAGGCGTTAGGCCTGCCGACGACGATGACGCTCTTCGCGTTCATCGGCGTTGCGGTGACGGCCGCGACCATCGTGATCTTCGGCGAGGCCATCTGGGACCCAGTCGTGCTCGTCAGCCGGATCGGCGGGGCGGGGCTCATCATCTTCGCCGCGCTGGTTGTGCTCGCGGCGCAGGTCACGACGAACATGGCGGCCAACGTCGTGTCACCGTCGAATGATTTCTCCAACCTGAGCCCGAAGCGCATCAGCTATGTGCGTGGCGGGCTGATCACGGCCGTGATCGGCATCCTGATGATGCCGTGGAAGCTCTACTCCGACGCGGCCGCCTATATCTTCACCTGGCTCATCGGATACTCCAGCCTGATGGGAGCGCTCGGCGGCATCCTCATCGCCGACTATTGGGTGGTGCGCCGCCAGCAGCTCCTCGTCGGCGATCTCTTTCGCGAGCACGGAGCGTACACGTACGATCGCGGATACAACTGGCGCGCCGTCGCCGCGCTGGTTCTGTCGATCCTCCCGGTCATCCCCGGCTTCCTTCGCGCCGCGACGACACCGGGTGGCCGCGTGGCGGAGCCAAGCGTGTTCGATCACCTGTACTCGTACGCGTGGTTCCTGACGTTTGGATTGAGCTTTGTGTTGTACCTGGTGCTGCAGAGGTCGTCGAAGTCGTCGAGGTAGTCGAGGGTTTACCGTTGACGACCTCGACGACCTCGACGACCTCGACAACCTGGCCACCTCGACACCCTCGACACCCTCGACACCCTCGACACCCTCGACTCCCTTCGCCTCACCATGCCCCGCCTCGTCAAAGCCGGCCTCATCCAGGCCTCTCACGCATGCAAGACCGATGAGCCGATCGAGACCATTCGAGAAGCGAACATCGCCAAGCACCTGAAGCTCATCGAGCGCGCCGGGCGTGAGGGCGTTCAGCTCCTCTGCATGCAGGAGATCTTCACCGGACCGTACTTCTGCGCCGAGCAGAGCACCCGCTGGTACGACGCGGTCGAGCAGATCCCCGATGGGCCGACGACGCGACTCATGCAGGAGCTGGCGAAGAAGCACGAGATGGTGATCATCGTACCGCTCTACGAGGAAGAAACGACAGGCGTCTACTACAACACCGCGGCTGTCATCGATGCGGATGGGACGTATCTGGGGAAGTACCGGAAGAATCATATCCCGCACTGCGGTCCGGGATTCTGGGAGAAGTTCTATTTTCGTCCGGGCAATCTCGGGTATCCCGTCTTCAAGACGAAATACGCCGACGTCGGCGTCTACATCTGCTACGACCGGCATTTCCCGGAAGGCGCTCGCGAGCTGGGTCTCAACGGCGCCGAGATCGTGTTCAATCCTTCGGCGACGGTGGCGGGACTGTCCGAATATCTGTGGCGGCTCGAGCAACCAGCACACGCGGTCGCCAATGCGTACTTCGTCGGCGCGATCAACCGGGTCGGATTCGAAGGGCCGTGGAACATCGGCGAGTTTTACGGGCAGAGCTACTTCTGCGATCCGCGCGGGCAGTTTGTCGCCGAGGGGGCGCGGGACAAGGACGAGCTGATCACGGCGGAGCTCGATCTCGACAAGATTCGCGAGGTGCGCAACGTGTGGCAGTTCTTTCGCGACAGAAGGCCGGAGACGTACGGCGGCCTCTGCAAGCTCTGAGGACGCGACCTTCCAGCCGCAACGGTGATGACTGAACGACCCCTTCCGGCGACGAGTCTCGATCAAGCTCGCGAGCGTGCCGTCGAGCGGTTGAGCGTGCATTACGCGCGTGACCAGCTGACGCTCGACGAGCTGGAGTCCCGGCTGGAACGCGCATATGCCGCCCGCACGCCCGAGGCACTCGATGAGGTGCTTGCGGGTCTTCCCGCGCTCGCCCCCGAGGCGGCGGCGGTGCCTGCCGGGCTGAAGCCGGAGAAGCGCCGCACGTATCTCGCCGCGATGAGCGGCGTCGTGCGGCGCGGCGCGTGGGTGGTACCGGAAGACATCAACGCGCTCGCGTTCATGGGTGGCGTCGAGCTCGACTTGCGGGACGCGACGCTCGGTCCCGTGACCGAGATCCACGCGATCGCCGTGATGGGCGGTGTGCAAGTGACCGTGCCGCCGAACGTGCGCCTGGAGTGCAACGGCTTCGCGTTCATGGGAGGGTTCGAGGATCAGGTGACGCAGCCGGCATCGAACGACCCGAACGCTCCCGTCGTTCGGCTGACTGGGTTCGCCTTCATGGGTGGCGTGGAAGGACGCGTGCTCGAGCGCGGAGCGCCAGATCCGGGTGAGAGCTGAGAGTGCCTGAGCTTCGGCTTCGAGCGGTCGAGGCCGCCATCCTGCTCCTGGCCGCTTCGTGTGTCGCTCGTGCTCCCGAGGCGCAGCAGCGCGCACGCGGGTCGGCGACGCCAGTCACTGATTCTATCAGCCGGACAGTCCCGTACTTTCCGTTAGGCGCCTCGCCTGTCGCGCTGCGCGGGGACGCGCGCGCGGGTGTGTTCCTGTCCGCGGTGGGACGCCGCGCGATCGCGATGGGCACCGAGGACGGGCGCTTCGAGCTGTGGTCGTGGCCCGTCAAATGGCTGCACGACTTCGAGCTCTATTTTCGTGTCGCGAAATACGTCGAGCCGATCGCGGGACGGACGATCGCCCGCTCGGTCGTGCAGCGCCCAGAGGGCGTAACGATTGAATACGCGTACGAGCAGTTCACCGTGCGCCAGCACGTGTTCGTGCCGCTCGATCAGCCCGCCGTCGTCATGCTCCTCGAGGTGGACGCGATACGGCCACTCGACATCATCGCGCGCTGGACTCCCGACATCCAATACGCGTGGCCCGGCGCACTCGGCGGCCAGTACCTGGTGTGGCAGCAGAGCGTGAAGGCATTTCTGTTCTCCGAGAGCAAGCGACGGACGAACGCGTACCTCGGCTCACCAGCGGTCACGTTCGCGTCGGATGTCCCCGCCCACATGCTCGCCTCGGAGCGCCCGCAGCTCGTGCTCTCGGTTGGTGGCGAAGGCGAGCGGTACACACCACCGCGCCTCGGCGAACCGCCGGGGCGGGGGATCAATCTGCGCGTCGCCTACATCCCGATCGTGTTCGCGGGTGCCGACATGCCACGCGATTCGGTGCTTGCGTTGTATCGCCGTCTGAGCGCGCCTGGGGCCACCGAGCGGGAATGGCGGCGTCGGGTGGCGCACGCGGACTCGATTCGGCAAACGCAGCTCGTGCTTCGTTCGCCCGACTCGCTGCTGAATCGCGCGGTCGAATACGCGAAGGTGAACCTCGACGAAGCGTTCGCGTGCAACCCGGATCTGGGTTGCGGGCTCGTCGCCGGATATGGACTGTCCGGCGGCGCGTCCACCCGCCCCGGATTCGGATGGTTTTTCGGGGGCGACGCGGCGATCAACTCGCTGGCGATGACGGGCGCGGGCCAGCGCGAGCTGGTCCGGGACGGAGTGGTGCGCTTCTTCGCCAAGTATCAGCGAGCGGACGGAAAGATCACGCACGAGATCTCGCAGTCCGCGGGGAAGATCCCGTGGTTCACCGACTACCCCTACGCGTTCTACCACGGCGACACGAGCCCCTTCTGGATCCTCGCCGTTGGCGAGTATTGGCGGCAGACGGCGGATAGTGCGCTGCTGCGCGAGGTGTGGCCTAACGTGCGGAAGGCGTACGACTGGTCGCGGGCGACCGACAAGGATGGCGATGGCCTGATGGAGAATCCGTCCGCGGGCGCGGGCGCGCTCGAGGTCGGTGATCTCCAGATCGGCATCCTGTCGGATGTCTATCTTAGCGGCGTGTGGGCCGCGTCGCTCGACCGCTTCGCGCGCATGGCGGATGCGATGGGACAGCGTGCACTCGGCGACAGCGCCCGCGCGATCCGCGCCAAGGCGCTGCGGACGATGGAGTCGCGGCTCTGGATGCCGAAGCTCGGGCAATACGCGTTCGCGCTCCTACAGGATGGCAGCGTGAACGAAAACCTCACCGCATGGGCGGCGACGGCCATGTCGTTCGACGTCTTCGATCCCGCACGCGGAGCCCGGATGGCCTCGCGGCTCGCGTCAAGCGAGATCATGACCGATTGGGGCGCGCGGCCGCTGGCGGCGTCGAGCACGCTGTTCGACCCGCTCCATTACAACAATGGCGCCGTGTGGCCGTTCGTCACCGGGTGGGTGGCGCTTGCACAGTACCGCTACCACAATGCCGCCGCCGGCAAGTTCGCGCTCGATGCCATCGCGCGCACCGGCTTCGACGAAGCACGGGGGCGGAATCCGGAGGTTCTGTCGGGACGGTTGTACAAACCACTCGACACCTCGGTACCGCAGCAGTTCTTCGCGACGTCCATGGTGCTCACGCCACTGATTCGCGGCATGCTCGGCGTGGATGTGGACGCGTCTGCGCGCACGTTGACGCTGACGCCGCATCTGCCGCCGGAGTGGGACTCGGTGGCCGTCGACAACATTCCGTTCGGCACGGGGACGGTCGACCTGCGACTCACGCATCGTCGCGGGAGCTCGATCATCGCGGCGATCACGGCGCATCGCACCGGCGGGCCTATCGAGGTCTTCTTCTCTCCAGCGCTTCCGCCGGG
>DASRHU010000323.1:0-16560 GCA_035650335.1 Gemmatimonadaceae bacterium | reverse complement strand
GTGTTGATCATGACGCCCGCGCGGCGGCACAGCGCGACTTCGCGCAGCGTCTGCGCGATGACCATCGCGTCGAGTCCCATCGAGTTCTTGTAGATCTGTCCGTTCGGGAGCGTCAGCGCGCTCGGCTTCCCGTCGGTGATCATCACGATTTGACGCATGTCCTTCTTCTGCGAGAGCAGAATGCGCCGCGCGAGCTTGAAGCCTTCGGCCGTATTGGTGTGATACGGTCCCACCTGCGAGCGGGCGAGCTCGGCGAGCGGGATTTCCTCCGCCGAATCGTGGAAGAGCACGACGCGGAGCGTGTCTCCGGGGAATTGCGTCCGAATAAGGTGTGTGAGGGCGAGCGCGACCTTCTTCGCGGGTGTGAATCGATCCTCGCCGTAGAGAATCATCGAGTGCGACGTGTCGAGCATGAGCACCGTCGCGCAGGATGAGCGGTATTCGGCCTGACGGACCATGAGGTCCGAGTAGTCGAGGTCGATCGGAACACCGAGCTCTCCAGTGCGCGCGAGCGCGTTCGTCAACGTCGCGTTGACATCGAGGTTGAGCACGTCGCCGAACTCGTATGGCTTACTCGCCGCATCCGCTTCGACGCCGGTGGCGAGGTACGGTGTGTCGTGACTCCCGAAGCTCGATTTGCCGAGCGAGCCGAGGAGGCTCCGCAGCGTCTTGAATCCGAGGAAGTCGATGCCCTTCTCGGTGAGCTGGAACTGAACGTCTCGTGAGGCGGCACGCGCCAGACCGGCGGGGCCGGTGACTTCCTGGTGGCCCGACGGCACCTGCGGCGGCGCATCGGTGGTGAGATACCCCTCCTGCATGAGGCGGTTGATCAGCTCGTCGAGCAGCTTGGCCAGGTTCGCCTGCGCTTCCGGTGAGCCGTCGCCCCGCAGCGCTTCGAGCATTTCCGGTGTGAACTGTCCGCTCTCCATCAGCGCGTTGAGGATCGCCTCGCGCAGCGCCTCCATGGAGCGGTCCTCGTCGCCACCGAACTCGCCCCAGTACGGGTGAAACTGGCGACCGCCGGCGAATCCAGACTGGAGGAGGAAGTCGGCGAGCTTGTCGAGCAGCGCCTGGAGATCGACCGCGTCGGCGAGCTCCGGGGAGAACTTCGAGTACGTGTGCTTCCGCATGAGATGACCTTGCCGGCTGGACATGGTAAAATCAAGGCATGCCCGAGGCGGGGGAGGTTCCGGCACCACGATCGTTGAATCCGTTCGGCGCGCTTCAGAGGCACCGTAACTACCGGCGCTTCTGGATCGGCTACACCGTCTCGCTGATCGGGACGTGGATGCGGAACGTGGCGCAGGGCTGGCTGGCGCTCGAGCTCACGAACGATGCGTTCATGGTCGGGCTCGTGGGCGCGGTCGGAAACCTTCCGGTCCTCCTCTTCTCGCTCTTTGGCGGCGTCCTCGCCGACCGCTACTCGAAGCTCCGCATCGTCCGCCTCACGCAGACGCTGCTGCTGCTCGAGGCGACGGCAATGTGGTGGCTCACCTGGACGGGGCAGATCACCGTGCCGAGGCTGCTCGCGCTGGCGACGATCGTGGGCATGGTGAGCGCGTTCGACGTGCCCGCGAGACAGGCGCTTCAAGTCGAGCTGGTAGGACGAGAGGATCTGCTCGACGCGATCGCGCTCAACTCGAGCGGCTTCAACCTGGCGCGAATCATCGGGCCGGCGATCGCCGCATTCATCATCGCGCATGCCGGCCTCGCCTGGTGCTTCGGCGTCAATGCGTTGAGCTACTTCGCCGTACTGATCGGACTGCTGACGATCCGGCTCCCGGCGATGGCCGCGCGCCGTGGCGTGGGATCGCCGATGAAGGATGTGTGGCGAGCGCTGGTCTACATGTCGCGCAAGCGCGAGGTGTCGGCGCTGATGCGGCTGGTCGCGGTCTTCTCGGTGTTCGGGGTGCCCTATCTGGTGCTGATGCCGGTGCTGGCACGCGACGTTCTGCACACCGACGCGAGCGGCTATGGATTTCTGCTGACGTGCGTGGGCGTCGGCGCGATCGCGGCGGCGTTGGCGTTGGCGACGTTCGGCCGCCGAATGCGGCATGGATGGCTTCTCGAGCGGGCGGCGTACGCGTTTCCGGTGCTTCTCGTCGCGCTCGCCATGTCGCGCTCGGTGTGGCTCTCGGCGGCCCTCCTCATCGCCGTGGGCTTCACCATGATCCTCAACAACGCCCTCGCGAACACGCTCCTTCAGGTCATCGTTCCCAACGCCTTCCGAGGGCGGGTGATGGCGGCCTATGCGCTGGTCTTCATCGGGTTCTCTCCGATCGGGCAGCTCTTCGGCGGAATGGTGGCGAGCCGGTTCGGTGTGCAGTGGGCGATCGGAGGTGGCGCGGTGATCATGCTGGTGTACGCTGCCTGGGCGTTCTCGCATTTCGAGGAAGTGCGGGCGCTGTAGCGGGCCTTTTGCCCGGCAGCCGGCGCGCAGCGTTAGGCGCCGTACCCCTTGCACGCGCGACCGGCCGGCGACAGGATCAACGGGCGCTGGTCCCCTTCCAGGAGGATTCCGTGGAGAGTCGTGCGAAGCTGTTCGGGCATCCGATCCATCAGCAACTGATCGTCTTCCCGCTCGGACTCCTGTTCACGTCGGTGGTGTTCGACGTGATCTATCTCGTCACGCGCAACACCATGTGGACGGTGATCGCGTTCTGGATGGCGGTCGCCGGCGTAATCGGCGGGCTGCTGGCGGCGCCGTTCGGCCTTTGGGACTGGATCGGGATTCCCAACCAGACGCGTGCGAAGCGAGTTGGGCTCCTCCACGGCGTCGGGAACGTCATCGTCGTGTTGCTGTTCGCCGCCAGCCTGACGATTCGCAAGGACAACACCGCGAATCCCGAGGTCTTCGCGATCGTCCTCTCGGTCGTCGGGGCCATCATCTCCGCCGTGACGGGATGGCTCGGCGGGGAGCTGGTGACCCGGTTAGGCATCGCGGTCGATCCGGGCGCCGGTCCCAACGCGCCGAGCTCGTTGTCCGAGGGCGCCGAGCGCAAGGGCTAGGGGACTGCGTCTGCGTTGGGATAGCAGACCGAGGAACCGCAGATGGCCACAGACGGCCGCAGAAACTGCGCCGTCAACAGCGTATCACGGATGACCACGGATCTGGAACGGCGAAACGGCACGGATTCACTGCAACTGCGAAAGCTTTGTGAGAACCTATCGGGTCAGGGTCACGGTGAGCTGCCCTTCGATCGCCTTTGGATTTTGCTGTTGCTGTTCCAAAGCTCCTTGCCGTTGACGTATCCGTGAGGTTTCGCCGTTCAAGATCCGTGGAATCCGTGATGAGCTGTTGACTTTGCCGTTGCAGTTTCTGCGTTCCCTCTGCGGCCTCTGCGGTTCCCCAAGCCGGGCCATCCGAAGCACACAATCAGTCCCTAGCCTTCGATCTTGAGAATCTCGCGTCGTCCGTGGTCGATGAGGTCGTGATATCCCTTCATCGCGTCGTCGAATTCCTTGGCCGCCTCGGGCGTGAGTCCCTTTCCCTGCATCATGTCGTCGAAGGTCTGAAGATTCGGCACCTCGAACTCCGCCACGATCGTCCAGTACTGCTCGGCGGCGTAGTCGGTCATGACGCGGATTTTGCCGAGCCCCAGCCGCTCGTTGATCTTCGACATCGCGAGAAACTTGTCGACCATCGGGCGGACTTTCCCAGGCTTGCAGTACATGATCTCGCGGATGAGCAGCATAACGATCTCCCTCGGGTCAACGGGACGGGATGGTTCGGAGCCTACGGAGCCTCTCGCATGTGGACCGCATCGGGCTCGGCCGTCGAGGGTCGGCTCAGCACTTTGCGATCGCTGGCGAGCGTCGCGATCCACTGGGTTCGCGGGAAGCTGTCGCACGCGATGACGATCGCCGCCGTCAACGGGATGGAAAGGAAGGCTCCGGTCACTCCCCAGATCCACCCCCAGAACACCAGCGCGAACAGCACGACCACCGGCGAGAGCGAGAGTACGCGCCCCTCGATCTTGGGATCGACGATGTTGCCCATGACCGCCTGAATGATCCCAATGCCAGCGGCAACGATGACGGGCTGCGCCAGGCCATCGAACTGGAGAATAGCGTAGAGGGTTGGCGGGACGACAGCGATGAACGGTCCGAGGATGGCGATGTAATTCAGGAGGAAGGTCACCAGCGCCCACAGCGGCGCGAGCTCGAGCCCGACGGCCAGAGTGAAGAGGCCGGTGACGAGCCCACTGATGGCACTGGTGATCGTGAGCGCCAGCATGTGGCGTCGCACGCGGCCAGCGATCACCTGGATGATGCCGATCGCCTCGTCGCGCTGCCCCGCGCGCAGGTGCCGAGCCAGCCTCGCCTCGAAGTCGCGCACCTCGGCCATCGTCAACGCGAAGAAGGCGAGCGCGAGAAAGAGGAGACCGATTCCCGCGCGGAGATGCGACGCGGCTGAGGCGATTCCCGCGGTGAACCGCCCGGTCGTCGCCGAGCCGACCGCCGGGAGACCAATCGATGCGCTCCAGACGTCGATGGCCTGGGCGACCTCGCGCATTCGCGCTCCCAGTTGGGGGCCACGCTCCGCGACGCGCGAGAACGCGAGCGAGACGATGCCGGCCAGCAGGGCGACCGCGAGCAGGACGACCACGAACGCGACCGTGACCGCCGCCCAGTGCGGCATGTGCCGATCCAGCCGCAGAACGAGCGGCCAGGTGATCGCGAGGAGAAACAGCGCGAGCGCGATCGGAACGATGACCGCGCTCGCCACGCGCAGCGATGCGGCGATGGCGATGATCGCCACGACCGTGAGCGCGGGCGACGAACGCAGCCCGGACGTCGCTGGGGCCGGGCTCGTCGTTAGGCTCCGAACCGCTTCTCCAGCCCTTCGGCCGCGCTCAGGTGCTCCGCCATGCCATCGCGGGTCTTCGCGAGCAGCGCGCGAAGCGTCGGATCCTGGCTCCGCTCCGCGGCGTCGCGAACCTCGTCGATCAACTTGCGATGCATCGCGATCTGGTGCTCGAGGAACGCCTCGTCGAACTCGTCGCCCTGGGCCTTCGTCCGGAGGTCACGCATCGCCGCCCGGTGATCGTCGACGAGGTCCTCGTCGTCCTCCGGCAGCACGGGGTCCAGCTCGAGCTGGTAGGCCACGCTGTCCGTTTCGGCCTTCAGCTCGCGGTGCTCCCGCACGATGCGCGTCGCGAAGGACTTCACCTGCGGGTCGGTCGCGAGCGACATCCCGAGCCGCCCAACCTCGATCTCGGTATCGTCGAGCGCCCTGACCAGGCCGATCAACTCGGCGTCCGAGTACTCACGAGTGCCCAAGGCGCCGGCGGCGGTTTCCGCACGCGCGCGTGCCGTGTCGAACGCCGTCTCCAGCTCCGCCATTGCGGTCTCGCGGTCGCCACGGCCGCATGCCCCGATCATCGCGCCGATCGCAATGATCGCAAATGCGCGCATTTGCCCACGCGTGTTCATCTGCCCTCCCGATTTGATCGGTATTACGAAATGGCAGCAAGAAGCGTACGGCTGAGGGTTTCGAGCTGTCCAGGGTGGGTGTCCGTGACCCAGCGTCCCCGCGCCCTTCACCGCGGCGCTATTTTCACGGTGACCTCCACCTATTGGCCCCCGGTCGCGAACGAAGAGGCCCGACCCTGAATGAACGTCTTGCAGGCCATTGGCAACACCTCGCTGGTGCGCTTACGCCACGTCGTACCCGAGGGATGCGCGCGCATCCTCGCCAAGCTCGAATGGGAGAATCCCACCGGGAGTCTCAAGGATCGGATGGCGAACGCGGTGATCTCCCGCGCGGAAGAGGATGGCCGACTGAAGCCAGGAGGGACCGTCGTCGAATATACGGGTGGGAGCACCGGGACCTCGCTCGCGTTCATCTGTGCGGCCAAGGGCTACCGGATCCGAATCGTCACCTCCGACGCGTTCAGCCAGGAGAAGCTCGATCACATGGCGGCGCTGGGCGCTGCGCTGACGCTGGTGCCGAGTGAAGGCGGTCGCACGACGAAGAAGCTGATTCTCGACATGATCGAGGCTGCTCGCGCGTTGAGTCACGAGCCTGACACATACTGGACGGACCAGCTGAACAACCACGACACCATTGCCGGCTATCACTCGCTTGGTGAGGAAATCTGGACCCAGACGCATGGGAGGGTGGACGCCTTCGTGCATGCCGTGGGAACGGCGGCATCTTCACGCGGCGTGGCGACGATGCTGAAGCGCCACGATCCGCGCGTCAGGATCGGCGTGGTCGAGCCCGCCGAGTCCGCGGTGTTAGGCGGCGGGGCACCTGGACCCCACAAGATCGAAGGGGTGGGAATCGGCTACGTTCCTCCGCTGTGGGAACCGTCACTCGTGGACGAGATCATTCCGGTCGCGACGGACGACGCGAAAGAGATGGCGAGGCGTCTCGCCAGGGAGGAGGCGCTCTTCGCCGGGACGTCATCGGGAGCAAACGTCATCGCCGCGATTCGCATGGGCGAGCGCCTGGGGCCGAAGGCGACCGTCGTCACGCTGATGGCGGACTCCGGGCTCAAGTACCTGAGCACCGACGTCTACAAAGTGCGCCGCGCCGCCGCCATATGAAGATCGCCACCTGGAACGTCAACGGCATTCGAGCGCGCGCCGCGCAAATTCAGGAGTGGTTGGACCGCGAGCGCCCGGATGTGGTGTGCCTGCAGGAGCTCAAGGCGGAGACCGCTCAGATTCCGCAGCAGTGCCAGTCGGCCGACTACCATGCGTACTGGCACTGCCTGAAGGCGTACTCCGGCGTGTCGCTGATGCTTCGGAGAGAGGCGTTCCCCAATGCCGAGCCCGCGTACAGTCATCCCCCGTTCGATTTCGAGTCGCGGATCGTGCAGGTGCAGCACGGAGACCTCGTATTCGCGTCGGTCTACGTGCCGAACGGTGGCAAGGACTACCAGGCGAAGCTGGGTTTCATCACCGACATGATCGACTGGGTGCGGCGGCTTCATGCCGAGGGGCGATCGGTGATTCTGTGCGGCGACATGAACATTGCGCGGGCCGAGATCGATGTCCATCCCAAGGAGCGGAAGCCGACCGTCATTGGACAGCGGCCGGAGGAACGTGTGCTGTTCGAGCACATGCTCAGCACCGGTCTCGAGGATGTCGGCCGAAAGCTCGATCCCGACAATCCAGGGCTGTTCACCTGGTGGGCGCCGTGGCGGAACATGCGCCAGCGGAACATCGGGTGGCGACTGGACTACGTGCTGGCATCACCGTCGGTCGCGTCACGCGCGACGGCGTGCGTCGTACAGGCGGACGTCGGCACGAGCGATCACGCGCCGGTGATGTTGACGACGGCGGCATGAACGAAACCGTTCGTCGCACGCTGGTTAGGCTGTCGGCGGCATTCGCGCTGGGGTTCGCGGCGGCATCGATGACGGCCGGGCCCGGATCGGCGGCCCTGGTCGCGCTGAGCGGCAACGCGAGCTACGCCGGCCTGTACGTCGCGCTGCTGTATCTCGGTTCAGCGGCGGGCGCCGCGATCGGCGGACGCGCCATGGATCGCTGGGGGCGACGTCCGGTGCTGATGGCCGGCTACTCGATCGGCGCCGTCGGATACACGATCGCGGGCACTGGAGTCGCGATCGGAGCGCTCTTTCCCTTCATCACCGGCATCCTGGTGCTCGCGGGGGCGATGGGAATCAGCGGACTCACCAGAGTCGGAGTTGCGGAGATGTTTGCGCCCGCCGAGCGGGGTCGCGGAATCGCCTGGTTGCAGACGAGCGCCCTTGCCGGCGCGATCGTCGGTCCGCTGCTCCTCATGCTCACGGAGCCCCTCGGGCACGCACTCGGACGCAACGCGCTGGCGGTGGTCTGGTGGATCGCACCACCCCTTCTCATCGCCAGCGCGCTGACGCTGCGGCATGCGTCCGAACCGATGGAAATCGCGAGGGAGATCGAGGGTGCGCACGACAATGCAGCGAACACGGTGACGAGCGCGGGCGCCGTGAGATCGCGGCGTCTGCTCATCGTCGGTGTCGTCGCGCTTGCAGCGAGTCAGGCGGCGATGGCGTCGGTGATGGGAGTGGCTGGTGTCGCGGTCGTTCACGCCGGTCATGGCGCGGGTCTGCTCGGAACGATCATGATGTTGCACTTCCTCGGGATGTATGGGCTCTCACGCCTCGCCGGGCACGCGACGGATCGCTGGGGACGTCGCGCCACCACGCTCGTGGGACTCGTGCTCCTCGGCGTCGGCGGAGTGGTGGTCGCACTGATCCCGGGCATGGCCGGATTCGGCGTCGGGATCCTGATCGTGGGCCTCGGCTGGAGCTTTGGATACATCGGTGCGTCGGTGCTGCTGACCGACATCACGGTGCCGAGCCGGCGAGCGCGCATTCTGGGACGCGCGGACCTGATCACGCAGCTCACGGCCGCCGTGATCGCGACGGGCGGCGGATACTGGTTCGCCGCAAACGGTCTTCGGGGACTCGGCGTCGTGGCGATCGCTGTCGTCACGCTCCCGTTCGTCGCGTTTCTGTTCGTCGATGAACCGGAGCCGGGACGGTACCGCACTGTCGCTGAGAGCGCGGCCGCCTGAGTCGGGCCCGTGAAGCAGACTCGGGCCTCGCTGTCACAACACGAGTCGCCATCTCGTCTCATCGGCCACACCGGCACCCGGACGGCGCCGGCCCCACGACTGATGAGACGAGGGAGCAATGCGAGTATTCGTTGCAGGAGCGACAGGAGCAATCGGGAGGCGGCTCGTGCCGAAGCTGGTGGCCCGCGGCGACCACGTGATCGCCACGACACGAAGCGCCGCCAAAGTCCCCCTGCTGCGCGGCCTGGGAGCTATAGCGGTCGTCGTCGATGGACTCGATGCGGTCGGGATCGGCGAAGCAGTCGCGCACGCGAAGCCAGATGTCATCATCCATCAAATGTCCGGGCTGGCCGGTAAGCCGGACCTGCGACATTTCGACAGCTGGTTCGCTGTGACGAACCAGTTACGGACGAAAGGCACCGAGCACTTGCTCGCGGCGGCGCGAGCGACCGGAGTGTCACGCGTGATCGCGCAGAGCTACACGGGCTGGACGAACCCGCGTTCCGGTGGCAGGGTGAAGACCGAGGAGGACCCACTCGATGCGAATCCAGCCAGGGCGCAGACCGAGTCGCTGGCCGCGATTCGATCTCTCGAGCGAGCTGTAGTCGGTGCCCCGCTCGAGGGAATCGTCCTGCGATACGGCAGCTTCTACGGACCGGGGGCGTCGGATTCGCTCGTCGCGCTCGTGCGCGCGCGACGGTTGCCGATCCTTGGCGACGGCGCAGGAATCTGGTCGTGGATTCACATTGACGATGCCGCCGAGGCGACGGTTGCGGCAATCGATAGGGGCGCGAGCGGCATTTACAACATCGTCGACGACGACCCGGCACCGGTGTCGGAGTGGCTCCCGCATCTTGCGGCGTGCGTGGGAGCAAAGCCCCCGCTCCGAGTGCCACACTGGCTCGGTCTCATCGCAGCCGGCCGCGTTGTGACGCAGATGATGACCGAGATTCGGGGCTCGGCGAATGACAAGGCCAAGCGCGCATTAGCCTGGGAGCCGGCCTGGCGCAGCTGGCGCGACGGCTTTCGGAGGGGGCTGGCGGCGTGACACAACCGGAAACCGTCGAGAGCGTGCGGCCGCTCCTCCTCTCGATTGCCTATCGCATGCTCGGCGGCGTGAGCGATGCGGAGGATATCGTGCAGGAGGGGCTCCTCCGATATCATCGCGAGCTCGAGGCGGGCACCGAGATTCGCTCGCCGAAGGCATACCTCTCGGCGGTGGTGACGCGCCTTGCGATCGACCACCTCCGGTCGGCGCAGGTACGCAGAGAGACCTACGTCGGAGAGTGGATTCCAGAGCCGATGTTGACCGACGACGACGCCCACGACGTCCTCGCCGGCGTGGAGAGGCGCGAGTCGATCTCGCTCGCATTCCTGCTGCTGCTCGAGCGATTGAACCCGGTGGAGCGCGCGGTCTTTCTCCTCCACGACGTCTTCGCGTACGACTACGACGAGATCGCCCGCATCGTCGACAAGAGCGAGGCGAACTGCCGGCAGCTCGCGGCCCGTGCGCGTCGCCACATCCAGGCTGGCCGTCCGCGCTTCGACGCGTCTCGTCAGGCACGTGACGAGCTTGCCTCGCGATTCTTCGCCGCCGTCACGGGCGGCGACCTCGAGGGCCTGGTGGAGGTGCTCGCCGCCGACGTCGTCGTCTACGGCGACGGTGGCGGCAAAGTCCCACAGTGGGCCGCCCCCATCACCGGAAGCGAGCGGGTCGCTCGGCTCTTCGCCGGGCTCGGCGGGAGAATGCGCGAGGTTGGTGTGCGCTTCGAGCTGCGCGAAGTGAACGGACAGCCCGGGGCGCTCGTGCGCGATCGCGCTGGGCAGATCACCAACGTACTCGCGCTCGACATTCGCGACGGCCTGGTCCAGACGATCCGCTCGGTGATCAACCCCGACAAGCTTCGCCACCTCGGCCCGGTCGCCGACGTGCGCGCCCTGCTTCGCGAGCCCCGCCCGCCCTTCCCGTGAGGCTCGCGTCCGGCGAACGTTGAGGACTTGGAGACCGACCTTCGGCACCACCTCGAAAGCACGCTGAGCGGCGCGTACACGATCGAGCGCGAGCTTGGCGGCGGCGGGATGAGTCGCGTGTTTCTCGCTGTGGAGCGCGCGCTCGGCCGCCGCGTCGTCGTGAAGGTGATGTCCCCCGATCTCGCGGCCGGCGTCAACGCCGAGCGCTTCAAGCGTGAGATTCTCCTCACCGCCAGCCTGCAGCACCCGCACATCGTTCCCGTCCTTACCGCCGGTGAGGCCGACGGGCTGCCGTACTACACGATGCCGTTCGTCGACGGGGAGTCGCTGCGAGTGCGAGTCATGCGCACCGGAGCGATGCCGGTCGGGATCGTCGTGAGCATTCTACGGGATGTCGCCCGCGCGCTCGAGTTCGCGCACGAGAAGAGTGTCGTCCATCGCGACATCAAGCCCGACAACATCCTGCTCGCCGGCAACACCGCCACCGTCTCGGACTTCGGGATCGCGAAGGCGTTGCTCGCTTCACGCGTGGACGTGGCGTCGGCGTCGATGACGGATGTCGGGGTGGCGATCGGGACGCCGCAGTACATGGCGCCCGAACAGGCCGCGGGGGATGCGGAGCTCGATCATCGCGTGGACCTGTATGCGCTCGGCTGCGTCGCGTACGAGATGATCGTTGGGGAGCCGCCCTTTGGCGGGCGCTCCGCCGTCTCGCTGATGCACGCGCACATTCTCGAAGCGCCGACGCCGGTGACGACGAAGCGAGCGGATGTTCCGGAGGCGCTCGCCGCGCTCATCGACAAATGTCTCGAGAAGGATCCTGACGATCGGCCATCGAGCGCGACCGACGTCATCGAGGTGCTCGAGAACCTCACCTCATCGCGAACGCATGGCGGGGGGACGACGGCGCAAACGGAATTGCCGACGATCGCCGTGCTCCCCTTTGCCAACGTTGGCGCGGAGCACGAGAGCGACCCTTTCGCCGAAGGCCTTACCGACGAGGTGATCACCGATTTGTCGATGATCAAGACGTTGCGCGTGATCTCGCGGCAATCGGCGATGCGGCTGAAGGGAACCGACCGGGACCTGCGCTCGATCGCGCGCGAGCTCGGCGCGCGCTACGTGTTGACCGGAGGCATCCGCCGCGCCGGGTCGAGCCTCCGGGTCACGGCGCAGCTGGTGGACGCCAGGACCGACTCACAGCTCTGGGCGGACAAGTTCAACGGCACCCTGGACGACGTGTTCGAGATCCAGGAGCGGCTCTCGCGCCAGATCGTCGAGGCGTTGCGTCTCCGACTCACGCCGGCTGAGGATCGGCGTCTCGCGCAGCGCCCGATCGAGGATGTGCGGGCGTACGAGTACTACCTTCTGGCGCGGCAGCAGATCTGGAGCTTCAACACGCAGTCGCTCGACCACGCGCTCGCGTTCGTCAGGCGGGCACATGAGATCGTGGGCGACAACGAGCTGTTGTGTGTCGCCGAAGGATTCATCTACTGGCAGCATGTCAACGTCGGCATCGTGCCGGTGTCGCAGTATGAGGAGTACCTGCGACGCGCCGAGCGCTGCGCGGCGAAGGCGTTCGCGCTGAACCCCGAATCGTCGAAAGGGTTCGGTCTTCGCGGCGCGATTCGACACACACGTGCCGACCCGACCGGAGCCGCCCGCGATTACAAGCAGGCGCTGGTCCTCGATCCGAACGATCCCGAAGCCCTGCTCTGGCTTGGCTATCACTACGCCGTTTCCGGGCGGCCGGCGCTTGCGCGTGCGCTCATCGACCGTCTACAGCAGGTGGATCCGTTGACCTCGCTCAACCTCGCCATGTACGGAATGGTGGCGATGTTCGACGGCAATTATCCCGAAGCGCTCACCTGGACCCAGCGGGCGGTCGACATCGATCCGGCGAATCCGACGCCACGGATGTTGCACGCGATGATGTTGGCGGCAAATGGGCGTCGCGAAGAGGGCGTCGCGATCCTCGACGCGGTAGCGCGGGACGCCTCCGCCATGGCGTGGGCGCGACTGGCGCCGGCGATGGCCTGCGCGCTCCGCGGCGATCGCGACGGGTTGCTGCGCGCGCTCACCCCCGAGCTGCGAGCCGCGGCACACTGGGATGAGATCTTCGCCTGGTGGACGGCCGATTGCCTGGCGCTGGTGAACGAGCGTGACGAGGCGCTCGAGTTTCTCGAGCGTGCCGTCGAATTCGGCGTCATCAACTGGCCGTGGCTATCGCGGCACGAACCGTTTCTCGCCAACGTGCGAGGCGAGGAGCGGTTCGGTCGCCTCATGGAGCGCGTACGCAGGGCGTGGGAAGCGTTCGAGCCCTGAATCCGCGCGGCGCGCCGCGCGCCAATGCCTAACGGGCGTCCGCGGGAAGCCGCTGAAGAACCGCGGCCCATATCTCATCGCCGGCGTGTGGCGTCAGGTCGGTCGTCGTGCCGGTCACGGGATCGAGCGCGAAGATGTCGAAGCTCACCGCGGGGTTGCTCGCGAACGCGATGCGACCGTCCGGGAGCCACGCGGTCAAGCGGACGGCCGTCGCTGCCTGCGGGAATTGCACGTGGCCGGAGCCATCGGCTCGCGCCACGCTGATGCTCAGCGCGTTGCGAGGGGCGACGCTCAGCCAGGCCAGGTGCGTCCCGTCGGGCGACCACAGCGGCTCGAGCTGCGCGGTCGAGTCCGTTGTCGGCAGGAGTGTGGGATTCGAGCCATCGGCGTTCATCGTCCAGATCCGGGTCGTTCCCGACCGGTTGCTCGAGAAGGCGATTCGGCGGCCGTCCGGTGACCACGCGGGCATTCTGTCGAAGAAAACGCCCGGCAACGGATCGGGTGTGAGGTTCACCGCGCCACTCCCGTCCGCGTTCACGACCCAAATGTCGTTGATGAGATCGGGCGTGTTGTTGGTGAACGCGATCCGGGTGCCGTCGGGCGACCAGGACGGACCGGACACCCACTGGTCGCCACCCTGCAGGATCCTCGGCGTGCTGCCGTCGCGGCCCATCGTCCATAGATGAACGACCGCTCTGACGGCGTCATACTTGAGAAAAGCGATGCGGCGTCCGTCGGGCGATGGTGTCAGCGTGTCGGAGCTATCCGGCAGCGCGCCGAATGGAGTAGCGTGCGTGCCATCGGAGTCCGTCAGCTCATATGTGAGAACGCCTGTCGGTCCAAGGCTCTCGACGAGTAGCTGAAAGCCCGGGGGCGGCGGAGCGACCGTGGCCGGCGGGCTGGTCGTATCGCCCGAGCACGCTACGGTGGCGAGGAACGTGAGGGCGAGGGCCTGCGCTCGAATCGCGCGTAGTCCTGTGCTTGGCGCGCGAGTGGCTTCCCGCGCTGTCATCGTGCTCATCGCTTGCTCCGTCGTGTGATGGATTGAAGGTCCGCTGTGCTGTGCCATCATCACGAAGCGGAGCGCGGCCGCTGGAACGCGCCGCTGTCGTTGTAACGACCGCCAGGCGTCGCCCGTTCCACGCGCGGCATTGCGGCGCCAGCACAATCGTACAAAAAACCCCAGCACCTCCATGCAAGACCGTGGCACTCGCCCGGGCGAGGTTTCGCGTCGTTGCTCGAACATGAAACCAGCGCACGTGGAGCTCTTGCATGCGAGTCTACCTGTCATCCGCAGTGGCCCTCGCGCTGCTCGTCCAGATGCCCACGACGAGCGATGCGCAGTCGGTCACGGAACGGTCCCCGAACATCGGCGGCACCTGGCTGGCCGAGCCGGGCACGATCCATTTCAACTTCGTCCACCGCTTCAACACGAGTCCTGCGCCCGAGCGAAAGGTCCTGAACTCGCCCACGTTCGTGGTGACGACCCGGACCCCGCTACACACGATGGTCGGCTTCGCCTACGCGACCAACTCGGACATCGTCCAGGGCATACCTAACGAATGGGAAATCTTCGCCCGCTTCGTGCCGCGGCTCGATGCAACTGGTCGTTCCAACATTGGACTCCAGTTCGCGTGGAATGCCGCTGCGCTGAGCGCCGACGGTGACCTGACCGCGGGGCACGTCCTCGGTCCCCTGCGTCTTCTTGGCACCTTCCGCGCATTCTCGAACGCATTCGACGCCGGTGACGGGCGCGTGGCAGCGGGCGGCGGGGTCGCGCTGCAGCTCATGCGATGGCTCGCGCTGTCCGGCGACGTCGTGACGCTCCTCGAGCGCCGGGCCGACGAGCGAATCGCGTGGAGCGGTGGAATCCAGCTGGGAATCCCCGGCACTCCCCACTCGATGTCCATTCACGGCAGCAACACCAACACGACGACGCTCGAGGGCCTGTCGCGGGGCACGTCGACGGTGCGGTACGGCTTCGAGTACACGGTTCCGATTCACCTCGCGCGCTTTCGTCGTACGAAGCGGCCCGCGCTCGCGGCGAGTGCTCCGGAGCATCTGCCTGGGCGGGCGGCCGAGTCGGCGGCGATCGCGGCCGGCGACACGGTGAAGGTCTCGATCAAGAATCTGGCGTTTGGCCAGAAGCGCATCGAGGTCAGACAGGGCACGGTCATCGTGTGGACCAACGAGGATCCGCTCACGCACACGGTGACGGCGACGGAAGACGCCTTCGATTCCGGTGAGATCCTCAGCGGGGCGAGCTGGGCTCACCGGTTCGACGAGCCGGGGACCTTCGAGGTGGCCTGCGATCCGCATCCGTTCATGCGGACGACCGTCGTCGTGAGGCGGCGATGATGCGCGCCCTCCTGTTCGGCGTGGCGACGCTCCTCAGCGTGCTGATTGCGCTCGGGGCGTGTTTCTCCGACCGGCCGCACGCCACGGCGCCGAACCCGTCGCTCACGGGCGACTGTCGCCTTCCGGTCGGAGCGCCTCCCGTTGGCGGCGTGCGAGCGATCGTCGCGATACGGGAACTGCGATTCGTGCCCGATACGGTACGCGTCCCCGCGGGCACGTCGATCACCTGGATCAACTGTGAGGACGACGCCTCGGGTCTCACTCACACGACGACGTCGGACACCGGGATCTGGGAGTCAGGGCTGCTCGGTCCCGGTGCAGTGCACGACCAGCGCTTCGATACACCGGGCGTGTATTCGTACCATTGCGGCCCCCATCCGTTCATGACGGCGACGGTGATCGTGCAGGACGCCGCCGCCTAACGTCAACAGACCATTCTTGTGAGTAAAGGAGCACGAAGACCCATGCGTATCCTGAATGCATTCCTCATCACCACGGCAGTGGTGGCGCTCGTCGCCTGTAGTGATAGCGCGTATGGACCCGATGACCCCGGCGATGGTGGCGGCGGTGGCGGCCCGGCGGGAACGATCAGAGTCGGATCCGGCATCCAGTACGTCAGCGCCCACAACGGCACCTCGAATCCGGCGGTGGACACCGTGGCCGTGGGTGACACCGTGACCTGGACGTGGCGCGGCGATCTCCCACACAGCGTTCGGTCGGCGGGCGGGGCGTTCGCCGGCAGCCCCACCTTCACGGGGAATGGCACCCATCGCGTGGCGTTCACGACCCCGGGTGTCTACCAGTACGACTGTCGCGAGCACGGCAACCTGATGACGGGCAGGATCGTGGTGGTTGGGGCGGCGGCGACGACCGCCACGGCCGCGGATCCGACTGGCGACACGTTTGGCGGCGGCGGCGTCCAGTGGGACGTGACGAGCCTGACGATCCAGGCGGACACCGCCGACGTCACGGTGCTTCTCGATTTCACAGCGGATCTCATCTCGCCGGTGACGGGCGATCCCACGGCCATGGTCGCCTTCCTGGACCTCGACATCGATCAGGATTCTACGACTGGCGTGCGCGCGATCGTCGACGACTTTCGAACGGACGGTGGATCGACCGGGCTCGGGACGGACTATCTGCTGAATCTCGGCGCGTACGCCGCGGACTCGACCGTGGCATTGATCTCCGTGGAGGGCGTCGAGGTAGGCCGGATCAAGCCGGTGTTCACCGGCACGCGTCTGACGGTGCGAATTCCAAAGACCCTGCTCGGGGACGACGATGACGGTCTCAATGCCGCAATGATCGTCGGCAGAACCGGGGGCCCGACCGACTTTGTGCCGAACATGGGGAGTTTGACGTTGGCGAGGTGA
>DASRHU010000322.1:0-6978 GCA_035650335.1 Gemmatimonadaceae bacterium | reverse complement strand
ATCAAGGCGCGTCTCGTGGCCGCGGGCGTGCCTGGCGAGCGGCTGTTCGCGATGGGCCTGGGCGCCACGCGGCCGCCAACCGATCCGAACGCCAGCCACGCGCGGATCGAGATCGCCCGCATGAAGTGAACGCCTTTCAACCGAACGCCAACAATCATTCATCGCGAGGTCTCGTATGCGTTACCGCTCATCTTACCTGACACTGGGCATGGGGCTCACGCTGGCACTGAGCGTGTCGGCCGCGGACATCGCCGCCCAGGCTTGCACGCTCGAGTATCGGCGCGCGGACAACATGTGGGCCAACTGGGGGCGTGCCGACGGGTACCTGGGGATCGAAACGATCACGCTCCAGCCCGGGCAGAAGAGGGTTTTCGTCACCGACTGGGCGTACGAGAAGAAGGCCAACGACGGGACGAACTTCTACGGCAGCCACCTGCGTCTGGCCGTCAATCGCGGGACGGTTCCGGTGCAGCTCCGCCTGCGCGGTCCCTTGCAGTTCCTCAAACTGACTCCGGCCCTCGGCGGTGTAGCATCCAAGCTGCAGGCGGTCCTCATCGCCCAGGGGGGCGTTCCGGGCCTCAAACCGGGTGACACCGCCCACTACCGGCACGACCTGGCGGAGGTCATCTGCCCACCGGCCCCGACCACGGCGACAGTCGCACCGCCGCCGGAGCCGCCCCCTGCGCCGGTCGTGCTCTCCCTCACCGGCACGCCGGCCACCCTCACCACGACCTCGCTCGCGGTCACTGTCGAGGCCCGTGATCCTGCGAGCGGCGCGCCGCTCACCGGCCAGGTAGCGATCAACGGCGTCACCGGCGCCACCGGCCAGGCGATCACCTTCACCCGCTGCACCGAGACGTTCGACTTCGAGGACGCGCGCGGCGTCACGCGGACACGAACCGTTCGCGTCCCGTGCGAAGGCATGGTGAAGATCAGCGGGTACCCCGCTACCTACTTCACCTTCTGATCGCCGCCATGAACCGTCCTGTCCTCACCCTCACGACGCTCGCGCTGGCCACCGGCGCGGCGTTCGTGAGCACGATCGCGTTCCCCACCCACGACGAGTTCACCTTCTCGTTCGTGGACGGCGCGAGGTCGGGACTCATCCAGACAGTTGCCGGCAGCCCGCGGATCGGCTCCGGAACCGTGCGCGTGACGCCACACGACAGCGGTGCCCGCTTTGACGTCGACGGGCGAACCAAGCAGGGCGTGACGATCCGCGCGACGATCGACTGCCCGGTCTTCCAGAAGAGTGAAGGAGGGGGCGGATGAGCAACCGTGGACCAGCCGGGATGATCCTTGCCGCACTCGTCATCCCCTTCACCCACCTAACGGCGCAACGTCCTTTGCCGCTCGACAGGGCGGAGATTGTACCGGAGATCCCGGCGATCGACGCGCGGCAGAGCGGACCCGCCGAGATCACCGTCTCGTGGTCGCCGCTCGCCGGTGTCTCCACCTACTACATTGGGCGGCTCGCTCCCCCCTCGGGCTGGCAGCGACTCTACCCGACGAATCCGAGGGACACGGTCTTCATCGACCGCAACGTCGCCATCGGCCGCAAGTACACGTATCAGGTGGCGGCCCAGATCGGCACTCGTGTCACGCGACGCATCACCTCCGATACGGTCCTCGTCGCCGAGGGATTGTTCACCGCCCAGCCGGTGGATAGCGCTCGTGAGGCGCCGCCGACGATCGTCGATCGAGACGCCGAAGTGGAGAGCGCCTATCTCACCGGGCGTGCGAGCAATACGCGGTGGTGGCTCAAGGGTGAGCGGCTGTGGCGAGCGTGGTGGATCGAGACGGCCAAGGCGTCGGGCCTCCCGCGGGAGCAGCTGGTCGCCTCGTGGCGCCACATCGGGACGGCAGCCGTGCTCTACGGGGCCGTGCTCTCGCGAGCGCCTAACGCCGACGAGCTCTCGCGGCAGATCGCCGCGCTCGCCGCCGGCAAGGATTGGCGCGTGATCTGGCGCGAGCTCGCGCAATCACCGGAGCGGGAGCAGCGGTTCGGCTTCTGGGCGTCGGCCCCCATGTCGCTTCAGGACGCGAAGGTCGCCTTCGGCTTCCCGAACTTGCGGGTGGCGGAGCAGTGCTTCGGCGGCGTGGGGCCGAAATGCGAAGGGGGCGTGCCCGACCTGTACCGGTGGGTGCACCCGCGGTGGCACGACTACTTCACGATGCCCGACGGCACCGAGATGGCCTACGTCGAGGTGGGCATCGTCGTCGGCAGCATTGTCCACGACAACGTGTGCATGGATGCGCAGCAGGGAACGGCGGTGGCGTGCCAGGGGTGGGAGCTCGTCGTCGATCTCACCAAGCACGCCGGCGTTCCGGGCGCGCTCGAGTGGCACAAGGCCACGTGGAACGTGATCGACGAGCGTGGATGGCGCGGCGTGTTCGGCCCATACCCGACGAACGCGTCCGCGCGGCGCTCCTGGTACGACGACGTTCGTCCAGTGCCCGCCCGCCGCACGATGATGGCGGCGATGCTCGGCCCATTCGCGCTTCCCATTCTCGATCAGCCGTACAAGGGCCAGGAGCGGCGTGCGACGATCGTACTGTTCGCGCCGCCGGGCACGAAGCTCGACGGCACCGACGCCGCGTTCTGCAAGAGCAAGCGGTTCAAGTCCGAAGAGAGTCCGCTCGGCAAGGCGCCGCTCGGAACGTGTTGGTAGAGCGGCCGTCATTTCATCAGCTTCCCAACGCATAACGACAGGAGCGCGCATGTTCAGGAGATTGATGCTGATCGCGATGATGCTCGCCGTCCCGGGCATCGCGCATGCCCAGCTCGGCAAGCTCATCAAGCAGAAAGCCGCCGAGAAGGTCGCCGGCAAGGCAGTCGATAAGGCAGCCGATAAGGCCGGGGTCCGTCAGGGTAAGCAGACGTACCACGCGGAGCGCTACACCGAGGCAACGATCGGTCAGGAGCTGGACCAGAAGACCTTCGAAGCCGTGCTGCGCGGGATGAGCTCGGTGCAGAACGACTACGCCAGCGTCCAGGCAGAGCGCACGCGGCTGTCGGCCCGCGTGAACGAGCTGCTGCCAACCGCCATACCACTCGATTCAGCGTGGCGGGAACGCCGCGCGAGCGTCGAGCAGTGTCAGCGCGACTACGTGGACAAGCTGATGGAGAAGCGCCAGGCGGATCTCCAGGGCCGGGCAATGCGGCCGCCAACGGACCAGAAGACACTCCGCCTCATGATGGCGCTCACCGACTCGGGCACGCAGGCCGCGCAGCGTGGTGATTCCGTGGCGGTCGAGCGGTACAACCGCCGCCTCATGAAGCTCACCACCGGGATCGACGTCGCGGCCGACAGCGCCGCCGCGGCGAAGCAATGCGGAGAGATCCCGGCCCGTCCCGCCGCCGCCCTCGAGCTCGAGCGAACTCGTGCGCAAATCGACAGCCTGATGGTGAAGGAGCGGACGATTCAGGAGCAGACGCTGCCGAACGCGGCGCGAGTGAGCGGGCTCCCGCCGCTTCGGTTCGCGCTCGCTCGCGAGCGCATCCTCACCTGGTACGCCGACCAGGCGGGCGAAGGCGACCTCTCGCGGTGGCCGCGGCGGGAGCGCGAGATGTTCGAGCGTCGCCGCGATGAAATCCGGCAGGCGCTGGGCTACGGGAAGTAGGCGGTTGTGATGTCCGTTCGCCACGCTCTCCTGGCGGCGCTACTCGTGCTGCCGTCGCTCGCGCCTGACGAGTTGCCGCGCTCGTCGCTTCGCGTGCGCGACGGCGGCGGCTGGCGCACGTGGTGGCGATCCTCGGACGCGCCTGCCCGGTGGGATGATCGAGCCGTACTCGACCGTCACGTCAGGTGGCAGCGCGTATCCGATGGCGTCGAATGGGGAGAGCTCCTGCTCGGCGGGACGGGGGAGGCGTGGCGCACGCGAGTCATCATTGCGCGAGTCGACCCGGGGCAGGTGCGGGTTACGCTCGACACGGCGTTCACCGAGGATCTGCGGGCGGAATGGCGAGTGGAGCGCGCGCCACGCCGCGCCTTGCTCGCGATGAACGCCGGTCAATTCGTCGAGACGCTGCCGTGGGGGTGGGTCGTGCTCGATGGGCGACAGTTCCTGCCGCCGGGCGTCGGCCCGCTCTCCAGTGCGGTGACCGTCGATACTTCCGGTGCGGTGAGATGGCTTCACGGATCCAACGCGGTCGATTCGGCTGCCGCGTCGCGGCACGCCGGCTGGGCGTTCCAGTCGTATCCGACGCTGTTGCGTGGCGGCGAGGTGCCGGCGGCGCTCCGCGGTGCGGGCGGCGGTGTCGATGTCGCGCACCGCGACGCGCGCGCCGCGTTAGGTCAGCTCGCCGACGGCCGTCTGCTCTTCGTCATCACCCGCTTCGACGGCCTGCGCGGCGTCGCTGGTTTTGTCCCCTTCGGCCTGACGACGCCGGAGACCGCCGCGCTCATGGGAGCGCTCGGCGCCCGCGACGCGGTGATGCTGGACGGCGGAATCTCGGCGCAGATGCTGGTGCGAAGCGACGGCGGAGCGCTACGGGAATGGCGCGGACTGCGCTCGGTACCCCTCGGGCTCGTCGTTCTACCACGCCCGTAGGACGTTCGGCCGGGGCGACACTGACCTCCGAGGTAATTGATCGCCGCTGGGCCCCGCCGTTATCCATCGGGCCCTCGGAGACATGCACCTTTCTCACGGAGAATCAGATGTCATCACACACCATCGAGGCTGCGCACGCGCCGCTCACCGACGTCGCGCGGGGTCTCCTGGATGCCGGGGCGTTCGAAGCGAGACGCCGATTCGTAGAGACGCCATCGGGACGCATCGCTTACGTGGAGCACGGCAGCGGGCCGGTCGCACTGTTCGTGCACGGCGTGCTGCTCAACGGATACCTCTGGCGACACCAGCTGATCGCGCTGGGCGACATCCGGCGCTGTATCGCCGTCGACCTCCTGGCGCACGGAGGCACCGAGATCACCGCTGACCAGGACGTGTCATCGGATGCGAACGCGCAGATGCTCGTCGAGTTTCTCGACGCCCTGCACGTCGACCGGGTCGATCTCGTCGGCAACGACAGCGGCGGCGGCATTGCGCTGATCTTTGCCGCGCGTCATCCGGATCGCGTTCGCAGCCTGACGCTGACCAACTGCGATACACACGACAATTGGCCACCGGTCGCATTCAAGGATTTTCTGGCGATGGCCGCGGCCGGTGGGCTGCCCGGCACGCTGAGCGCGATGCTGTCGGACACATCGATCTACCGCTCGGCCGGCGCGCTCGGCCCGGCGTACGAGCGCCCCGATCTCGTCACGGATGAAACGATCGAAGCGTACTTGCGTCCCCACCTGCGTTCACCGCAGCGCACCGCCGACTTGGCGCGGTTTCTCGGCGCGTTCGATTGTCGCCAGACCGTCGCCGTCGAGTCGAAGCTGCGCGCGCTCCAGGCACCGACGCTCATCGCGTGGGGAACCGACGACATCTACTTCGATGTCACGTGGTCGCACTGGCTCGCGAAGACCATTCCGGGAACGCGACGCCGGGTCGACTACACCGGCGCGCGGATCTTCTTCCCCGAGGAGCGTTGGCAGCAGTTCAACGATGAGTTGCGGGCGCACTGGCTCGCGACCGGCTAGTGCTTGTCGTTGGGCACGGGCGACCGCAGTGCCTCACGAGCATCCGGGGTGATCGAGTGGCGCTCGATCGTGCCGCCGCGGCGGTGAACGGCGAGCACGTAGCCGCCGCTGCGGGACGAGTACAGCCGCGCCTCCTCATAGTCCCCGGTGACGGGCCACACGTCGGGTGACAGGGCGATCCGCGCGGCGAGCGGTGGCGTGATCGTGATGATCCGCCCCGCACTGTCGAACGGTGCGGGCGATCCCGTCACCACCTGAGCATGGGTGACCCCGCAGAAGACCAGGGGCAGGGCGACGACGAGCCGCATTACGGCGGCGCATCGGGGAGGCGGAACCCCGAATATGCGTGCCGATCTCGCGGTTGGTTAGGTTACCTTGGTGGATCACTCCTGGATCTAACCGAACGCGAGGACAGGCACACATGCTCATCAGCGAGGCGATGAACAAGCAGATGAACGAGCAGATCGGCCACGAGTTCGGCGCGTCGCTGCAATACGTGAACATCGCCGCGTACTTCGACGATGCCGGCCTCCCGGCGTTCCGCGACCACTTCTTCACGCAGGCGGATGAAGAGCGCGAGCACGCCATGAAGTTCGTTCGCTACCTGCTCGACGCGAACGCCAGCGTCGAGATCCCCGCGATCCCCGCGCCACGCCACACGTTCGCATCGGCCGAGGAGGCGGTGTCGCTGGCGCTCGAGTGGGAAAACCGGGTGACGAAGCAGATCGTCGCGCTCCTCGAGCGGGCGACGAGCGAGAAGGACTATCTCTCTCACGATTTCCTCGAGTGGTTCGCCCGCGAGCAGCTCGAGGAAGTATCCAGCATCGATATGTTGCTGAAGATGGTTCGGCGGAGCGGTGAGTCTGGGCTCATGCTCGTCGAGAACGCGCTCGCGTCCGGCCGTGGGCTGAGCCGCGGCCCGGCGGCGACCGGGGAGTGAGTCGGCCTTCCGCGTGACCTGGGGGTCAGGAGTCAGGAGTCAGGGATCAGGGGGTGTCAGGGGCTGGGTTCTGGACATGAACGCCGTTCGCGAGGCGCCTTTCACTCCTGAAACCGATTCCCTGACACCCCCTGACTCCTGACTCCTGACCCCTGAACTACTGCCCGCTCGAGCTCCTCCTCGCCCGGCCACACGTCGGCCACGGCCGCGGCTGCCCGTTAGGCCCCGGCGGCAGCACCGTCACGTCGCGCGAGGTCTTCTCTCTGTCCTCCGACGCGGCATACGCGAGCATCGCCGCCATCGTCGCGTTGTTCTTGAGATCGTCGAACACGATCTTGTCGTACGTGTCCCGATTCGTGTGCCAGGTGTACTGCCGATACTCGGTGTAGCTCGACTGTAGCCGGAAAGCCGGCGCCGGCCGGCACACGAACGACGTGTGGTCACTCCCCT
>DASRHU010000321.1:0-13550 GCA_035650335.1 Gemmatimonadaceae bacterium | reverse complement strand
ACGGGACTATGAAAGGCTCAACCGCCACGCCCGTTGATCCCCGTTGATCCCCTCGATCCCCTTCGCACCCTTGTGACTCTCCGTGCTTTCTGCCCGCTTCCGCCCCTACCACGTCCCCCTTTTCGCCGCGAAGTACGCGTGGCTGCACCTCCGGCGGCGGCCGGTGCTCGTGCATCTCGAAGTCACCATGCGCTGCAACGCGCGATGTGACTTCTGCGACTACTGGAAGACGCCGGCGGCGGAGAAGGTGAACGAGCTGCGGAGCTTCGCCGACGCCGCGCGCTTCTTCAACCCGATGCTGCTTTGCTTCACCGGTGGCGAGCCGCTGTTGAGGCGTGATCTCGAGGATCTCGTGGCGGCGGTGAGCGGCGCGGTACGACTCAAGTACATCACGGTCATCACGCACGGCGCGATGCTCACCGTCGAGCGGGCCCGCTCGCTCTGGGATGCCGGGATCAACCAGTTCAGCATCTCGCTCGATTTTCTCGATGAGCGCCACGACGTCGCGCGCGGAATCCCCGGGCTCGCCGCGCGGATCCTCGACACGGTGCCCCGGTTGCGCACGGTCGGTATCGACAACGTGCGCTTCAACACGGTGATCAAGGATGAGAACCTCGAGCACGTGATGGACATCGTCCGAACGGCGCACGAGCTTGGCGTCGGCGTCGGCCTCAGCACGTACACCGCCATGAAGAACGGCAACGCGACGCACATCCCGCGGGCGGAGCGCCTCGCCCTCGTCGATGACGTCGTCCGCGAGCTGCTCGCGTTCAAGCGCCATCACCGCGGCGTGATCACCAGCTCCGACTGGTACCTGCGTCAGATTCCGCGCTACCTTCGTGGCGAGCTGCGTGACCCATGCGCCTCGGGCTTGCGCACCATTCACATCGACCCCATTGGCTTCGTCCGCCGCTGCCCCGACTTTCCCGCCGACATGCACTGGCGCGACTTCAAGCCGTACTCGAAGATCGACTGCAACGCATGCTTTTACGCATGTCGAGGCGAAGCGCAGGCTCCGCTGACGCTGGCGCGACTTCGAGATGTGGTCGCGTGAGAGTCAAATGCGGAAGGCGGAATCCGGATGAACTGCACAACGGCGACTCGGTCGCTCTTCCGTAGGGTTTCCATGCCGTTCAATCCGCATTCCGCCTTCCGCATTCAGCCGTGAAGACCAGGCTCTTCCTCAATGCGCGTCAGGTTGTCACCTGCGCGGGGCCGCCTCGGGCACGCCGTGGCGCCGAGATGGGCGACATGCAGGCGCGTCGGGATGTGGGGGTGTTGGTCGCCGGGGCGACGATCGCGGCCGTGGGTGCGCCTGACGAGCTCGCGCGTGCGCATCCCGAAGCGGAGCACATCGACTGCGGTGGGGGAGTGCTCACACCCGGGCTGGTCGACTCGCATACGCACGCGATCTTCGGCCGCCCGCGTTACGACGAGCAGGAGCTTCGCGCCGCCGGCGTCCCCTACATGGAGATCGCTCGGCGCGGCGGGGGGATTCACGCGTCCGTGCGCGATGTGCGCACGCGAAGCGAGGAGGAGCTGGTCGCCCTCGCCGAGGCGCGACTGCGACGCCTCGCGTCGTACGGGACGACGACCGTCGAGGTCAAATCCGGATACGGACTGACGGTCGATGATGAGCTCAAGCTGCTGCGCGCGATCGCCGAGGTCGGCAGACGCGTGCCGATGCGAGTGGTTCCGACGTGGATGGGAGCGCACGAGATTCCGTCGGAGTATCGGGGCGCGCCCGAGGGAGGCGCCAGTTATGTAAAAATGCTTGTGCGGGAGATGCTCCCCGCCATCACGAAACCGCCTGCCCTCGCCCGATTCGCCGACGTCTTTTGCGAACCAGGCGTCTTCACCACCGCTCAGGCTCGGGAGATCCTCGAGGCCTCCCACCGCGCAGGCCTGGGCCTGAAGCTCCATGCCGACGAGCTGGAGCCCTCGGGTGGGGCGCAGCTGGCAGCGCAGCTCGGGGCCACCTCGGCCGACCACCTCGCCGCCATCTCGGAGGCGGGGATCGCCGCCATCGCCGCATCGACCACCGTCGCCACACTGCTCCCCGGCACGATGCTCTTCCTGGGCCGCCCGCGGCAGGCGCCCGCTCGCGCCCTCATCGAGGCCGGCGCCGCCGTCGCGCTCGCCACCGACTTCAATCCGGGAACGTCCCCGACGGTGAACTTCCCCCTCATCCTCACCCTCGGCGTCAGCCAGCTGCACCTGTCCGTCGCCGAGGCGGTGATCGCGGCGACCGTGAACGCTGCGGCGGCGCTCGGGCTTGCCGACCGAGTTGGACAGATCGCGCCGGGCTTCTCAGCCGACCTCGCGCTGTTCGACTGCGAGGACGTTCGAGAGTTGCCGTATTGGTATGGAGACCGTCGTTGTAGGGGGACGTGGATACGGGGCGAAGCTTGTCACCCCTTTGGGCCGCCGGTATCTTAGGCGGATATTGTTAAGCAGTTACGCCCCAACGATTTCCCCGCCGTCCGCCTCACCGCGTCTTCGGAGTCTACCCAGCGCCGATGTCCAACGTCCCCAAGCTCAAGAAACGAGCGGGCGAATTCGAACAGAAAAAGCAGTTCGACAAGGCGCTTGCGGTCTACCTCCAGATCCTCCAGGAAGTCGAGGGGAGCGAGGACGAGGCCGACGTCGCCCTGTTCAACCGCGTCGGCGACCTCATGCTCCGCCAGGGGAACGTCGCCGAGGCGGTCGATCATTACGAGCGAGCGGTCGACCTGTATTCGGAGGGCGGATTTTTCAACAACGCCATCGCCCTCTGCAACAAGATTCTGCGCAATGCCCCCGGGCGTAACTCGATCTACTACAAGCTCGGGAAGATCAGCGCGAAGAAGGGCTTTACCAACGACGCCAAGCAGAACTTCCTCGAGTACGCCGACCGCATGCAGAAGGCCGGTCGGCTCGACGAGGCGTTTCGCGCACTGAAGGAGTTTGCCGATCTCTGTCCCGACCAGGACGACATCCGCCTGATGCTGGCGGATCAGCTGGTGAAGAAGGACCGAAAGGGCGAGGCGATCGAGCAGCTTCAGACGCTGTACGAGCGGTACCAGTCGGAAGGGCGGGCGAGCGAGGCGCGCGCGACGCTCGAGCGCATGAAGGCGATCGATCCGAATGTCGAGCCGCAGGCACCCGGCAATCGCGCGGCGCCGAAGCGCGGGGACCTCGTCTTCCTCGACGTCGGGATCGAGACGACGCCACCTCCGGCACCCCGTCCCTCGCGCAACACTGAGCCGCCGCGCTCGAAGGCGCCGCCGAAGCGTTCGCACACGCCGGTGAAGCCGTCGCTCGACGGCCTTCCCATGCTCGACACCGACCCGCCGGCCGAGGAGCCGATCTCGCACGGGAGCCGGGCCCCCGATGCGGACGAAGGCGTCGATGCATCGCCGGGGCTTCTCGCCGGATTCGAGCAGACGGCGTTAGGCGCGGAGGCGGCTCCACCGCCGGTCTCGCCGATCGACATCGAGCCCACGGCGCTCACGGGCCGCACCGGGCGCGCGCCCTCGGATCTGCCACTCATCGATTCCGAGCTGTCGGTCCCCGACGTCTCGGACGATGAGGCCGTTTCGCTCCCCGGCGAGCTGCCGATGATCGAGATTCAGGAGACCGAGTCGCTGCGCGCCGCGACGCGACTGGATCTCATCATGCCGGAGGATGAGGCGGTCAACCCGCTGGCGGATCTGAACGCGTCGGGGTCGGCGATCGAGCCTGACGAGGCCCCGCTGCATCCCGATCCATCGCGCAGCTCGCTCGCCGATGGCACGGAGTGGGAGATTCGCCTGGAAGACACCGCGTTTCTCGGCGACGAGGATACTCCGTCGGGGGGACCCGATCTCCCGCTGATTCAGCCGACCTTTCCCGATGAAGTTGCCGCCGCGGAGCCGGAGTCCACTCCCGAATCGCGGGCGGCGCTCGTCGAGCGTCTGCGAGACGCGGTCGCTGATGACCCGGGGAACTGGCCGCTGCATCGACAGCTCGGCGAGGCGCTGCTGGAGGATGGCGATCGCGAGGGCGGCATCGACGAGCTCGAGATCGCGATGGTCGGGTTCGAGAGCACATCGGATCACGCGAGTGCGCGGGCGGTCGCCGACGAGATCCTGCATCTCGATCCGAATTCGGTTCGCCATCACCAGAAGCGCGTCGAGTACTCGTTCCTGCTCAACGACAAATCGCGGCTCGTCGACGCCTACCTCCAGCTCGCCGACTGTCTCTTTCGCAACGGCCACGAGGAGAAGGCGCAGGCGGTGTATCAGCGCGTCATCGACATTGCCCCGGACGACGTACGCGCGCAGGCAGCGCTGGAGGTCTTCGGAGAGTCGCAGCCGCAGGCGGCGCCGACGCCCGAATCGACCTTTGCGCCGCCGCCTCAGAGAGCGGCACCACCGCCGGCACCACCCGCGGCGCCCAGGCCGGCGCCCCCAAAACCCGCGACCAGGCCAGTCACTTCGCGCGAATCGCTTGGCGCGCTGAAGGACCTCCCGCTCATCGAGGACATGGGACCCCCGGCTCCGAAGCGCGAGCCTCTGCGTCCGGTGACCGGACCGCGGAAGGAGCCGCCCCGGGCCGAGCCCCCGGCACAAGAGCGGCGTCGCTCCGAACCGGTTCGTCAGAACAACAGGCCCGAGCCCAAGCGCGTCGAGAAGCGGCCGTCGAGGCCCGTGTCCAAACGCTCCGGCTCCGATGACGATTTCGTCAACCTGTCCGACTGGCTGAGCGAGGAAAAAACGCCCAAATCCACCCGGATGGTCGCCGATGTGCGGGAGCCGGAGTCGGATCAGGTAGATTTCACGGAGATGCTGGAGCGATTCAAGCAGGGGATCGCCGAGAACGTCTCCGATGAGGATCACGAGGCGCACTATGACCTGGGCGTGGCATACAAGGAGATGGGGCTGCTCGATGAGGCGATCGCCGAATTCCAGAAGGCGCTGCGAGGCGAGGAGCATCGCATCCGCACGTTCGAGGCGTTAGGCCAGTGCTTCATCGAGAAGGGGCAGTATCAGATCGCCGTCACCATCCTCTCGCGTGCGCCCCTCGAGCCCGGGGCCACCGACGAGCAATTGGTGGGAGTGTTGTATCTTCTGGGATACGCATCGGAGGCGCTGCAAAAGTGGAACGATGCCCTCGCCTACTACGAACGCGTCTTCGCCGTGGACATCACCTTCCGTGACGTGAACGACCGCCTCGCCGCGCTGGAGCGAGTGGCGAGATGAGTGCTCCCGCCAGAGCGGGAGCGCGGGCAGTCCCCGGGCTGCAGCAGATTCAGGCGCCGGTGCAGGAGCGGCTCGAGGATGTCGCGAGAGAGCTGCAGCGCGTCATCGTCGCCGATTTCCCCATGATCGAGGCGATCACCGAGCATCTGCTCCGAATGAAGGGGAAGATGTTCCGGCCGACGCTCACGCTGCTCGCGAGCGCGGTCGAAGGACGACCGGAGCCTCGCGCCATTCCGCTCGCCGCCGTCGTCGAGCTGGTGCACCTGGCGACGCTGGTGCACGACGACTCCGTCGATCATTCGACGCTCCGTCGCGGCATGCCGACGATCAACGCGCTGTTCACGCACCAGATCTCGGTCATCATGGGCGACTTCCTGTATTCGCGCGCCGTCGTCGAGCTGGTTCGCGTCGGAGACATGGCGCCGCTACAGGTGCTCGCGCACGCGACGAATCAGATGACCATCGGCGAGATGCGGCAGCTCACGGCGCTCGATGCGCTCCGCTTCTCCGAGGATGACTACGACGCGCTGATCCACGCCAAGACCGCATCGCTCCTGTCGGCGGCGTGCGAGATCGGGGCGCTCGCGGGGGCGCCGCGCCACCGGCAGGCGCTCGCGCGCTATGGGCTGCAGCTCGGGATGGCGTTCCAGATCGTGGACGATCTGCTCGACTACACGGCCGACACGTCGACCACCGGCAAGCCGACGGGACTGGACCTGCGCGAGCACAAGGTGACGCTTCCGCTCATTCACGCGCTGCGAGGGATGAGCGCGGCGGATCGCGCGGTCGTCGAGGCGCTGTTCGACGAAAGGGAGCCCGACGACGAGATGATCGGCAGCGTGATCGCGATAGTGGAGGAATGCGGCGGATTGGAGTATGCTAGGCGTCGCGGCGAGCGGTTCGCCGACGAGGCCGCTGAAGCGCTGTCGGATTTGCCGGACTCGCGCGCCACGGCGGCGCTGCGCGATGCCATCGTCTACGTCATGGAGCGAACGCAGTGATGAATCGCCCGTCCTCGTCCTTCTCGAGATCAGCCCGGCATCGCCCGGGCTTTCACGCGCTCGTCCTCGCGATCGGATTCCTCGTCGGGGGACTGATCACGCACATCAGCCGTCGGTTTTTGCCCCCTGGCGCGGTCAAGGAATTCCTGACCACTGGACTTAGCGGGTCCCTGGGGCCAGTGTCGATCGACCTCATCATGATTAAGTTCTCTCTTGGACCCATTGCCGTCGACATCTCACTCTTGAGTCTGCTCGGCGTGCTGATCGCTTACCTCATCGCTCGCTCGCTGTTCTAGGAGGCACTATGCCATTCGGCAATTTCAGCTTCTGGGAGATCATCCTCCTGATGGTGGCGGTGCTTCTGCTCTTCGGGGCGAAGCGTCTCCCCGAGATCGGCGCGTCGATGGGGAAGGGAATTCGCGAGTTCAAGAAATCGCTCACCGATGTCAATCGGTCGCTGACGGAACCGGAGCCGCGCGAGACGCTGCCCCCTGCCCGCCCAACGAGTGAAGCGCGGAGAGAAGAGGAGTCTCGCCCTGAGCCCAAGCGACTGATCTAGGGGTCAGGAGTCAGGAGTCAGGGATCAGGGGTGGAAAGGCGCCGCGGCTGCTTCGCAGCCAGCGGCGCTCATCAGATGAGCAAACGGCCGCGCACTGCGCGGCCGTTTGCATTACCACCCCCTTGGCCCTTGGCCCCTGGCCCTTGGCCCGGGTGGGGTCGGGGGGTCAGGAGGCGGCGTTCCTCGTCAACGCCTGCACCTCGCGCCGGCGATCGTCCACGTCCGCCTCCTTCCGCAGCGCCGTCACGAAATCCTGAATGCGCTGGCGACGAAGGCGAAGGAGAAGCTGCTCCCGCTGCGTCTGCTTCTGCGCTTCCCAGGCGGCGCGGTCGGCGTTGACGCGCGCGTCCACGCGGATGACGAAGACACCGTCCTCCGTCTTGATAGGTGCGCTGATCGCCCCAACCGGTAAGCCGAACGCGGCCCCGACCGCTTCGTTGAGGCGGCCGAGTCCCTGGACCAGGCTCACGCGGGTGAACATCAGCGTCCGTTCGACGCTCAATCCATTCTCCTGCGCAGCCTGCTCGAGCGTCTTTCCGGCGACCACGGCGTCGGTGATGCGACGAGCGCGCGGCTCCAGATAATCGACCTTCTTGCGATTCATCAGCACGCGTCGAATGTCGTCGCGCACATCATCGAGCGCGACGTCTCCTCCTTCCTCCAGCGAGTCGATGCGCGCCACGTAGAACGCATCGGGCGAGTCGACGATGTCGCTGATGTCGCCAACGCGCGAGCCGCGGAACGCCCACGCTCCGAGATCGGGCACGTACTTGCCATTCCACGTCAACGGATCGCCCTCGGCCGCGACGACGCGCGCGATCGGCAGCTGGTAGCGCTGCGCGGCACGCTCGAAGCGCGCCGAATCATCACCCGACGTGACGATGTTGGCGATCGTATCGGCCTGCTCGGTCACGCGCTGCTCGCTCGAATCGCTCTGCCGGACGGGGACGAGGACGTGGCGCACGGTGATCGAGTCGCCCTTCCGGCTGTCCACCTTGATGATGTGGAAGCCGAACGGTGACAGCACCGGCTGCGACAGCTCGCCGGGACGCAGCGCGAACGCCGCGCGCTCGAACTCCGGCACGAAGGCGCCGCGCGTGACCGTCCCCAGCAACCCACCGTTCGCCGCCGACACGCTGTCGGATGACTCGCGACGGGCGACGGTGTCGAACGGCACGCCACCAGCGATCTCGGCACGGACGTCGAGCGCCCGTTGACGTGAGGCAGCCGTGTCGGCGGCGGTAATCGGTCGCGGCAAGCTGATCAGCGACAACACGGCGCGACCGCGGCGATCGCCGAAGTCGTCACGATGTGCGTCGAAGTACCGCCGAATTTCGTCGTCCGTCACGCGAACGGCGCTGTCGGGCACCGAGCCGGGTCGAAGCGCCACGTACGACACGCGAGCGGAATCGCGCTCATCCTGCCAGATACGCCACAGCCGAGCATCGGTCAGATAGACGCCGGCCGCGATCTGCTCGAAGAGCTTCTGCCTCGGAATCTCGGTGCGGTAGTACTGCTCGAGGAACTGCGTCAGTCCCTGTTGGCGGGCCATCGGGCTCTGCAGCAGTCGCTGATACTTCTCGGGATCGAACCGCCCTTCGGTCTGGAGATCGGGATTTTGCGCGAGGTCGGGGTGCGGCATCGTACGCGCCGCGTATTGAATCTCCCGATCGGTGACGGTGATGCCCCGCCGGTCGTATTCGCGCGCGAGGAGTATCGAATCGACGATCTGCTGGAAGGCGATCTCCTCGATGCGGCTCACGTCATCCTGTGTCAGCGACGGAACGCCGCGACGCTGTTGCTCCTGTTGCGTGAGTGCGCGAACCTGCGCATCCCAGCGGTCGTACGTGATGTCGACGCCGTTGACGCTCCCCACCGACGTCCCGCGCGTCACGCCCCGGCTGGAGAGGCCCGATGTTTCGGCGAAGAGGAAAACGCCGACGAAGGAAACGAAGACGATCCAGAAGACGACTTTCGCGGATCCGCGGAACGCTTGCAGCACGGAAAGGCAGGCTGTGGGTGGTTGGACGTGGCAGCCAGAAAATCTACCCGGCCGCGCTTCATAAAATCAAGCCACGATATGACTTCCGATTGACTTCGATCGTCAGGAGGGTATATCTTGCCGCGTCTCGCCGCCCCGGGCCCGGGGCAGTTCCCCTGAGGGCTTTGCATGGCCAATCATGCCCTGATCGAAGACCTTCTCCGTCAATACGCGGAGAACCCGCGTCGCGTCTTCGCCCGACTCGCCAACGAGCTCCGGAAATCCGGCGACTACGATCGCGCCATCGAGATCTGCCGGGGACAGATCCCGCACCAGCCAGGCTACATCAGCGGCCACATCGTCCTGGGGCAGTCGCTGTACGATTGCGGCCGGCTCGACGAGGCGCGTCAGACGTTCGAGACCGCGCTCAACCTCGATCCCGAGAACTTGATCGCGCTGCGCCACCTCGGCGACATCGCGCGCCAGCACGGGGAGAACGACGTCGCCAAGGGGTGGTACCGCCGACTCCTCGAGGTTGATCCGCAGAACGACGAGGTCATTGCGCAGCTCGAGGCGATGGGCAGCGGCCCCAAGCCCACGGGCGGACACGAGGCCGTCGTATCGGAGGAGTTCTCGCCCAACATCGATCTCGAGTCGCTCAGCGTGCCGGCGGTCGAGGGCGCGCCGGCCGCGCCGGAAATCGAGCACGATGAGTTCAACATCGACGTGTCGAAGAAGCCGAGCGACGCGGTGGCCGAGCACGAGCCGCTGGAGATCGAGACCGCCGAAGCGTTCGAGCCGTCTCCGAGCGCGGAGAAGGCGTTCCCCGACCTCGAGCAGAGTCTGGAAGTCAGCGGGATTGGCTCGGAAGCTCCGGCGCCCGCGCCCGCCCAGCCGAAAGCATCATCCCGCGACAGCGTGCCCGACCTGCCGAAAGGCGGTGAGCCGCGCGATGCGGTGGATGCCTACTACCCCATGCTGGACGTTCAGGCGACGACCTCCTCCCCGGCGGCATTCGTCACCGAGACGATGGCCGAGCTGTACCTCCAGCAGGGGTACGTGCAGGAAGCGCTCGACATCTATCGCCAGCTGGCGGCGCAGAACCCGAGCGACGAGACCCTTCGTGAGCGCGTTAGGCAGCTCGAGCAGGGCTCGCGGTCGAGCATCGGAATGGCTGCCATCTCCGACAACGTGGCCGAGATGGCGCAGAAGCGCGCCACCGCGAAGCCGAAGAAGACCATTCGGAGCTTCTTCGCGAAGCTGGCAATGCGCAGAGTGGTGGAGCGTGAGGCGGTCGACGACGCGTCGATCGGACAAGAGCCGTCGGACGATGAGGAGCCTGACGAGCCGATTGGCGCGCGCCGCGTGACCGAGCGGCCGGTTGCTCCGCCGCCGGCCCCCGAGCGTCGCCGCGCGGCACCCGAGCTCGACGAGCCGGCATGGCTGCGGTCGGACCCCGAGCCGGAGCCGCCCGCCGAGCCGACGAGCCAGGGAGGCGGCTTCCCGCTGCTCGACGAAACGGAGTGGAACGCCGCGATCTCGCCGGCGCGACGCGAGGAACCCGCGGCGCCCGCGGAGCCACCGGGCGAGGTGCCGTGGCTCGCCGGCTACGAGCCGGACGCCGTCGACAGCCCACCGGCCGCCGAGGGGCGGCCGCAGCCGGCTGGCGACCCTAACGCGATACCGCCGTCCGAGCTCTTTCCCAGCCAGAGGATTCCGACTGAGGACGAAAACGCCGCCGCCACGCTGGCCAGCGTCTTCGAGCCGTCGTTCCTGACGCGCATGACGCCCGTCACCCCGATGGAGTCGCAGCGGGACGAGAATCGTCCGCCTGCCGAGGGGTCGGGTACTCGTAAGGCAGAGGAGGAGCTGTCGCTCGACCACATCTTCGGGCGCACGCCCTCGTCCGGCACGCCGCAGACCCGCAACGGGATGACCTTCGAGCAGTTCGCCGAGGAGCAGCGAGAGGCGAATCGCGAAAGCGGGCAGGACGCTTCGAGCGAGATCGAGCTATTCAACACGTGGCTCGATCAGCTCAAGAAGTAGTGCGCATCGCGGTACTGAACGGGCCGAGCCTCAACCTCCTCGGCTCACGCGAGCCCGAGATCTACGGGCGCGTGACCCTTGGTGACATCGAGAAGCGGCTTCGCGTCGTGGCCGATGAGATCGGCGCGGTGGTGGAGTTCGCGCAGCATAACGGCGAGGGCGAGCTGATCGACCGCATTCACGCTATGCGCGGGACGGCCGACGGTGCGCTGGTCAACGCCGGCGCGTACACGCACACGAGTCTCGCCATTCGGGATGCGCTGGCCGCGGTGAACGTGCCGTTCGTCGAGGTGCACCTCACGAACATCTTCGCGCGTGAGCCGGAGCGCCGGCAGTCGATGCTGGCGAGCGGGGCGACCGCCGTCCTCTGCGGATTCGGCGCGCTCGGTTACGAGCTGGCGCTGCGCGGTCTCGTCGCGAAGCTCGCCGACCAGAGTGCCTGACCGACGACCTCAGCGCCTCGCGGCGCTCTCCGAGCGGATTCACGAGGCGCATCTCGATGCGCTTCTGCTCACCAGTCTTCCGAACATTCGCTACATCACCGGCTTCTCCGGAACGAGCGCGCTCGCGCTGGTGACGCCGAAGGACGCCACGCTCATCACCGACTTCCGATACCAGGTCCAGGCCAACGCCGAAGTCGGCGACCTGGCTCGCGTCGTGATCGAGCCGCAGAGTCTCTGGGCGGGTCTCTGGCGCACGCTGCCAGCGGGGCCGCCGTGCGCGATCGGGTTCGAATCGAACCATCTCGTCCACCGCGATTTTCAGCGGCTTCTCGAGCAGGGAACGCGATGTCAATGGCGTCCGACGCTCGACATCGTCGAATCGCTGCGCGAGCAGAAGGATGAGGATGAGCTCGCGCTCATCGCCAAAGCCGCACGCACCGCGGAGTGCGCACTCGAGCATGCGATCCGCGACGTGCGCGAGGGAATGACCGAGCTTCAGATCGCCGGCTGTCTCGAGCGCGCGCTGCGCAACGCGGGGAGTGAAGGCTTCCCGTTCCCGACGATCGTCGCATCCGGCGAGCGCTCGGCGCTCCCGCATGCGCGATCGTCCGAGCGCGCCGTGCAACGCGGCGACTTTCTGTTGATCGATTTCGGCGCCGTCGTCGGAGGATATTGCGCCGACGTCACTCGTACCTTCGTCATCGGCGAGGCGACGGCGGAGCAGCGGGAGATCCACGCGATCGTGCGCGAGGCCAACGAGCGCGCGTCCCGGGCCATCCGGGCCGGCATGCGCGGGCGGGATGCCGACGCGGTCGCTCGGGGATACATTGAGGACCGCGGATTCGGGGATGCGTTCGGCCACAGCCTGGGGCACGGCATCGGAATCGAGGTGCACGAGGCGCCGCGGCTGGCGCGCACGGCCGACACGACACTCCCGCCGCACGCGGTCGTCACCATCGAACCCGGGATCTACAAGCCCGGCTGGGGCGGAGTGCGCATCGAGGACGACGTCTTTCTCGGTGATGAGGGCTCGCGGGTGCTCACCGCCTTTTCGCGTGATCTGATCGAGATCGGGTAGAGGAACGAGGAGTGAAGATTCGCATTCCGCATTCCGTATTCACCCTCGTTCATGAGGGATCCTAGCCCACACCAATGATCGACTTACGCTACGTGAAAAAGCTCGTCGAGATGCTCGATGAATCGACGGTGGACTCCATCGAGATCTCGACGGACAAGGGGATGAAGATCCGCATCTCCAAGACCCCGCAGCAGCGGGGGACGGTGCAGGTGGCCCCCCCAATGCCGATCCCCATGCCGGTGGCGCCAGCGGCGGCCCCACCGGCCCGGCCGACCCCCACGGAGGGGTCTCCAACGGTCGGCGAGGGGGAGGGGCCCCGGGCGGAGCCCAAGTCGAAGCTGCTCGAGGTGAAGTCCCCAATGGTTGGAACGTTCTACAAATCCCCCGAGCCGGGGGCACCCGCTTACGTCGCGGTGGGGGCGCGCGTCTCTAAAGGGCAGATCCTCTGCATCATCGAGGCAATGAAGATCATGAACGAGATCGAGTCCGAGTTCTCGGGCGTGGTGCGGGACGTCCTCGTCGAGGACGCGCACCCGGTCGAGTACGGACAAGCCCTTTTCCGCATCGACCCCAATGGCTGAGCCCGCCACGACCCGCGCCGCCCCGACTCCGGGAGCAAGTGCCGCCACCTTCAACTTCAAGGCGGTTCTGCAGCGCATGATTCAGCAGAACGCGTCCGACCTGCACCTCAAGGTCGGCCGTCCGCCCGTGCTTCGGATCAACGGTGAGCTTCAGCAGCTCGATCTCGCGCCGCTCAAGCCGGAAGACCTGAAGCAGCTGGCCGAGCAGATCATGACGCCGAAGCAGGTGAAGGAGTTCACCGAGAACAAGGAAGCGGACTTCGCCATCGGCGTCCCGGGCATCGGGCGATTTCGCGTGAACGTGTTTCAGCAGCGCGGAACGATCGCGTACGCGCTGCGCCTCGTGCCGTACCAGGTGAAAAACTGCACCGAGCTGAACCTTCCGCCGGTGGTGGAAGAGATCGCGATGAAGCCGCGCGGGCTCGTGCTCGTCACCGGCGTCACCGGATCCGGCAAATCGACGGCGCTCGCCGCGATGATCCAGCACATCAACGAGCGTCGTCACGCGAACGTGATCACGATCGAGGACCCGATCGAGTTCCTCCATCGCGACATCAACTGCAACATCAACCAGCGCGAGGTCGGCACCGACACCGGCAACTTCGGCTCGGCGCTCCGCCGCGTGCTGCGTCAGGATCC
>DASRHU010000320.1:0-5710 GCA_035650335.1 Gemmatimonadaceae bacterium | reverse complement strand
CCGCGCGATGCGCGACTGGTCGCTCGAGTACGACGTGATCTACTTCATCGCGTCATCCGACTTCACCGTCTACGCCGACATTCAGCAGCAGATCAACCTCGAGCTGATGCGCCGGTTCGACGCCGAGGGAATCGATTTCGCGTATCCGACGCACGTGGTGAGGAACCCGAGGTAGTCGAGGTGGTCGAGGTCGTCGAGGTGATCGAGGTGACGTCATCGCGCCATCAGCGACCTTGATCACCTCGACTACGCGCAGTCGAGGCGATCAAGGTGACTCACATCGATGAAGTCACCTCGATCACCTCGACGACCTTGACGACCTCGACTACCTGGAGTCCAGCTCCAGCTTCCACTCGACCGGAATCTTCGGATCCAGCGAGTCTCTCACCGAGCAGTACTTGTTGAGCGCGAGCTCGATCGCCCGCTCGGCATGCTCTCGCTCGATTCCCGCGCCGGCGATCCGGTACGTCAGCACGAGGCGGATGAGCTTCCGCGGAACCTGATCGTTCGCGCGCTCGCCGATGACGTCCACGTCCAGCGATCGGACGGGCGTGCGGCGTTTGGCGAGAATGCCCACGACGTCGATCGAGGAGCACGACGCGAGTGCGGTGAGCAGCACGTCCACCGGACTTTGTGCCACCTTTCCGTGGCCGTCGACGCGAAGGGTCGGTCCACCCGGACGTCCGCCCTCGAACTCCTCATCGCCGCGCCACCGCACGATGACGTGATTCGGCGGGCGGTGCGCGCCCGTCCCCGTCGCACCGCCCGCCGTCTCCTTCGTTTTCGCGCCGCGATGCTGAGTCATTTCTCGATCGGCGTCCTCACGGAGTTCCCCCACTCCGTCCACGAGCCGTCGTAGTTGCGCACGTGGTCGTAGCCGAGGAGGTACGAGAGGACGAACCAGGTATGCGAGGAGCGCTCGCCGATGCGGCAGTACGCGATGACATCGTCTTTCGGCTTCAGCCCCGCATCGCGCTCGTACAGCTGTCGGAGCTCATCGGCGCTCTTGAACGATCCATCCGGATTGGCCGCACGCGCCCACGGGACGTTCTTCGCGCCGGGGATGTGGCCCCCTCGCAGCACGCCTTCCTGCGGGTACTCCGCCATGTGCGTTCGCTGGCCGCTGAATTCCTCCGGGGACCGCACGTCGATCAACGGACGGGCGGCGCGCATGTGCGTGAGTACCTGTTCCTTGAAGGCGCGAATGCGGCTGTCGTCGCGCTTTGGCGCGCGATAGCTCGTGCGGGGGAACGTCTTCACCTCGGTCACCATGGGCCGCCCTTCCTTCTCCCACTTCGTGCGGCCACCGTCGAGGATGCGCGCGTTGGTGAACCCGAAGAGCTGGAAGACCCAGAACGCGTACGTCGCCCACCAGTTGTTCTTGTCGCCGTAGAACACGACGGGAGTGTTTTCGTCGATCCCCTTGGACCGAAGCAGCTCCTCGAATTTCTCCGACGAGATGTAGTCGCGGACCACCGGATCGTTCAGGTCGGCGTGCCAGTCGACCTTTTGCGCGTTAGGGATGTGGCCGGTGTCGAAGAGCAGCACGTCCTCATCGCTTTCGAGGATCCGGATGTTCGGGTGGTCGAGGTGGGCCGCGAGCCACTCGGTTGTCACCAGAACCTCAGGGCGCGCGTAGCCTTTGCGCGCGGTCTCGGCGTCGACCGTGGTCGTGGGCTCGGTGGTGGAGGCCATATTCCCCTCCTGGTTACAGGTTCGGCGACGGTGACGGCGCACCCGTTGGCGCTGGCGTGTCTCGCACGCGGTCGTCGCTCAGCGAAGGGGTACGGGGAAACCCGTATTCTGTCAACGGAACGAGCCGGGAACCGGTTCCCGTGAGGGGCGTCACCATCACCGCTTCGTGATGCCTTGTACGTGCAACCGGCGCCGTTTCCCGATAGATTTCACGACTGCCCGTTTCCTCGTTGTTTGGTGGACCCGCATGGCGACTCAACTTCGGGACCAGCTCCAGGCCTCTCTCGGCGGCGCCTATCGGCTCGATCGCGAGCTCGGCGGCGGGAGCATGGCGCGCGTCTTCGTCGCCCAGGAGGGCGCGCTCGACCGGCGCGTGGTGGTGAAGGTCCTTCCGCCGGAGCTCACCGGGTCACTCAGCATCGAGCGGTTCCGCCGGGAGATCCAGCTCGCCGCACGCGTTCATCACCCGCACATCGTGCCGGTGCTGCTCGTTGGGGAAGCCGATGGGTTGTTGTACTACACGATGCCCTACATCGAGGGAGAGTCGCTGCGCCAGCGGCTCGAGCGCGAGCGCACGCTGCCGATCCCCGACGTGATCCGCATCATGCGCGACGTCATCGACGCGCTCAGCCATGCGCACGCCCTCGGCGTCATCCATCGGGATGTGAAGCCGGACAACATCCTGCTCGTGAGGCACCATGCCCTCGTCACCGACTTCGGGGTGGCGAAGGCGCTTCGTCAGGCGGAGGAGCGGCGCTCCGCCGGCCCGACGCCATCCACCGGGTTCGCGCTCGGCACGCCGGCGTACATGGCGCCGGAGCAGGCCGCCGCCGATCCGACCATCGACCACCGCGCGGACATCTACGCGCTCGGCTGCGTCGCGTACGAGATGCTCGCCGGACGGCCGCCGTTCACGGGGCGGTCGGCGAGGAAGATCCTCGCGGCCCAGGTCACCGAGCGACCGGTCCCGGTCTCCAGGCTCCGGCCGGACGTCGGCGCGACGCTCGAGCGCATCGTGATGCGGTGTCTCGAGAAGATCCCGGACCAGCGCTACCAGGATGCCGACGATCTCACCGACGAGCTGAACGCCCTCATCGCGCACAACATGTCGCTCGCGCTGACCGGCGGGCATCCGTCGGTGGGGCGGAAGGTGACGACGAAGAAGGCGTTAGGTACGTACCTGGCCGCCACCGTCGTCGTGACCGCGGCGGCACGGCTCATCCGCGATCTTTTCGATCTTCCCACGTGGGTGCCCACCGGAGCCACCCTCGTCATGGGAGCGGGACTCCCCATCGTCCTGCTGACGGCATTTCTCCACGCCGAGGGGAGTCCTGGTGGCGGCGCGTTCCGGCGGAAGGCCCGTCGCATCTTCACCTGGCGGACGACGACGTTAGGCGGCTGGCTGGCGGTGGGGCTGTTCGCGATCGCCGTCGCCATCTACGCCGTCGTCCAATCGCTGGCGGTGAAATGAGGAACGAGCATCGAGGATGAGACGCATCACGCTTCTCATTCGATTCTCGCCCCGTTGGCGACCGGCATATCCGGGTGCAGCAGGATGACGTCGCCGGGCTCCGGACACGCGCCCAGCACCAGCACCTCGCTCGCGAAGCCGGCGATCCGGCGCGACGGGAAATTGACGACCGCGACGACCTGGCGCCCCACCAGGGTTTCCGGCGTGTAGTGTCGCGTGAGCTGCGCGCTCGAGCGCTTGACACCGAGCTGGGGCCCGAAGTCGATGGACAGCTTGATCGACGGCTTGCGCGCTTCGGGAAACGGCTCCGCGCTCACCACCGTGCCGACGCGAATGTCGACCTTCTGAAAGTCATCGATCGTGATCATCGCTGCACGAGCTCCAGCTCACTCGCCATGAACTCGGCGATCCATAACGTTCGTCCGTCATCGGTGCAGCGCTCCACGAGGTAGATGTCCTCGTCCACCGCCTCGACGATGACGCACACGTCACCGACGCGTGGCTGTGGTGGCGGATCGCCGGCACCGTCCACGTCACGCTCCGGCGCCACGAGACGCACGATACGAACCATGTCTGCGTGATAGAAGGGCATGTGGAGCTAAAGGTGTCGAGGTGGTCAAGGGTGTCGAGGGTGTCAAGGTAACTTCCTGCACCCGCCGCCCTACCTTGACACCCTCGACACCCTTGACGACCTCGACTACCTCTGTCTGTCATGGGCCAGTACCGCTATCACGTTTTCGTGTGCACGTCGGGGAAGGAATGCCCGAAGCAGGGGTCCCAGGATGTGCATCACGCGCTGAAGAAGGGCGTCGCCGCGGCCGGACTCAAGGGGCTGGTGCGCGTGAATCATGCAGGGTGTATGAATCAGTGCGGCCACGGCCCGATGGTCGTCGTCTACCCGGAAGACACGTGGTACGCGGGCGTCGACGTCGCCGGAGCGAACCGCATCGTTCGCGAACACCTCATCGGCGGTGTCCCCGTCGAGGATTATCGGTATGTCGCTCCCCCGGGAGACAACAAGTCCGTTGACGATTGAGCGAGGACCATCCGCGGCCGCCCTGAAGGTCACCGGCGGCGCGATGGTCTATCGCCTGTACGATGTGGGCTACGAGATCCACCTCGACCGCGCGCTCGAGATCCTCGCCGCGAGCGCGCCGGTGCGCGCGCGACCACTCGGTGGCGAAGCGCAAGCGATGCAGATCGCCAACCCGCCGGTGAGTGTTCCCCTTGGCGATGAGCGCGTCGTCATCGACGGCCGCGCGTACGACGCCACCGTGGCAGCACGCATCTTCGACTTTGGCGTCGTCTCGCTGCGACTTCGCATCGATGCGCCGCCGTCAATCGACTGGCAGCAGTACTCGCGCTTCGGCAACGCGGTGGACGTCGGCGCGGATCTGACACCCGTGTTTCAGCGGCAGCTCAACGCGCTGTTCGAGCGGATCACGCCGGCCATCGAGCGTCCGGCGATCGCTCCGGTTTCCGAAGACTACATCGTCTTTCGCATCCGTCGGCTGGAGGACACTGCCGGCCGGCCCGTGCCCGCCGACGCGCTCGGCGACGACGACATCATCCCGCTGCTGCTCAACGAGTCACGCCCGCTCTCGGCCGCGGCGCGCCGCGAGCTCCTGCCGCACCGGTTCTCGTACTACGGGGATGACCTGACCATCCTCACGTGGGACAACGCGCTCGTGCTCGAGCCCGTCGCCGAGGATACGGACGTGCAGTACATCCTGGAGTTCGCGAATGCGCAGCTGCTCGAGCTTCGCTTCTACGACGCGGTGCTCGACACGGAGCTGACGCGAATGTACGACCAGATCGCCGAAGCGCGCGCCAAGCCGGGCCGATTCTTCCGCCGCCGCTTCACGCATCTGTTGACGCATCTGCTGTCGATCGTCGCCGACTCCACGGAGCTGGTGGAGCGCGCCGAGAACTCGCTGAAGGTGACCGATGACGTCTATCTCGCGCGCATCTACTCGGCGGCGCTGGAGATCTTTCGCGGGCGGGCGTGGCGGGCGGGCATCGATCGCAAGCTCGCGATCATCCGCGAGACGTACTCGATGCTCAACGCCGAGGGGCAGGCCGCGCGCGGTGAGGCGCTGGAGCTGGCGATCGTGCTGCTGTTCGTGCTGGAGATCGTGCTGGCGTCGTTCGTGAGGTAGCGGTCGTCAAGGTCGTCGAGGTCGGCGAGGTTATCGACGAAAGCAAAACGGGGCCGCGATCGCGACCCCGCTTGTCTTTCGTTGACGACCTCGACGACCTCGACGACCTCGACTACCTGGGGTCAGTCGTCCAGATCCCCGCAGGCCACGATCGTCTGCAGGTTCGTGGGCGACGCGTGCACATTCACGAAGTAGTCCTTGGCCTCGTCGAGGGAGACGCCGAGCGACGCGCTGGTGCTCGCCCTGCCATCGTTGCCGACGACGATCACGGGATACGCGGACGCGCTGCCGACGATGCCCAGATCGTTGCCGCAGGAGCCCTCATGGACGTGCCAGGGGAGCTGCTGTCCCGCCATCGCGTTGGCGAGGTTGACGGTGACGTTCG
>DASRHU010000319.1:0-5638 GCA_035650335.1 Gemmatimonadaceae bacterium | reverse complement strand
CCGATCGCGGGCCTCGTCGCGCGAGCCCCGCCGCTCTCGGCCAGGAATGGCGGTCCGCCGCGCTCGAACAGCACTCCCGATGAGAAGGGGCTGGACGGCAAACCAGACCCCGGCGCCGAGAGCGAGAGCGGCTGAAACAGTGTGAAGGTTCCGGTGTCGCTCGCGACCGAAATGGAGATCACGCGCTGCGGGTCGTCGCCTCGCCAGGCAACCATGTGGCGGAGCACGATCGGCAGGGTGAGCACGGGACTCAGCGTGCGGTCGTCGCCGAACGCGTGCTCGACCTCGAGTGCCCAGTACTCGTCGGTGACGCCGTCCACCGTGATGGTCACGCTGGTCGGGCGGACGCCGGTGCGCAGGGCGAGCACGGCTTGCTGCGCGGCCATTCCGCCGAAGACATCTCCCGTCTCCACGCGCGACCGTTCGAGAAAGGCGAAGCGCAACGCGGCGAGTCGGAGGTCGAGCGTCGAGGGACCCGTCGGCTCATCGCCGCAACCGAGGAGGCAGGCCGCGGCGGTACAGAGGACCAGACGACGAAGGGTCATGGTATCTCCAGGCGGCTGACACCCATCCGGACCCAGGGAGCGCGACGCGAGTCACTGTCAGGGTTGCAAACAAAAAGGCGGGCCGCAAGTGGCCCGCCCCGTGTTCCCGCTCGACCGCGCTGACTCAGGGGAGCGCGAACTCCACCTTTTCCTCCAGCGGGTGATTGCCGGCCGTGAGCTTCGCGACCACGGTGTGTCTGCCTTTGCGCCCGGCCGGATCCCATTCCTCTTCGACTTTCAGCGTCTCGCGTGCGCCGAGCATCTTCGTCTGCATGGCGGAGGTGAACATGCGATCGCCCGCCCAGCGCCACACCTCGCGTCCAATCGAATCGAGCACGATGAAGTCGTGCGTCTGCGAGCTCGGGAATCTCAGCTCGATACCTTTCTCACTGTTGTTCGTGACGTGGAACGCGAATTGAACGCCGCGCTCGACCGACACGTTGAGGGACGTTGCGAGAGTGTTGGCGCTCTGGTCGGCCTGGCGCTGCGTCGCGTTGGCTGAGGCTTCGTTGGAGTGAGCGCGGGGGCCGCACGCGAGCACGAGGGCGCCGGCGCACAGCAGGAGGACCATTAGGCGGGAACGCATTGTCACGCAGCGGGGAGCGAAAGAGGGCCGGGCGGCCACCGTCGCGGTCGGTGGCGGTCGAGAGCCGGCAAACTTATCAACAGCATGACGATAGAGCAATGGGGTGGTAACTCGTAAGTGCAGATATCACCGAAACTTGGTGAGAGGTCACAAATCTCGGTGTTTGTTCGGTCGGCATTTCTAATGAGCTTGCGAAAAATTTCACAAGCGATAGATTCCCCTCCGCGATGACGGCACCGGAGGAGCCCAAGGACCCCCGCACCACCGGACGGTTCGCCATGGAGCCGTCTGCGGCGAGTTACGCCGGGCTCGGCCTCCAGTTCGCGCTGGCCATCATCCTCTTCCTTTTCGTCGGGAAGTGGCTGGACGAGAAGCTCGGCACGAGCCCGTGGCTCCTCATCGCCGGCGTGTTCCTCGGCGCCACCGCAGGGTTCTTCAGCATCTATCGCCGACTGATGGCCGACCAGCGCAAGGAAGAGGAGTCCAGGCGCCGATGAAAAGCTCGATCTACTTCGCGGCAATCTCGCTAGGTCTCACCGCGTTGGCCGCCCTCGTTCTCGGAATCGCCTTCCACGCCCCGATGGAACAACGCGCCGTGTGGACGAGCGCCGGCGTCGCGTACGTGGTGCAGCTCCTCGCGTTCGCGATCGCTCACTTCCTCCGGCGTGACAACGTCATGGTGGGATGGGGAATGGGGATCCTGGTGCGACTCGTGACGCTGGTCGCGTTCGCGCTCGTGTTCGTGAAAGCGCTGGGGCTGGCACCCACCGCCGCGCTGGTCAGCCTGGTGACGTACTTCTTCGTGACGACCCTGGTCGAGCCACTGTTCCTCGCCGCATGAGAATCTCACTCGCACTTCTCGCCGTCCTCATTTCCGCTGCTCCCGTCGCGACGCAGGAGCCCGCACACGAGCAGCGTCCCTCCGCCGACTCGGCCGTTCGTGCCGAAGTCCAGGAGTCGCTCCACGGCGCGCAGGTGCCGGAGAGCGAGGGGCAGAAGGACATGATCATGCCGCACATTGTGGACTCGCACGAGATCGAGATCCCGTGGCCGAACGCGGCGCTCGCCAAGCACATCGAGCTTCCGCGCTGGGCGCCGATCCACATCGGCGGCGTCACGATCGACCTGTCGCCGACGAAGCACGTGGTGATGATGCTCGTCTCGGCGACGCTCGCGTTCCTCCTCCTGTTCCTGGCTGGCCGGGCGCAGCGGCGGTATCAGGCCGCGGGGAAGCCACCGAAGGGCGTGCCTAACGCGGTCGAGGCGATCGTCCTCTACATGCGGAACGAAGTGGTGTTGCCGAACGTGGGGGCGCACGGAGAGAAGTACGTCCCCTTCGTTCTGACCCTCTTCTTCTTCATCCTGTTCGCGAACGTGCTCGGCCTCGTGCCGTACGGGGCGACGGCGACCAGCAACATCTCGGTCACCGCGACGCTGGCGATCATCACGTTCTTCATGATCGAGTGGGCGGGCATCCGCGCCCTCGGCAAGGGGTATCTCGGCACGATCGTCTACTGGCCGCACGACATGCCGATCGCGCTCAAGCTGCCGATGACGTTCATCATGACGCCGGTGGAGATCATCGGAAAGCTGACGAAGCCGTTCGCGCTCGCCATCCGATTGTTCGCCAACATGACGGCTGGCCACGTGATGGTCCTGGCGCTCATCGGGATGATCTTCACTTTCGGAAGCTGGTGGGTCGTCGGCGGCCCGTTCCTGATGGCGGTCGGAATCATGCTGCTCGAGCTGTTCGTGGCGTTCCTGCAGGCGTTCATCTTCGCCATGCTGGCGTCTGTCTTCATTGGACAGATCCGGGAGGGCGCGCACTGAGCACACAAAGCGCGAGAGACATCGCTCCGCTCTCGCGCTCCGTACGCGGTCGAATGACCGCGGAATCCCGTTGAGCCCCGGGGCTCGTTGACGGGTAGCGCTGACACCAGGCGCGGAGCGCTGACAACGAACTACGGAACGGAGTACGACAATGGACATCTTCCCCCTTCTCCAGGCGGCGGCCACCTACACGCGTGAGTACGCGGGCGCGTGGGGTATGCTCGGCGCCGGCATCGGTGCCGGTCTCGCCGTCATTGGTGCGGGTCTCGGCATCGGCCGCATCGGCGGCTCGGCCATGGAAGGCATGGCACGGCAGCCAGAGATGGCCGGCCGCATTCAGACGGGCGCGCTGATTCTGGCGGCGTTCGTCGAAGGAGCGACGCTGTTCGCGATCGTCGTCGCGTTGCTCATTCAGCTCAAGTTCACCTTCTGATTCGCGGTGTGAGTCGGGGCCCGGGCCTCGCGCTCACACGATACCTCGACTGGACGTCACCATGCGCTCGTTCCTGCTGATCGCGGCCGCGTCGCTCGCGAATGCCAATTCCGCACTCGCCGCCGAAGCCGAGGGTGGTGGTGGTCTCCTGAGCCCCAACACCGGGCTCATGGCGTGGACCCTGATCATCTTCGTCACGCTGTTCCTTCTGCTGCGGAAGTACGCCTTCCCGGCGATCGTCGCCGCCGTCGAAGCCCGTGAGAAGGCGCTCGAAGAGGCAATCACCGCCGCGAAGCGCGACCGCGAGGAGGCAGCGAAGCTGCTCGAGGAGCATCGCCGTCAGATCGACGCGGCCCGTGCCGATGCGCAGCGCCTCATTGCCGACGGTGCCAAGGCCGGCGAGAAGATTCGTACGGACATGGTGGAAGCCGCGCGCCATCAGCAGCAGGAGATCCTCGACCGCGCGCGCCAGGAGATTGGCGCCGAGCGCGACCGGGCGATCGCGGAGCTGCGTCGTGAGGCGGTGGAGCTGGCGATCAAGGGAGCCAGCAAGGTGATCGAGCAGAACCTCGATGACGAAGCGAACCGGAAGATCGTCGAGGATTTCCTCTCTGATCTTCAGAAGGCGAAGCGCTGATGCGCGATCCGACGATCGCCCACAACTACGCCGCCGCGCTCGTGTCGCTCGCCAGCAAGGCGCGCGACCTCACGGGATGGGGGACGATGATCTCCGACGTCGCAGACGCGATCGCGCGCGACGAGCGGCTGCGTCTCTTCCTCGAGTCACCCCGGATCGACGTGGGGCAGAAGAACGAGGTCATCGCCAAGGCGTTCCAGGACCGCATGCCGCGACTGTTCGTTCGCTTTCTTCAGTCGGTGATTCGCCACCGTCGTCAGGCGCTGATTCCCGAGATCGCCATTCAGTATCACGCGATCGTGGACGAGGTCGAAGGTCGCGTGCACGCGCAGGTGACGGTCTCCCGCGAGCCCGACAGCAAGCTCGCGAAGACGGTGACGGATCGTCTCTCGAAAGCGCTCGGCAAGTCTGTCGTCCCGCATTTCTCGGTGGATCACACGATCCTCGGCGGCACAGTAATCCGCATTGGCGACACGGTGATGGACGGGTCGGTGAGAAGGCGGCTGGCGAGGTTGCGGCAGCTCATGCTGACGGGCGCGCATTGAGAAGAATGCGGAAGGCGGAATGCGGAAGTTTGTAAGACCATAAACAAGGAGAGCTCCGACGGACTACGCGGAGCTCTCTCTCCCTCAGGGTCTTACAACCCTCCGCATTCCGCATTCCGTTTTCATTTTCTCTTCTCCGCCCGATCCTGCACGAGGATCGACACCACCATGTACAGTCCGATCAGCGCCGCGATGACGAATCCCGTGGTGCCGAGCACGGGGCGGTGGGGGAGGAGCATCGCGCTGGCGACGACGATGCCCGCCAGGACGACACCCGAGAACACACGGTTGGCGATCTTCTGCATCCCTCGCAACAGCACGTGCACCTGCGGCGCCTCGAGCTGGATCGCGAACTCGTTGGCCGCCAGCTTCTCGGTGAGAAGGTCGAGCCGGTGTGGGAGCGCGGTGATCAGGTCCGACGTCTGCGTCGCCATCTGGAAGACGCGGCTGAGCGACAGCTCGCGCTTCGCGCGGTCGTTGGCGATGCGTGAGGAGAACTCGCGGATCGTCTCGATCGGCGAGAAGGTCGGGTCGAGCGCGCGCGTCACGGCGTCGAGGTTGAACAGCGCTTTCGCGAGCAGCGTGAGCTCGGCGGGCAGCTTCAGTCCGTGCGCGAACGAAAGGTTGAGCATCTCGTAGAGCAGCGTACCGGCCTCGATTTCTCCAATGGCCAGGTCGTAATTGCGCCCTACCATCGATGCGACCGCGGCGACGAACTCCTGTCGTACGAACCGCTCGCCCACCTGCCCGATTTCAATCAACGTCTCGGCCGCATCGTCACCCTTGTTCTCGGCGATGTCGAGCAGGAGGCGAACGATCTGGTCGCGCATGGTCGTGGACAGCCGCGCCGTCATGCCGAAGTCGATCATCGCCAGCTTCGGCTCGTCAGGCGACGGCAGCGTCCCCACCTCCTGCCTCGCTTCCTTGCGAGCGTCCAGCTCCACCTTGGTCAGCGGCGTGAGGGCGGGGCGCTCGTCGGCGCGGCGATCGCGGGCGACGACTTCCGCCGGCGTCCACGGATTGGTCGCGCCGGGCATCACCACGAAGACGTTCCCTGGATGA
>DASRHU010000318.1:0-5736 GCA_035650335.1 Gemmatimonadaceae bacterium | reverse complement strand
GAGGTGCAGTCGCGTGATCCCGACGGTGATCGGCATCCCGTCCGCGGATTCGCCGATGGTGAGCGAGCCGTTGACGGCGAGCGGCCGATCGTACTGCGAGATCTGATATCCCTTCGGCAGGTCCGGATAGAAGTAGTTCTTCCGCGCGAAGACCGAGGTCGGGTTCACCGTGCAGCTCAGCGCGTGTGCCGCGCGCACGGCCAGGCGCACCGCTTCGAGGTTGAGCACCGGAAGCGTGCCCGGGAGCGCGAGGCAGACCGGGCAGGTGTTGATGTTCGGCGGCGCGCCATACTGCGTGGAGCAGGCGCAGAACGCCTTGCTGCGTGTCTTCAGCTGCACGTGCACCTCGAGCCCGACCACCATCTCCCAACGATCGAGGCTCATCGGTGCGCCTCCGCACCGAGGGCGCGTTCGAGCGCATAGGCGCCGCGGAACATCGCCATTTCATCGAAGTGGGCCGCCATGAGCTGACCGCCCACCGGGAGACCGTCCAGTCGACCGATCGGAACGGAGATGCCCGGAATCCCGGCGAGGTTGGCGGTGACGGTGAAGATGTCGTTGAGGTACATCTCGTACGGATCCGACTTCGCGCCATGCTTGAAGGCCACGCTCGGCGTCGTCGGGGTGAAGATCAGGTCGACGCCGGACGCGAACGTGCGTCGAAACTCGCCGGCAATGAGCGCGCGAACCTCCTGCGCCTTCTTGTAGTACGCGTCGTAATAGCCGGCACTCAACACGTATGTGCCGAGCAGGATGCGTCGCGTGACCTCGGGGCCGAAGCCCGCCGATCGCGTGCGATCATACATGTCGCGCAGAGTGCCGCCCCGCACGCGCAGCCCGTATCGCACGCCGTCGAAGCGCGCGAGGTTCGACGATGCTTCCGCCGGCGCGACGATGTAGTAGACCGGAATCGCGAGGTCGGTCGTTGGCAGAGAGATCTCGCGAACGGTCGCGCCCTGCGCGCGCATCCGCTCGAGCGCGCGATCGCAGAGCGCGGCAATGCGGGGATCGAGTGAAGGCGGGAAATACTCCTTCGGACGTCCGATGACCATTCCCTCGACACCACGCTCCTCGGCGTCGCGATACCGCGGCACGGGGGCGTCGGAGGTCGTCGCATCGTGCGGATCCAATCCCGCGATGACCTCCATCACGATCGCCGCATCGTTCACCGTCCTGCCGAACACTCCGATCTGGTCGAGCGACGATGCGAACGCCACGAGCCCGTAGCGGCTGACGCGCCCATACGTCGGCTTCACGCCGACGATGCCACAGAAGGCAGCCGGCTGCCGTACGGAGCCGCCCGTTTCGGAGCCGAGCGCGAACCGCACGATGTCGGCGGCGACGGCGCCCGCCGATCCGCCTGACGAGCCGCCGGGAACGCGACAGGGGTCGTGCGGATTCCTCGCCGGCCCAAACGCACTGTACTCCGTGGAGGACCCCATCGCGAACTCGTCGCAGTTCGACTTGCCGACGAGGATCGCGCCGGCATTGCGAAGTCGCGTGATCGCGGTCGCCTCGAACGCGCTGACGTAATTCTCGAGCATGCGCGACCCGCAGGATGTCGGCAGCTCGGTGGTCGCGATGTTGTCCTTGGCAACGTAGGGAACGCCCGCGAGCACACCGCCTTCGCGCCCGGCGTCGATGTCGCGCTGGCAGGTGCGCGCGGCCTGGGCCGCGCGCACGCGATCGGTCCAGAGGATGAGATTCAATCCCTCCCGACCGGCCTTCACCTCCTCCATGCGCTCGAATGCGTCGGCAACGGCGTCGATGGCCGACGACGGCACGTCGCGCGGATCAAGCGGGCCGATCATTCCACCGACTCGCTCGCGTCCTCATGCGTCGCCAACCGTGGGACGAGAAAGAATCCATCGCGCATCTCCGGCGCGAACGTCTCACGCGCGTGCGCGAGTGGATACGGCGGACCGCCATCCTCGCGAAGCGGCATGCCGGCATCACCGACCCCGGCCGCGCCCGTCACCCCGGACGTATCCACCTTTCGCAGGACCTCCATGTGCTCGAGGATGCCGTTCAGCTCGCGCACCAGTCGCGGTATCGACTCCTCGTCGAGGGCGAGTCGCGCCAGGGACGCGACGTGCAGCAGATCCTCCCGCGAGACCGCCATCAGTCGTTCTCTCGCTCCAGTCCGGCGTAGGCGATGACGAGACGCTTGCGACCGATCATCTCGTCGTCGAAATCGATGGTGACCTTCGTATCCCGCCCCACGCCACCCACCTCGACGATCGTCCCGCTTCCGAATCGCTGGTGCCGTACGCGCGCCCCCTTCACGAACCGCGGCGCCAGCTGCGACGCCGAGACGTCGGCGTCGTCGGCGGCGACCCGCCGCACGGGGCTTCCCGGGCGGCGCGCGGACGGCGTCGACATGAGAACCGATCGTCCGGTCGCCCGCAACCGGATCGTCGAGCGCTCCTCGAGCATCTCCCGCGGAATCGGGGTGAGGAAGCTCGACGGGAGCGACGGCAACATTTCGCCGTTCCGACGACGGCTTCGCGCGTGGACGAGGTACAGCTTCCGCTCGGCGCGCGTGATGCCCACGTAGAAGAGGCGCCGCTCCTCTTCCAGCATCTCCGGCTCATCATGCGCGCGGGAGAGTGGGAAGAGGCCTTCTTCGAGCCCCGAGATGAACACGATGGGAAACTCCAGCCCCTTCGCGTTATGCAGCGTCATCATCAGAACGGCGTCGGCGTTGGGATCATCCCGATCGACATCGGTGATGAGTGATGCCCGCTGGAGAAAGTGATCGAGTGGCGTGAGCCCCAGCTCGCCTCCCTCGTCCGCCACCAGCTCGGCGGCGCCGTCCACGAGCTCGGCCACATTCTCCACCCGCTCGGCGCCCTCGGGCCCCTCGGCGCGGAGGTGGTCGCCGTACCGGATCTCGGTGATCAGCTCTCGCAGCAGCTCATCGACGGTCGTCTCCTGCGCGCGCGCGCGATACCGATCGATCATCGCCGCGAAGTCGTGCAGCGCCTGACGAGCTGCCGGCCTCAGCTCACCGAGCAGCTCCTCTCGTCGCGCCGCCTCGAGCTGTGAGACCCCGGCCCGCCGTGCGATCGCCGCGAGCGCGTCGAGCGTCGTGTCGCCCAATCCCCGGCGCGGCACAGCCACGGCGCGGCGGAACGCCTCATCATCGGCCGGATTGGCGATCACCTTGAGATACGCCATGAGATCGCGAATCTCGCGACGATCGTAGAACCGCACCGCACCAATGATGCGATACGGCACCCCTCGCCGGCGAAGCGCCTCCTCGAGCGCACGGCTCTGCGCATTTGTCCGGTACAGGATCGCCACGTCGCGCCGGCCGATCTCGCGGTCCGTCGAGAGGCGAGCATCGATCTCCTCGGCGATCCATTCGGCCTCGTCGCGCTCATCGAGCGCCCCGACGGCCGTGACCCGCTCGCCCCCGCTCCGTGTCGGACGCAGCGTCTTTCCACGGCGCGCATGGTTCCCCGAGATCACGACATTCGCGACATCGAGGATCGGGGGAAACGACCGATAGTTTTCCTCGAGGCGAACGACGTGTGCGTTCGGGAAATCCTTCTCGAAGTCGAGGATGTTACGGATGTCCGCGCCGCGCCACCCGTAGATCGACTGGTCGTCATCACCTACGACGCAGACGTTCCCGTGCTCCTTCGCCAGGAGTGTGATGAATTCGTACTGCGCGCGGTTGGTGTCCTGATACTCGTCCACGAGGACGAACTGGAAGCGCTCGCAGTAGGCCGCGCGCTTTGCCGGATTCTCGCGGAGCACGCGCACGGGGAGCACGAGCAGGTCGTCGAAGTCCACGGCATTCGAGCTCCGGAGCGTTCCCTCGAGCTCGTGGTAGACGGAGGCCGCGGCCCTGGCGAGCGGATCCATCGCCAGTCGCTCGTATTCGGGGGGCGCGACGAGAGCGTTCTTCGCATCCGAGATCGCGGCACGCAGCGCGCGCGGCGCGAACTGTTTCGCCGAGATCTTCTGGCGATCCATGATGCGACGAATCACACCGAGCGAGTCGTCCTCATCGTAGATCGTGAACGCCGCCGTGCGGCCGACCAGCGGCGCTTCGCGGCGGAGCATGCGCGCACCGATCGAGTGGAAGGTGCCGATCCACATCCCTTCCGGCTCTTCGCCCAGCAAATGGGCGACGCGCGACCGCATCTCGCCGGCGGCCTTGTTGGTGAACGTCACGGCGAGGATATGCGATGGTACCACGCCGTGGTGCTCGATGAGCCGCGCGATGCGCGCCGTGAGCACGCGTGTCTTACCCGAGCCCGCTCCGGCGAGGACGAGCAATGGACCTTCGAAGTGCTCGACTGCCTCGCGCTGCGCCGCATTCAGCGGGAGCCGCGTCTCGTTGGTGGGAGCGACCGAAGTCATCCGTGAAGTATAACGTCGAACGTTGCGCCGCTGGTGGACGGCGCGAGCTCCAGTCGTCCACCATGTCCCTCCTCCACGATTCGCCGAGCGAGCGAGAGCCCGATCCCCCACCCCGATTCCTTCGTCGAAAACCCCGGCTCGAAAACTCGCGACCGAAGCTCTCGGGGAATTCCAGGGCCATTATCCGCCACGCGCACGCGCACTTCATCATCACCGGTCCGTTCGGCGGTGATTTCCACCTCGCCGCCGTGCCCTGCGAGGGCATCGAGCGCATTCTTCGTGATCGCCTCCAGCGCCCACTCGAGCAGGACGGCGTCGCCCTTCACCACCAGCGGACCCTGACCAAGGGTGAGCCGGACGTTCACGGTGTGCGCGAGCGTGGGGACCCGCGCCTGGAAATAGCGAGCCACCCGTTCCGCAAGCTCGGCGACATCCACCGGGACATCCTTCGCCGGGCGCCCAATGCGCTCGAAGCGGTGGGCGACGCGCTCGAGCCGGTCGAGGTCCGCGCGCATGTGCTCGAGCGCACGCGCGGCGGTTGGATCGCTCTCCGCGCGCTCGGCCAGCAGCTCGATCCAGCCGGCGAGGCTCGAGAGTGGCGTCGCCAGCTGGTGCGCCGACTCACGCGCCATTCCTGCCCACACGCGCTCGCGGTCGGCGCGTCCGCGGGTGCGCAGCACATACAGGCCGGCGAGAAACACGAACGCGACCAGCACCGCCTGCAACGCGGGAATGAATCGAAGGCTCTTGACCAAACGCGAATCACCGAAGTGAATCGTCCCGATGGTCGGCTCGAAGAGCGGGGGGTTCTCCTCATCCAGCTCGGCGATGTGTGTGCGCACGCGAGGATCGTCCACCGATTGCGTCTCGAATGGCAGGTTGATGGCCCACGTTGGCCGTCCGCGGACATCGGTGATGATCACCGGCACACCGAGCTCGCGAATGGCAGTGGCGAGCTCGAGGAGCGCCGCGTTGGCGGCGTCCGGACTCGGATCGGCCAGCGCGCTGAGGATGAGCGCGTGCATACGACTCGACCGGGAGGCATCGCGCCGCAGCTCGACGACGACGCGTTGCGAGTAGATGATGTACGAGCCGAGGACCAACGCGAGCAGGATTCCGAGAAGGACCACCGGCGCGCCGCGACGCATGGTGGATCAGGCGAGGGTGTCGGCGCCGAGATACGGGCGGAGCGCGGCGGGAACGGCGACGCTGCCGTCCGGACGCTGGTGATGCTCGAGCAACGCCGCGATCGTTCGCGGGAGCGCGAGTCCCGAGCCATTGAGCGTGTGCACGAGACGCGGCTTCTCGCCGCGCGCGGGGCGGTAGCGAATGCCGCCACGGCGAGCCTGGAAATCCGTGAAC
>DASRHU010000317.1:0-5170 GCA_035650335.1 Gemmatimonadaceae bacterium | reverse complement strand
GGGGGCCCCGAGCGCGGCGCGCGCGATGTTCGCCGCGACGCGATCGGCCCACGGACCGTTGGTATTGGCGAGCACGACGACGGAGAGCGTCTCCGCCGGGAAGTACATCGCCATGGAGTTGAAGCCGTTGATCCCGCCCCCATGCTGGATGCGGGTCCGCCCGGCCATCGTGTCGCTCACGAGGCCGAAGCCATATCGCGAGCCGGCCGCTGCCCCTTCGGGCGTCGTCATTGCGGCATAGGATGCAGGCTTCACGACACGCCCGCCGGCGAGCGCGCGCTGCCAGGCGACGAGATCGCCAACCGTCGAGCAGAGCGCCCCGGAGGAGAATGGCTGCGACATGCTCAGCGGATCGGCGTTCACGAGCTTATCCGCCGCACCAACCTGGTAGCCTTGTGCGCGATGCTTGATGATCGGACGCAGCTCGCAGTACATCGTCGCGCGCAGACCGAGCGGCTGCCCGAGCTGATCGCGAACGATGTCGGCATAGGGGCGCCCAGTGACACGCTCGATGAGCATCCCGAGCAGGTAATACCCGGTGTTGTTGTAGCGCCACTGGCTGCCGGGCGCGAAGTCCATCGTGTCGCCGGCAATGATGGCGAGCAGCGAATCGTGAGGCAGGTCGAGTCGCATCCGGCTCATCCAGCGCGGGCCGGCGCTCGTGTAGCTCGGAATTCCCGACGTGTGGTTGAGCAGCTGTCGAATGGGAACCCCGCGCCATCCAGCCGGCGCCGTGGGAAGGTGCTTTCCGAGCGAATCGTCGAGTGAGATCTTCTTCTGCTCGATCAGCTGAAGGACGGCGGCAGCGGTGAACTGCTTGGTGATGGAGCCGATTCGGTAGACCGTCTGCGCAGTGGCGGACACGTCGTTCTCGACGTCGGCGAGGCCGTAGCCCTTCATCACGATCGTATCCTTGCCGCGGACGACGGCAACCGACATCGCCGCGACCGGCCCTTCGCGGAGCGCGTTGGCGACGAGTGAATCTACGGTGCGCCGGAGCGTGGCGCGGGCCTGGGGCTGCGCCGCGCCGACCTTCGGCAGGAGCAGCAAGAGCGCGAGCGTGACGATGCGAATCGCGTGAGGGCTCATGGCGTCCATCGATTGGTATGGAAGAGAAATCGGGCGGGTACCTGCACTCCTACGCGAGGGAGTCGTGCAGGGATTCACGCCGCCGGCATCAGGTGCGAGACCACCGAATGTCCATCCCTTCGCGACCGATGAGCGCGCGGCGCAGGAGTCCGACCAGTTGTGAGTCGGCGCCGTCCTCCTCGAGCATGTCGATCGTGTCACCGCTGATGTAATAGTCGATGTCCTCCGTCGACTCCTCCTCGAGCGCATCGATGAGGAACTGGAGCTGTTCCTCGGTAATCGTGCCGAGTGTGGTGTCGCGTTCGACGTCCCGAAGCTCGATCATGCTGCATCCTCCTCTGTCAGATAGTTTGCGACGCCGCGGATCACTCGCACTCCCGTCGCCTGTGGTCGGCGGGGCGACACTCGAAGCCACCCGTTGCCCAGAGTGCTCGTCGCTCCTCGCGAGCCTTGCGCTCGGCTTCGATGAGCCAGTCCACGTATTGCACGTTAGGCTGGTACGTGAGCAGTACCGCCCACCCCTCTCGAACCATGCGCCAGTTCACCAGCGTGCTGTCAACCCAGACGTAGGCGAGGAGGCGACCGTAGCGGTCGCGAGGCTCGACGTCCTGCTCGAGGCGCACCGTGGACCCGACGCGGACAAAGCTGGCCAGCGCCGCGGCGGCCTGTCGCCCGTATGGGTCCTGGTCCAGCTCGGGCGTGTCGATCCCGATGAGCCGCACCCGACCCGTGCCTTCACATTCGATTCCATCGCCATCGGTTATCCGGGTGACGAGGCACGAGAGGATGGTCTCGCGGCGCGGAGCGGTGGGCCCGGAGTCGAGGATGCGGCGGAGCGATCCGAAAGGCTCCGTTTCCAGTGTGCTCGTGTGGTCGTGCACGACCCGCCAACCCTGTCGCGTCCGGGCGTACACGAGCGTGATGGCGCCTCGCACCGGCGGCACCTCGCGACGCCAGGATTGCCACCACTCATAGCTGGCCACCGCGATCGCGGCGTCATTGCCTAACTGTCGCACGAGGACGGAGTCAACATTCATGCGGACGACCCCTGGCCTGGTCAGTATCTCGCCGAGAATTCCCGCAATGTTCTTCCACCCGCGGTGAATCTTCCCGTCGTCAGCGGTGGACGTGCGCGAATCGTCGAGATATAGCGCCGCGACAGCTGCGGCATCGCCTCTGTTGATGGCGGCGACGTACCGGCGCACCTCGGCCCGGATCTGGTCCTCGACGCGCTGCGCCAGCGCGCTGGGCGTAAAGGCGAGGGCGAGGACCAGGATGACAAAGTGCATCACGGCGATGCTAGTCGAAGTAGCCGAGGCGGTCGAGGGCTGAGGTCGTCAAGGGCTGAGGTCGTCAAGGTCGTCAAGGTCGTCGAGGTTGTCGAGGGTTCCCCCGCGACGATGACGTTACCTCGATCACCTTGACGACCTCGACGACCTTGACGACCTCGGTACCTCGACGACTTTGACGAAGTGTGCAAGGACCGGGATCCCGAACGTCTCCTGGATATCCTCTCGAGTGAGGTTCTCTATATGCCCTCGTCCCGCCTCGACGTGGCCCTTCGGTTCGAGCTCGCGACGGAAGAGGGGCGCGCCCTCTTCGTCTCGTATGGCGTGGCCTCGGCGCTCGCGCTCGCCTGGTTGCTCGTCGTCCAGGTGATGCCCGTTCGTGCGGATGAGCCGGCGGTGCGTCCCGACGAGCCCATCATCGTCGTCCCGCCGCCGGAGGACTTCCCGACGCCACGCGAGGTAGGGGGGCATTCCAGCGCCCCGTCCACACGCCGAGCGTCGCGCGGCGGCGCGCCCGGGGCGAGGAGCATTCGCGACGCATTCGGCGGCACCGCTGGACTGGTGGATGCGGGACGTATCCTTCGCGGCGTCGACCTTTCGCGGGGCAGCTCGGCCGCCGGTGAGGCTGGGGTCCGCAAGGTCGGACTGGGAACCGGCATTGCATCTCGCACGCCGGGCCTGTCGCGCGAAGGCGGCGTCTCTCCGACAGGCGCCGGTGTCGGGACGGTGGCCGGTGAAGGTGTCTCGCGAGGCGCATTGACGATCGCGCCTCCGGAGGTGCGTCCAATCGCCCACGCGCCGTCGGCGGGGGCCGCGACCGAAGTGGGGCAAAGCGCCCGCGCCCACGTCCCGCAGCTGGAGCGCTGTTATTACGCCGAGGGGTTGTCGAGGAACCCGGCGCTCGCCGGGCTCGTGAGGCTGGCGATCACCGTCGAAGGCGGCCGGGTGACGACCGCGGAGGTGGTGAGCCGCAGCTGGGCCGGCGCTGGGGCGAGCGAGACCGAGCGCTGTCTCGTGCGCGTGGCGCGCGGATGGCGGCTCGGGAGCTCCAGCGCTCACATCGTGCTGCCGCTGAGCTTCACCAGCCCTACGCGTTAGGCGACGATCGAGAGCGCCACACGAGGCGAGCCGCCCATACGGTGAGCAGTGTCGCCATGAGCGTCAGCGCGATGTATCCGGGATCCGTGGCGAGATGGGGCTCGACGTACATTCTCGCCGCATGCGCGAGAACGACGAGGCCAAAAATGAGGCCGGTGATCATGACGTAGATTCTCATTCGCGCACCACGATTCGGGTGAGGCTACGGGTGTGATCCCTGCACGACCTGCAACAGCTTGTCGTCCTCCACGCGATACATTAGAGGGGCGACGAGCACCGCTGGGTATACCGTGTTGAGCCGTCGAGTCTCCTCGAGCACGAACTCGACGGCGTCGTCGATCTCGTAAACGCCGACGGACTCATCGAAGTGCCCCGCGGCATGTCGTTCGTCCCAGCCGCCGCGCGTGACGAGGCCGCGGATGAACGCCTCTCGCTTCTTCCTCACGCCAACCATCCCGCAATTGGTGTGGCCCAGGAGCGCGATCGTCGTCACGCCACCAATTGCCACCGCATACGAGATATCGAAGGCGTGGTCGCGAAGATTGCCCCCCGCGGCGCGGATGACGTACGCGAACTCGTTGGGGATGATGAGGTCCTTCCGGTCATCCATACACATCCCGACGAGCAGCTGCGCCCGCCCGCTCGAAACCGGTAGCGGCTCCGCAAGATTGTGATAGCGCAGCAGCCACTCGATCGGAGTGTTTCGGTAGGCCGGCAGAATGTCGGCGATCGAATCGACGGCGACTGTTTGTGACACGCTCAACTATGCCGCCGTAGCTCGAGGACGACCAGACCGCCCGATCGCGCGACGCGCGGGGGCCGTCCGCGCGGCACTAACGAAGTTCTCACAGAGGAAGTCTTGCCAAGCACGTCTGTCTATTCCATATGAAGGGAATCACTCAACCAGGGCCTGTACGATGCGATACTCACCCCGTGTCCTCACGCTCTCGGCCGCGCTGCTCGTCGCAGTGGGGTGCGCCAAGAGAGACAACTCCAGCGCCACTACCGACTCCGCCGCACCGATGGCGGGAGAAGAAACTCGCCAGGTCGCTGCTGGCGGAATCGCGGCCTCGGGATGGAGCGGTCGGATCGATGCGAGTGCAGCGGCCGACGGACAGAAGCTCGAGAACGCGAAGCTCGATCAGAAGGGCGACACGCTGCTCGTGACGACCGGCCCGGCGGTCGCCTACTGGAATCCGGCGAATACCGCGAGCGGGGATTACACCATCAGCGCGACGTTCCACGAGCCGGAGTACATGAACGTCAATGACCACCCGCACCCGTACGGCCTGTTCATCGGCGGCAACGACATGGGCACCGATCAGCAGACGTATCTGTATTGTGCCGCGTATGGCAACGGCAACTTCATCGTTCGCGGCTTCGGCCCCGAGCCGTTCCAGATGAACGGGCGTCGCGGTGAAGCGAACGCGGCGGTGAACAAGGCGGCTGGGAAGAATCAGCCGGTGACGCAGCAGATCTCGCTGTCGGTGAAGGGCGAGAAGGTCGAGTGTGCCATCAACGGGACGACGGTCGCGTCATACGACAAGTCGGCGGTCGTCGGCGCCGGGAAGCTGAAGTCCACCGATGGTGTGTACGGCATTCGGTTCGCCCACAACACCGACGGCAGGGTGACGGCGCTGGCGAAGACGCCGTAGCGCGTGATGTAAGGCGGTAGATGCGCGCGCTCGATGCGA
>DASRHU010000316.1:0-13430 GCA_035650335.1 Gemmatimonadaceae bacterium | reverse complement strand
TCGTCGCGCCGCAGCGCGTTCAGCCCGTTCGACTGCGCTATGACCGCCTCCGCCTTCCGGGCGGCCGCGTCTCCGGCATCTCGACGGCACGCGGTGAGCAGCGGCAGCGTCACGAGTGCAAGCAGAAGGATCGACGGCGTGGACGTTCGCATTGGTCGTCGCGGATGGATCAGCAGGCACGATTGCGCCAGATGATACGTGAGCCTGTGACAAAACTCCCGCCGGGGCGCCGTCAGGGGAAGCCCAGGGTGGAGAATCCACGGTGGGGAGACGCGGTCGGCACGCTGAATGCCTTTTGAGCCACGGCGATCGTTCAACGAGCGATTCTGGTATGAGGAAGGCGGCTATCTCTGCGACGTTGTCGACGGGCCAACTGGCGACAGCACCGAATGTCGCCCCAATCAGGTGTTCGCCAGCTCACTCGACCATCCGGTCCTCCAGCGCGATCGCTGGGATCCGGTCCTGCGTACCGTGCGGGAGCAGCTGCTCACGCCGTTCGGGCTGCGGTCGCTGTCCCCGCAGTGCTCGGAATACAAGGCGGCGTACTGCGGCGACCTTCGTGCGCGCGATGCAGCGTACCATCAAGGCACGGTCTGGGGTTGGCTCATCGGGCCATGGATCGACGCGTGGCTCAAGGTCAACCCGGACAATCGACGTGAGGCGCGGAAGTTCCTGGATGGGCTGTTGGCGCACCTGGACGATTACGGCGTTGGCTCGCTCGCCGAGATCTTCGATGCCGAGCCTCCGTACACGGCGCGGGGGTGTATCGCGCAGGCCTGGAGTGTCGCGGAAGTGCTCCGCTGCTACGCCCGAACGAGTGAATGACGGGTCGCCGCGTCTCGCGGCCGAGCGCAGTTGTGTGCATGTTCCTGTCACTGTATGACGCGGTGCGCAAAGGACCCTACGCCGGTGTAACGGTCGGACTGGAACTTGCTTGACCCCCGTCGACGAGCGCAGTTGCCCGGTATCTCCCCCACAGCACGTCATGTCGGCACCCACACGAACCCCGCGCCGTGCCTCGCGAGCCGCTGGCTCGCGCGCGCTGGCGCCGATCGTCATCGAGCGCGTGCGCCCCGAAGTCGATGGCGGGCGCTTCCCGGCCAAGCGCGTCGTCGGCGAATCCTGCGTCGTCTCGGCGGACATCTTCAAGGACGGGCACGACCAACTCGCAGCGCGCGTCCGGTATCGCGGTCCCGGTGAGGGGGAGTGGTCGTACGTCGCCATGCCGTACGATCCGGACGCCGACCGCTGGGCGGGGGCGTTGTCTCTCGATCGCATCGGCGAATGGCGCTTCACGATCGAGGCATGGACCGACGTATTCGGTACGTGGCGATCCGGGCTCGAGAAGAAAGTCGCGGCGGGGCAGGACGTCTCGGTCGAGCTGCTCGAAGGTGCGGCGATTCTCGAGCGAACAGCTACCGGGTGCAAGGACCGCGCTGCTCGAGCATCGCTGACAACGGCCGCGCGGGCGCTGCGCGACGCGAACGTCCCCGCGGCGGAGCGCGCACGCATCGCGCTCGACGCGACGCTCCACGCCCTGGTGACCGAGCATCCCTCGCGCGGGGACCTCACCGAGTACGCACGGCAGCTGCTCATCACCGTCGACCGCGAGCGTGCGGCGTTCGCGGCCTGGTACGAGATGTTCCCGCGCTCGCAATCCGGCGATCCCAAACGTCACGGCACGTTCGCCGACGCGGAGCGGCAGCTCCCGCGGATCGCGCAGCTCGGGTTCGATGTGGTGTATCTCCCGCCGATCCACCCGATCGGGAAGACCTTCCGCAAGGGGAAGAACAACACACTGGAGCCGCTCCGCGACGACGTCGGTAGCCCGTGGGCGATTGGTGGCGAGGAAGGCGGGCACACCGCGGTGCATCCGCAGCTCGGGACGCTCGCCGATTTCGAGCACTTCGTGAAGCGCGCGAACGAGCTTGGCCTCGACGTCGCGCTCGACTACGCGCTCCAGACGTCACCCGATCATCCATGGGTGCGCGAGCATCCGGACTGGTTCAGGATCCGTCCGGACGGGACGATCCAGTACGCGGAGAATCCCCCGAAGAAGTACCAGGACATCTATCCGCTGAATTTCTGGACGGAGGATCGTGAGGCTTTGTGGAACGCGTGCCTCGAGATCTTCCGATTCTGGATGGCGCGCGGCGTTCGCACCTTCCGGGTGGACAACCCGCACACGAAGCCGTTCGCGTTCTGGGAATGGGTCATCGCCGACATCAGGAAGACCGATCCGGATGTCGTGTTTCTCTCGGAGGCGTTCACCCGCCCGAAACGACTGCTCTATCTCGCGAAGCTTGGATTCACGCAGTCGTACACGTACTTCACGTGGAAGAACACGACCTGGGAGATCCGCGACTGGATGCGCGAGTTCAGCGCGCCGGACGTGCTCGAGTACTATCGCGGCAATCTCTTCGCGAACACTCCCGACATCCTTCACGAGTATCTCCAGCGCGGCGGGAGGCCGGCGTTTCGCATTCGCCTCATTCTCGCCGCCACGTTGTCGCCGTTGTACGGCATTTACAGCGGGTTCGAGCTGGGGGAGAACGTTCCCGTTCGCGCCGGCAGCGAGGAGTATCTCCACTCCGAGAAGTACGAGCTTCGCCCCCGCGACTTCACCAAGGCCGGCAACCTCGACGCCGACCTTCGGCGCATCAACCGCATCCGCCGTGAGAACCCGGCGCTCCAGCGTGCCGACAACCTGACGTTCCACACCAGCGAGAACGACCAGGTCCTGTTCTATCGCAAATCCATGCCCGATCGATCCAACGACCTGCTGATCATCGTCAATCTCGATCCCACCCGCGCGCACGATTCGATGGTCCACGTGCCGCTCGACGCGCTCGGCCTGCCGGCGAATGCGACGTATCCGGTCACCGACTTGCTGACCGGCTCGCAATTCACGTGGCGCGGTGCCCGCAACTACGTGCGGCTCGACCCGGTGATCGAGCCGGCGCACATCCTTCGGGTGGATCGCGGAGGAGCGGCGTGAAGCGCGAGAAGATGCCGGCGGAGCCGCTTTCCGCCGACCCCGAGTGGTACAAGGACGCGATCATCTACCAGACGCACGTGAAGGCGTTCTTCGACAGCAACGCCGACGGCTACGGCGACTTCGTCGGGCTCACGTCGCAGCTCGACTACGTGCAGACGCTTGGCGTCAACACGATCTGGCTGCTCCCGTTCTATCCGTCGCCGCTGAAGGACGACGGCTACGACATCGCGTCGTACGAGGAGATCCACGAGACGTACGGGCTCATCGAGCACTTCAAGATCTTCCTGCGTGAGGCGCACGATCGCGGGATCCGCGTCATCACCGAGCTGGTCATCAACCACACCTCGGACCAGCACCCGTGGTTCCAGCGGGCGCGCGCGGCGCCGAAGGGCTCACCCGAGCGCGAGTGGTACGTGTGGAGCGACGATCCGAACAAGTATCAGGGCGCCCGCATCATCTTCACCGATACGGAAAAATCGAACTGGGCGTGGGACGGCGTCGCGCAGCAGTTCTACTGGCACCGGTTCTTCAGCCACCAGCCCGACCTGAATTTCGACAACCCCCAGGTCGTCGAGGCGGTGCTCAACGTCATGCGCTTCTGGCTGCGCATGGGCGTCGACGGGCTGCGACTCGACGCGATCCCCTACCTCGTCGAGCGCGAGGGCACGAATTGCGAGAATCTCCCCGAGACGCACCGAACGCTGAAGCGATTGCGTGCCGCCCTCGACGAGGAATTTCCCAACTGCATCTTCCTCGCCGAAGCCAACCAGTGGCCGGCGGACGTGCGGCCGTACTTTGGGGACGGGGATGAATGCCACATGGCGTTTCACTTCCCGCTCATGCCGAGGATGTTCATGGCGGTGCGTCGGGAGGATCGCACGCCGATCATCGAGATCATGGCGCGGACGCCGAGGATTCCCGACAACTGTCAGTGGGCGATCTTCCTGCGGAACCACGACGAGCTCACGCTCGAGATGGTGACCGACGAGGAGCGCGACTACATGTACCGCGAGTATGCGCGTGACAAGCGCATGCGCATCAACCTCGGCATCCGGCGGCGTCTCGCGCCGCTGATGGAGAACGGCCGCCGTCAGATGGAGCTCATGAACGCGCTACTCATGTCGATGCCGGGGACGCCGGTCGTGTATTACGGCGACGAGATCGGCATGGGCGACAACATCTACCTCGGCGATCGCAACGGGGTTCGAACACCGATGCAGTGGAGCGACGACAAGAACGCCGGCTTCTCCGAGGCCGACGCCGCCGCGCTGTACTCGCCCGTCATCGTCGATCCGCCGTACGGGTATCACACGATCAACGTCGACGCGCAGGAGCGAACGCCGACATCGCTGTTGCGCTGGATGCGACGCCTCATCGGCGTTCGCAAGGCGCAGAAGGCCTTCGGCCGCGGAACGCAGGAATTTCTCCATCCGACGAACAAGCGCGTGCTGGTGTTCCTGCGCCGATATCAGCATGAAGTCGTATTGTGCGTCAACAATCTGTCGCGATATGCGCAACCGGTGGAGCTCGACCTGCGGGAGTTCTCGGGACAGGTACCGGTGGAGCTGTGGAGCTGCGAGGCGTTTCCGACCATCGGCGATCTCCCGTACTTTTTCACGATGGCGCCGCATGGATTCCTCTGGTTCCGCATCGTGCGCCCCGAGGAAGTCGTGGCGTTTCAGAAGCCGACGTGATGCGCGGCGACATCGAACTGTCATCGGAGCGCCTGCTGGACTTTCTCACGACCCGCCGGTGGTTCGGCGCGAAGGGGAGGGAGCCGCGGAGCGCGCGGGTCGTCGACGCGGTCCCCGTGGGCGACGCGGGGTGGATCGTGCGGGTCGATGTCACGCTGCGCGACGGCATCGAGCGATATCAGCTCACGCTCTCCATACGCGGGGATGAGCTGCACGAGGGGTTGGAGGACGAGACCTTTCGCGACATCGTGCGCGACGCGATCGCGAAGGGCGTCGCGCTGGCAGGCCCCGGCGTTCGATGGGCGCCGGAGTGGATCGGATCCCCGCCTCACGAGCTGCCCGCGCTGAGGCTGGCGGGCACCGAGTATAGCAACACGTCGCTCATCTTCGGTGATCTCGCGATCATGAAGCTCTTCCGGCGCCTCGAGCGGGGGGACCACCCCGAGGCCGAGGTGGCCCGCTTCCTGACGACGCGCGCCCACTTCCCCCACATCCCGGCGCTGCTGGCGGAGGTCCACTTCGACTCGCCAGGCGGCGGCGAGGTCGCGGCAATCCTGCAGCGCTTCCTCGCGGGGTCGCGGGACGCGTGGAGCGTCGTGATCGAGCGTGGTCGCGAAGGGATGCGCGCTCGTCGTCGCGCGAGAATCCCGTTCGCCGCGGAAGCGGCGGCATTGGGGGAAGTCACGCGCGCCATGCACGTGGCGCTCGCCTCCGACGAGCGCGACGCTGCCTTCGCGCCCGAGCCGGCGACGGCCGCCGATCTCGCGCATTGGGGGAGCGCCGTGCGTGAAGCGAGCGACAGGGCGCTGACGACCCTGGAGCGCAGTCTCGCGAGCGGCTCCCTGCCAGGTGACGTGGCGGATGATGCGAAGACCGCCCTTGGCCGGCGCCAGGCGGCGAGTGCGCGCATCGAAGGGTGGCTCGCGGACATCGGCGACGACGTCGGCATGCGCATGCGACACCACGGCGACTATCACCTGGGCCAGGTGCTCGAGAGCGGAGCGGGCGCCTTCATGGTCATCGACTTCGAGGGCGAGCCTGCTCGTCCCCTCGAGGAGCGGCGAGCAAAGCATTCGGCGCTGCGCGACGTCGCCGGGATGTTGCGCTCGTTCGCGTACGCGGCGGCGACCTGCGCCGATGCGGTACGGGAAGAGATCGGTGAGCGAAACGCCAAACGACGCGCGGCGCGATGGGAGCGATCGCTGCGCGAGGCGTTCCTGCGCGGCTACCTCCCGGAAGGCAGGGAGCATCCTCCATTCCTTCCTCACGCGCGCGCGCGCCTCGATGTGCTCCTGGAGCTGTTCGAGGTCGAGAAGCTTTTCTACGAGCTGTCATACGAGCTGAACAATCGGCCGACGTGGGTGTGGATTCCGCTGCGCGGTGTGATATCGCGCTTTCGGACGCGATCTTCTGGCGCGCGAGGGGATTCGTAATGGCGACCCCCTGGTCGCTCGCTCGCGGGGCGACGGTTGTCCCCGGGGGCGTACGCTTTTCGGTGTGGGCGCCCAACGCGGCGCACGTCGCGGTGCGCCTGGAGGGTGGCGGCACTCATCCGCTCGCCTCGTCAGGCAACGGCGTCTTCGAAACGACAGTGGCCGAGGCGAGCGCGGGCACGGGCTATCGTTATGTGCTCGACGACCAGATCGTCCCCGATCCGGTCAGCCGCTATCAGCCGCGGGGCGTGCACGGGCCGTCACGCGTGGTCGATCCGGCGAGCTATCGCTGGCGCGACGTCGGGTGGCGCGGCCTCGAGATGGCGGACGCCATCATCTACGAGCTGCACGTCGGGACGTTCTCCGGGGACGGGACGTTTCGGGGCGTCATCCCGCATGTGCGGGAGCTGAGCGAGCTGGGCGTCACCGCCATCGAGATCATGCCGGTGGCCGAGTTTCCCGGGCCGCGCAACTGGGGATACGACGGAGCTCATCTCTACGCGCCGCAGAGCACGTACGGTGGGCCGGAAGAGCTCCGCGCGCTCGTCGATGCCGCGCACGCGGAAGGGCTCGCCGTCATTCTCGATGTCGTCTACAACCACCTCGGACCGGAGGGCAACTATCTCAACGCCCTCGGTCCGTACTTCACCGGCCGCTACACGACCCCGTGGGGACCGGCGCTCAACTACGACGACGCCCAGTGCGACGAGGTGCGTCGCTTCGTCGTGGACAATGCGCTCTACTGGATCACCGAATTTCATATTGATGGACTTCGTCTCGACGCCATCCATGGGATCTTCGACTTCTCGCCGCGCCACATCCTGAGGGACATCGCCGACGCCGTGCATGCCCAGGCCGCACTCCTCGGCCGGCGGGCGCTCGTGATCGCCGAGAGCGATCTCAACGATCCGCGAGTGGTGCGCAAGTCGGAGCAGTGCGGCTATGGACTCGACGGCCAATGGGCGGACGACCTGCACCACGCCATTCACGCGGCCTTGACGGGCGAGCGCGACGGGTACTACGCCGATTTCGGCGGGATCGGCGCCATCGCAAATGCGCTGCGTACGCCGTTCGTCTACGACGGCCGTTATTCGCCGCACCGCAAGCGGAAGCATGGTGCGCCGGCCACCGGGATCCCGACGGATCGGTTCGTCGTCTGCATTCAGAATCACGACCAGGTCGGCAATCGCGCACAAGGCGACCGGCTCGCCGCGATCGTCGGATTGCGGAAGAGCGGCCTCGCGGCGGCACTCGTGCTGCTGTCGCCGTACGTACCGCTGCTGTTCATGGGCGAAGAATACGGAGAGACGAATCCCTTCCCCTATTTCGTCAGCCATGGCGATCCGGCGCTGGTGGAGGCAGTTCGCGAAGGACGCCGAAAGGAGTTCGCGCACTTCGGGTGGAAGGGAGAAGTCCCCGACCCGCAGGCCCCGGAGACGTTCGAGCGAGCGCGCCTCGATAGGCGCCGGCTCCGGACAGCGGAGCACGCAGGACATCGGGCGCTATACGGAGATCTGCTGCGGCTTCGGCGTGACGAAGGCGCGCTCCGCCCGGGGAGTGCCGAGGCGAGAGTCGCGTATGACGAGAGCGACGGGTGGATCACGCTCGAGCTCGTGAGCGAGCGGCACCGCCCACTCTTCACACTCTTCAACCTCAGCGACACCATACGCCACATTCCCGCGGCAACGAGCCGCCCTGGGGCGTGGAACCTGCTTCTCTCCACCGACGCGAAGGCGTACACCGGCTGCGGCGAGGCGCCGGCGAGGATACCGAATGAGGGTGCGGCGGACGCGAGGGTCGCGGTGCCGTCATGGAGCGCGAGCGTATACGCACGGGAGGAAGGCCGATGAGGATCTGGCCGGGGCAGCCATATCCGCTGGGCGCGACGTGGGACGGTGTGGGCGTGAACTTCGCGATCTTCTCCGAGAACGCGACGGGCGTCGAGCTGTGCCTGTTCGACAACCCGAACGATGCGACCGAGACGCGCAAGATCACGCTGCGTGAGCCGACCGATCACGTCTGGCACTGCTATCTGCCCGATGTGCGCCCGGGCCAGCTCTACGGCTATCGCGTCCACGGTCCGTACGCCCCGGAGAAGGGCCATCGCTTCAATCCGGCCAGCCTGCTCATCGACCCGTATGCCAAGGCGATCAGCGGACGAATTGCGTGGAGCGATGCGATCTTCGCCTACAAGATCGGAAGTCCCCGCGGTGATCTCGAAATGAACAACCAGAATTCAGCGGGGGGCGTCCCGAAGAGTGTCGTCATCAACTCGGCGTTCGAGTGGGGGAACGACCGGCCGCTGCGCATTCCGTGGAATCGCACCGTCATTTACGAGTGTCACGTCAAGGGAATGACGGTCCGTCATCCGAAGGTCCCCGAGCATTTGCGCGGGACGTACCTCGGCCTCGTGTACGACGATGTGCTGGACTATCTGCTCTCACTCGGCGTGACGGCCGTGGAGCTGCTGCCCGTCCATCAGTTCGTCGTCGATCGGCGCCTGCACGAGCTGGGTTTGACGAACTACTGGGGCTACAACTCGATCGGCTTCTTCGCGCCCGATGTGCGATACGCCAGCGGCGGACGCGGCATTCAGGTGCACGAGTTCAAGTCGATGGTGAAGACGTTTCATTCCGCCGGCATCGAGGTCATTCTCGACGTCGTGTACAACCATACGGGAGAGGGGAATCACCTCGGCCCCACGCTGTCACTTCGCGGCATCGACAACCAGGCGTACTATCGGCTCGATCCGGAGAACCCACGGCACTACATCGATTTCACCGGCACCGGCAACAGCCTGAACATGCGGCACCCTCGCACCATCCAGCTGATCATGGACAGCTTGCGCTACTGGGTGCAGGAGATGCACGTCGACGGCTTCCGGTTCGATCTCGCACCGGTGCTGGCGCGAGAATTGTGGGAGGTGAACAAGCTCAGCGCCTTCTTCGACATCATGCAGCAGGACCCGGTGCTGGCGACGACGAAGCTCATCGCCGAGCCGTGGGACGTTGGGCCGGGCGGGTATCAGGTCGGACAATTCCCGGTCCGGTGGGCGGAATGGAACGGAAAATACCGTGATGCGATCCGTCGGTACTGGCGTGGGGAGGAGGGGATGGTGCCCGAGGTCGCCTCCCGACTGGCGGGGTCGGCCGACATCTACCAGGGCACCGGGCGCGCGGTGTATGCCAGCATCAATTTCGTGACCGCGCACGATGGCTACACGATGTACGACCTCGTCAGTTACGAGCAGAAGCACAATGAAGCGAACGGCGAGAACAACCAGGATGGGCATAACGACAATCTGAGCCGGAACTGGGGCGCCGAGGGGGAGAGCGGCGACGAGAAGATCCTCGACCTGCGGTTTCGGCTCATGCGCGACTTCCTCGCCACGCTCGCGTTCTCACAGGGTGTGCCAATGATCTCCCATGGGGATGAGATCGCCCGCACCCAGAAGGGAAACAACAACGCGTACGCGCAGGACAACGAGATCTCGTGGATGGACTGGACCCTCGATGAGCGTCGTGAGGCGCTCCTGGCGTTCACGCGAAACGTGTTCGCCATTCGTCATGCGCATCCGGTGTTCCGTCGGCGACACTTCTTCCGCGGAGCGCCGGTGAAGGACGGTGCGCCAAAGGACCTCATGTGGATTCGTCCGGACGGTCAGGAGATGACCGACCACGACTGGCGCAACCCGCGGAACAAGGCGCTCGGCGCCCTCATCAACGGCGAGGCAACCGACGACACGGACGAACGGGGACGTCCCATCCACGACGACACGATGATGCTGCTGACGAACGCCGGCGATGCGGAGGTGAAGTTCACGCTGCCGCAGATCGCGCCCGACCGCCGGTGGGCGGAGCTGGTCGACACGCGTGAGGAGCATCTCATGGTCATCGAGGCGGGATGGGTCTCGCTCGCTCCACACTCGTTCATGCTGCTCCGCTTTGGCCCTGACCGACGGATGGCGGTGGAGCCAGCGTCTCGCGAAGAGATCCTCGCCGAGGTCCCCGCGGAGCTCGTGCGGTGAGCGCCGAGCAACGCCAGGGCGACGAGGGCCGCGCGATGGAGGCGGGGCCGGCGGGCGCGGTCGCGGAGGTGCGACGCGGTCCGTCGTCACGCGTGCCGCCGCCCTCGGTCGACCAGGATGCTGCGCGTCAGCTCCTGGCCGGCCACCACCCGAATCCTCACGCGATTCTCGGCGCTCACCCGCTGTCGGTGCAGGGGACGACCGGCGTTGTCGTACGCGCCATGCACCCCGACGCGAGCGCCATCGAGGTGCTCACCGAGGGACGTGACGCGGTGCCGATGGAGCGGGATGCCACCGGGCTGTTTTCGGCATTCTTGCCCAATGCGACGCTCCCCACCCGATACCGGCTACGCCTTCATTTTCCCGGTGGTGCGGTGTGGGAGCGGGACGATCCTTATCGGTTCCTCCCGACGCTCGGCGAGGTGGATGCGCACCTCTTCGGGGAGGGAACACATCGGCGGCTGTGGGAAAAGCTCGGCGCGCACGTTCGTACGATCGATGGAGCGCGCGGGGTCGCCTTCGCCGTGTGGGCACCTAACGCGCGGCGGGTGAGCGTCGTCGGAGACTTCTGCGGATGGGACGGCCGCATCTACCCTATGCGAACCATGGGCTCGTCGGGCGTCTGGGAGCTGTTCATCCCCGACATTGGTCCGGGCGCGCTCTACAAGTACGAGATCCTCACGCAGACCGGCGTGCCGCGCGTGAAAACCGATCCGTTCGCGCTCAAGATGGAGCAGATGCCGGGCACGGCCTCGATCGTCGTGGAGGAAGGGGCCTATCGGTGGCGGGATGGGGAGTGGATGGAGCGGCGTCCGCACCGGGATGCCGGACGCGAGCCGATGCTCATCTACGAGGTACACATCGGCTCGTGGGCGCGTGTGCCCGAGGACAACAACCGGTCCCTCACCTATCGAGAGATCGCGCCGCGGCTCATCGACCATGTGCGACGCCTCGGCTTCACGCACGTCGAGCTGCTGCCGGTATCCGAGCATCCGTTCACGGGGTCGTGGGGATATCAGGTGTCGGGCTACTACGCTCCTACCTCGCGCTACGGCACGCCGGATGACTTCCGCTTCTTCGTCGATAGCTGTCACGCCGCGGGGATCGGCGTCCTGCTCGACTGGGTGCCCGCGCACTTTCCGAAAGACGACTTCGCGCTTCGCCGATTCGATGGCTCGGCGCTCTACGAGCACGAAGATCCGCGTCTGGGCGAGCACCCCGACTGGGGAACGCTGATCTTCAACTACGGCCGGCCGGAGGTGCGCAACTTCCTCATCGCCAACGCGCTCTTCTGGCTCGAGGAGTTTCACATCGATGGGCTTCGCGTAGACGCGGTGGCCTCGATGCTATACCTCGATTACTCACGCCGGCCGGGCGAGTGGCTCCGGAATCGTTATGGTGGGCGTGAGAACCTCGAGGCCATCGACTTCCTGCGGCAGCTCAACGACACGGTGCGCGCCGAGGAGCCAGGGTGCGTGACGATCGCTGAAGAGTCGACGGCGTGGCCCGGGGTGACGAAGCCGGCGTCGGAAGGTGGGCTCGGGTTCACCTTCAAGTGGAACATGGGGTGGATGCACGACACCCTGCGCTACTTCGCGCGTGATCCGCTGTATCGACGGTACCATCAGGGCGAGCTGACCTTCGCCATGGTCTACGAGTACAACGAGCGCTTCATCATGCCGCTATCGCACGATGAAGTCGTGCACCTCAAGCGCTCTCTGCTCGACAAGATGCCGGGCGACGTCTGGCAGAAGCTCGCGAACCTGCGGCTGCTGCTCGCCTACCTGTACACGCGTCCCGGCAAGAAGCTTCTGTTCATGGGGACGGAGCTCGCTCCGTGGGCCGAATGGAACCACGACACGAGCCTCGACTGGCATCTCGCGACCGATCCCGATCGCGCGGGATTCCTGCGTTTCGTCGAAGATCTCGGGCGTCTGTATCGAGAGCGGTCACCGCTCTGGCGGCACGATCACGACCCCTCCGGATTCGCCTGGATCGACCTGGCGGATGCGGCCAACTCCGTGATCTCGTACGCGCGACACGACGGGCACGACCACGTGGTGGTCGCCCTCAACTTCACGCCGCTTCCACGAGAGCAATACCGCATCGGCGTGCCGGCAGCCGGCCGGTATGCGCTCCTCATGTCCACGGACGATCGGCGGTACGGAGGGAGCGGAATCGGCATGCATCCGACGGTCGACGCCGAAAGCACTCCATTCCACGGATACGCGCAATCCGTGGCGCTGCAGCTCCCCCCGCTCGGCGCACTCGTGCTCGCGCTCGAGGACGCGCCGGGCGCGGGCGTCGCCGAAGGCGGGCATGGCGCGTCGTAGGTCGCGCGACCGCGGACGCCGCGCGCTGCGTGACCTGGCGGACCGCGCCGGCATCATCGCCGAATACATCGATCAGACGGGACGGGAGCGTCGTGCGACGAAAGATCGCACGCGCGTCGCGCTGCTCGCGGCCATGGATTACGACGTGTCGACCGACGAGGCGGTCGCGCGGTCGCTGGCGTCGCTGCGCGCCGAGGAGGAAGGTCGCGTTCTGGCCCCGATCCGGGTGACGACAGACGCCGGCGACCCGATCCGGTGCCGGCTCCCGCGCGGATGGTCGTCGCGCGCGGAGTGGGAGCTGGAGATCACCGATGAACGGGGTCGTGTCACGCGTGAGGCGGGACGATCGGGCATTCGCCCGCGCCGCCGCATCGAGATCCGGCCGCGCCACACACCGGGGCTCGGATATCACACGCTGCGCCTAACGGTCGAGGCGCGGGGAGCGGTCGCCGAGGGGCGGCAGCGTCTCGTCGTCGTCCCGCCGCGCTTCATCGATCCGCAAACGATTCTCGGCGGCGAGCGCGTCGTTGGCCTCACGACCAACCTCTACGCGCTGCGGAGCGACCGGAACCTGGGGGTCGGCGACATCGGCGATCTGCGAGCGCTGAGCGACTGGGCAGCGCAGATCGGCGCGGCGTTCATCGGGGTGAATCCGCTGCATGCCCTCCGCAACAAGGGACGCGCGATCTCGCCCTACGGTCCGGTGAGCCGGCTGTTCCGCAACGTCATCTATCTGGACGTGGAAGCGGTGCCGGAATATGCCGAGCGCGCCGATGCGCGCGCGGCGTTCGATCGCGTGCGACCCCGCATCGCGGAGCTGCGCAACGCCACGCACATCGATTACGAGAAGGTCATGTCGGTGAAGCGACCCGTCCTCGAGGCGCTGCACCGCGGGTTCGTCGAGCGGCACCGCGATCGCGACACGCCGCGCGGTCGCGAGTACGC
>DASRHU010000315.1:0-5115 GCA_035650335.1 Gemmatimonadaceae bacterium | reverse complement strand
GTTGAAAGGCGTTCACTTCATGCGGGCGATCTCGATCCGCGCGTGGCTGGCGTTCGGATCGGTTGGCGGCCGCGTGGCGCCCAGGCCCATCGCGAACAGCCGCTCGCCAGGCACGCCCGCGGCCACGAGACGCGCCTTGATGACGGCCGAGCGCTTTTCGGAGAGGGTCTGGTTGGCTGCGGCGCTGCCGGCGTCGTCGACATGTCCCTCGATCAGGAAGGTCGCTGACTGCTGCACCAGCAGCTTCACGAGGCGCTCGAGTTGCGGCTCCGAGGCGCCGTCCAGCTGATCCGTCGCGCCGACGAACCGCACCTCCGTGAGAACGGCGCGTCCAGTCTCGAGCTCGGCGGCCAGCTTCCCGTCGTCCCCTGTGCCGCTCAACGAGCCCGCCGCGCTCGCCACGATGTCTTCAGTCTTGCTGACCACGGCGTCGGCCACGCCGACTGTCTTGCTCACGGCCGTGTCCACCCCGCGTCCGGTCTTGGCCAGCGTGGAATCCACGGTTCGGCCGGCGCGAGCGACGGCGGCGCTGTCGGCCCTGGCCTTCGCCGCCTCGACCTTCTGGTCTACCTGGTTCCGGATCTTCTTCAAGAGCTGCGCGTCCGCGTGCCCCGGCAGCGCGATCTGGCCCGCCCCAACGGCGAGCGCCAGTACGACGATCGATCGCATCATTTCCGTATCCCCATGATTCAGGTGGGCTCCAACGCGGGGAAATATCGGCGGCGATATCGACACCGGTTCAACACTGTCAACACGTTGGGACGCCAACATTTCGGTGAGGGTTTCCCTGTTGCGCGCCTCCGGTCCCCCACGCATGTTTGCGAGCCGCATCGCCGCCGACGCATGCAAACAGCCGCACCCACCACGTCGCTGCTCGTCACGCTGGGCCGCCTGGCCCTTCTCGCGCCCGATGGCAGCGAGGAGGAGTCGCTGCGCAAGCGGCGGCGAAAGATCGCCGTGCTCGCCGTGCTCGCCCTCGAGCGTCGCCCGCTCTCGCGCGACGTGCTGGTCGAGATGTTCTGGGGTGATCAGGAGGAAACGAAAGCCCGTCACTCCCTGAGCGACGCCCTCTCCCACATCCGGCGCATACTCGGCCGCGACGCGATTTCGGTTGGCCGGTCGGAGGTCGCGATCGCCCGTGATGCGCCGCTCGCGGTGGACGCGGCGGAGTTCGCGGCCGCGGTCAAGAAGGCGGAGTACGACCGGGCGCTCGAGCTGTACGGCGGCGACTTTCTCGAGGCGGTGTACGTCGGCGGATCGACGCGCTTCGAGCACTGGGTCGAGCGCCATCGGGCTCGCCTCCGCGAGCTCTTCCTCAAGGCGTGCCGGGAGCAATGCGCCAGGCTCGAGCGCGCCGGCCGGCTGGAAGAGTGCGCGCCCGTCGCGGCGCGATGGCTCGACGCGGAGCCGCTCTCGGAAGACGCCGCGCTCTACCGGCTCAAGGCGCTCGAGGCGGCAGGAACGCCGGACGCGGTGCTCGCCGCGCGCGACGAGTACCAGCGATTGCGCGCGCGCCTCTCGCGCGAGTTCCAGCTCGCGCCGGGAACGCGCGTCGCGGCGTTAGGCGCCGACCTCGACGTCCGCGTCGCCTCACGGCCGGCCGCGCCGGCGCGTGCGCCGGCGGAACCGCCAACCCGAGCGCCTGTCGTCGCAGAACCGATACCGGCCCCTCCGCCGGTCGCGCCGGAACGCCCTCGGCGCAGGTGGCGTGCGGCGTTCGCGATTTTGGCGGTCGCCATCGTCGTCGGCGTGGCCGCGGTCGGGCTATTCGCGGGCCGGCCCGGGGGGAGCGTGCCGCTCTCGGCGAACACCATCGCCGTCATGCCGTTCGCGGTCAGAGGCGGAAGCGACGTCGATTATCTCGGGCACGGGATGGTCGATCTCCTCAGCACCAACTTCGACGGCGCCGGCGCACTGCGCGTGGTCGACCCACGCGCCCTGCTGTCCGAATCGGCGAAACACGACTCGGCACACCTGACGACGCTGGCGGGTGCCCGGACGCTCGCGAGTCGCTTCGGGGCCGCGCTCATCGTGCTCGGTGAAGTTGTATTCGCCGGCGATCGATTGCGCCTCACCGCCGCGCTCTACGACCAGCGTCGGGGCGCGAGCGCCCTCTCTCGCGGAACGGTGGAGGGCCGAAGCGCCGACATCTTCGCGCTGGTGGACGGCCTAACGCGAGAGCTGCTCGCGGGCTATCCGGACCAGACGCCCGACCGGCTCACCGGCCTTGCCGCGCATACGACGACATCACTGCCCGCGCTCAAGGCGTATCTGGAGGGCGTCTCGCACTACCGCGCCTCACGCTACGAAGCCGCGCTGGCCGCGTTCGAGCGGGCCGCGGCGGGCGACAGCACGTTCGCGCTCGCGCATTACCAGCTGAGCAACACCGCCTTGTGGGCAGCACAGGGCGGATGGGATTCGGTCATCAACACCAGTCGTCGCGCCGTGCGCTTCGGAGGGCGCCTGACGAGACGCGCCAGATTTCTCGTCGAGGCGTACGAAGCGTTTCGAACCGGGCGCCTGGACCGGGCGGAGGCGCAGTACCGGTATCTCGTCGCCAGCTATCCGGACGAGGTCGAAGGGTGGTATCAGCTCGGCGATCTGCTCTATCACGGGAACCCGCCGCGCGGCCGGTCCTTCGCCGAGTCGCGCGCCGCGTTCGAGCGTGTCGTCGCGCTCGAGCCCGAGCATCGTGGCGCGATGCTTCATCTGATGCGCATCGCGATGTGGGAGCGGCGAGCGACCGAGGTCGCCTCGCTGATCGGCCGCCTGTTGCCGTGGACGCAGCCGTCGGAGGCGCCCGAGCTCGAGGCCGAGCGCGCCTTCGCGCTCGGCGATACGGCGGGGCAGCGAGCGGCGTTGAGTCGGCTGCGCGAGGCACCCGACGAGGTGGTCCGGGTCGCGGCGATGCGTGTGGCGCTGTACGCGCGCGATCTCGATGGCGCGGAGCGCATCAGCAGACTGCTCCTCGCGCCGTCGCGCGCGCCGGAGTTCCGCGCCGTCGGCCAGGTTCACCTCGCCGACCTCGCGGTGGCGCGCGGGCGGTGGCGCGAGGCGCTCCACCACGTGGACAGTGTCGCGCCGATCGCCCCGGTGTTCGCTCTCGAGTCTCGTGTCCGGATTCTCACGCTTCCGTTCGTGCCCGCTCCGCGCGAGATGCTCGAGGCCGCTCGCGACTCGCTCGAGCGCTGGGATGGGAATCCGCCCCTGAGCACGTTCCCGATCTTCGCCGTCTACAATGGGCTCCACGAGCACATACGACTGTACTATCTCGCGTTGCTTCGCGTTCGGCTGGGGGATCTCGATGGGGCGGAGCGCGCCGCGCGCCGTCTGGCGACGCTCCGCGGCGCACCCGGCTCGGCCGAGTGGGAAGCCCGCGAGCTGGCGCGCGGGCTGAGCGAGAGCCTGCGCGGGCATGTGCTCGCCGCGCGAGGCGACCGAGAGGCGGCCCTGGAGAAGCTCGAGCGCGGCCGGCTCACCATTTCGGAGGGGCTGCTCGACTCTCCCCTCGGGAGTCAGGCGCTCGAGCGGTACGTGCGCGGCGAGCTGCTCCGCGCGCTCGGGCGAACCGCCGAGGCGCGGCGCTGGCACGGGTCGTTAGGCCAGACGGCCATTGATCAGGTGGACTTCGCGCATGCTCTGTAAGGCAGGAGTCAGGAGTCAGGAGTCAGGAGTCAGGGGTCAGGGGGTGTCAGGGAGCAGGTTGCAGGAGACGAAACCCAACGCCTCGCTCGATGGTTTTCATCTCCTCCAACCCAACGCCTGACACCCCCTGACTCCTGACTCCTGACTCCTGACTCCTCGTCTAACGCGATCGCCTCGCCTTCCCCACGGGATCGCGGAACTTCATCGTCGCCTCGGCGGCAAAGAACGCCACCTTCCGGTCGAGCGGCGCCATCTCGCGCACGGCGAACGTCTCGACGTCGCGCAGCAGCTCGTCGGCGATGCGCCCGAGCTCCGCGTCATCGCCCGCGTACCTGCGAATTCGACGAGCCGTCTCGGTCATCACGTGCCGGGCACGCTCGAAATCGTGGTGCCGGTTGTACTCGGTCGCGTCCGCTCGAGCGCGGGCGGCATAGATGGCGGCGACCACGCGATCGACCACCCGGTTCCGCGGCTGCCGGTCGTTGTCGGCATGACTGGCGAACGTCCATCGCATCGTGTGCGGCGCGCCGCCGAGTGTCCCGTCAGCGTCGGAGAGCCAGACGTCGACGCCCAGCGAGTCGCCTAACGGTCCGGTCGGCATGACGAGGCGAATCACCAGCTCGACGCGTTGCGCCGAGACGAGGTCGCCGAGCTGGACGTGCAGCTCGTTGTCGCCCTGAACGCGGACCTGGCGGTAGCGGTTGAGACATTCGGCGGACGCGCCGTTCGGCAGCGCCACGCGGAGCGTCGCGTGTCGCGCGACCACATCGAGCGCTTCACCCACTTCGCTGGCGAGAAGATCGGGAATCTGCCCGGGCGTCTCGATGAAGTAGAAGTGCCCCTGCCCCGCCTCGGCCATGTCGCGCAGCAGCCGCTCGTCGAAGTCGGCGCCGACGCCGAACGTCGTCGTCTGCACCCCGCGCCCGGCGAGATCGCCGGCGATGCGCACCAGCTCATCGTGCCCGGTGGTCCCGCGATTGGCCAGGCCATCGGTGAGGAGGAGACAACGGTTGGTGCCCGCGTCGATCTGGTGCAACGCGATCTGCTCGCACCCACGCATCCACCCGCCGCAGAGATCGGTGGACCCTCGTGCGTCGACACGCGCGAGCAGCTCCAGCGCCTGACGAATCGCTTCAGGCGTCGCGAACGTCGACGGCGCGACGACCTCGACCACGTCGTCGTAGGTGACGAGCGAGAAGCGATCGGCGGGGCCGAGCAGACGCAAGGCGTTCTCCGTCGCCTGCTTCGCGAGCCTGAGCTTCTCGCCGCCCATCGAGCCGGAGCGATCGAGCACGAGCGACACGTTGATCGGTGAACGCGTGGTCCTGCGCTCGGCGGATGGCGCATCGAGGCTGACCAGAACGTAGCGTGTGCTGCGTGCCTCAGCGCGGATGAGGGATCGGTCGGTCTGAATGCTGAGGGTCATCGGAGTTCCTCCCTGGTAAGCTCTCGAGCGAGCTGAAGCAAACG
>DASRHU010000314.1:0-16001 GCA_035650335.1 Gemmatimonadaceae bacterium | reverse complement strand
ACCAGCTGGTTGCGCACGAGAAAGACGTACACCCAGTAGCCCATGGCCGAGCTTCGCCACGATCGCAGTCGAACGAGCTCGATGTCGTGAGGCATGGGGGTGCGAGGGGTGCTTTACTTTGGTCGGACCGGCGCCTACTATGGACGGAGAGACACGGAGCGCCCTCCCTTCCGGCAGGGCGCTCCGACTTTTGCACCCCCACGTAGCCGCACCATGATCGAAGAGCTGAAACAGAAGCTGTCGCAGGAGGTCGAGCATCTCCAGCACGAGCTCAACGTCACGCTCCCCAACGAGATTCGGAAGGCGGTGGAGCACGGTGACCTTCGCGAGAACTCGGAGTACAAGGCCGCCCTCGAGCGCCAGCAGTTCGTGCAGGCGCGGCTGGGTCAGCTGCGCCAGCGCCTGAGCAAGCTCTCACAGATCGACCTCGCGCAGATCCCGACCGATCGCGTCGGACTCGGCTCACGGGTGGTCGTGAAGGACGTGACGACGGGAGTCTCCGAAGAATACCACCTCGTCTTCGGCGACGCATCCGAGTTCGACGAGGGTCACGTCAGCATGGCGTCGCCCATTGGGAAGGCGCTGGTCGGGAAGGGCGTGGGCGATGTCACGATGCTGCGGCTACCGTCGAGAACGCGGAAGCTCGAGATCATGGAGCTGACGACGATACACGAGGCTCCCGTCAACGGTGGCAACAGGACCAAATGAGGAACGAGGACGACAGGACCTAATTCCTCATCGCATCCTATTCGTCTATCCCGAATATCCGACTGACCTCGCTTCGATACTCCGCCAGCTGCACGGAATAGTCGTTTTCGCTCCATCCGAGCAGGGGCCCCACGGCACGCGCCGCGGCCGGGGCCGCGCCCACGCCGTGATCGCGCGTCTCGAACGCGATGTGCAGACGTCGGATGAGCAGGTCACCGAGCGTCAGCGCCATCTCCTGCTCGACCGCGTAGTGCAGCTCGGCGACGATGTAGGGAAGTGTCGGAACGACGGGAGCCGACAGCGCGACGTTGGTTCCGACGATCGTCCAGACCGCACGCCAGTCGGTACCGTGCATGCGCACCAAATGCTCGGCGAGTGGCGGGATGCCGATGGTTCCGGCGGCGGCGGCGATTTCCTCGTCCATCGACCGCAGGTCGCCGCCGGGCAGAACCGCCTGGTGCGTGGGAGCGGCGCGGACCGAGACGCCTAACGCGCGCACGACCTGATTGACGACGGACGCGGCCATGGAGCGATAGGTCGTGAGCTTTCCGCCCGTCACCGTCAGGAGCCCTGGCGCCGTCCACGTGATCGAGTGCTCGCGGGACGTACTGCCCGGATCACCGCCCCCTCCCGCGACCAGCGGCCGGATTCCGGCCCACGCGGCAGTGACATCGCTCGCCTGGAGCTGCGCGGCGGGAAAATACTCGTTCGCCGAGCGAAGGAGATAATCGACGTCGGCCCGCGTCGCGCGGACCTCGTCGATCGGTCCCGCGTAATCGGTGTCGGTGGTTCCGATGATCGTGAGCGATCCTGCGGGGAGCACGAACATCACGCGGCCATCGACGGCCGACAGGATCGTGAGCGCGTCGCGATTCCCCACGCGATCGCGCGGAACCGCGATGTGGACGCCTTTGGTACCGCGAACCGATGTCATGGCCTGCGGATCGGCCATCCGGCGGACGGCGTCCGACCAGGGACCGGTGGCATTGACCACCGCGCGGGCGGTGACGTCGACAGCTTTCCCGGTGAGTCGGTCGACGACATTTGCCCCTGTGACGTGCGCGCCGGCACGACGGAGGAGGCGCACCTCCGCATGATTTACGATCGTCGCGCCGGCGTCGGCGGCCGCCCGCACGGTGGCCAGCGTCAACCGCACGTCGTCGGTCGCCGCGTCGTAGTAGCGTGCGCCACCGCGCAGCCGCTCGCGCCGGATCGCCGGCTCCAGCTCGATCACTTTCTCGGGTGGGAGCCGCTGATGATTCCCGCCGACGTTCCGAAAGAAGGCGAGCGCGTCGTACAGGAACAGCCCCGCCCCGAGCTTCCAGAGTGGCACTCGCGCCTCGTCGTACACGGGCCACGTGAACGCGAGCGGACGAACGAGGTGCGGCGCAATGCGGATGAGCGTGCGCCGCTCGCGGCTCGATTCGAACACGAGATGCAGCCACCCGTGCTCGAGGTATCGCAGTCCGCCGTGGATGAGGCGTGATGAGCGACTCGAGGTTCCGCTCCCGAAGTCGTGCTGCTCGACGAGCGCGGTGCGGAGACCGCGCATCGCCGCATCCCGCGCCACCCCCGCCCCGGTGATGCCGCCCCCGACGACGAGAACGTCGAACCGCGCGTGACTCAACAGATCGAGAGCGGCGCGGCGCGCGTGCGCGGAGAAGGGACGCGTCACGCCGACGGCTTCCATTGGGCTTGGCGATGACCTACCGACACTCCTATGTTCCACACATGGCAACCATGGGCAACGGACGGCGCGTGGCCATCGTCGCGGGGCTGCGCACGCCTTTCGCCAAGTCGGGGACGGTATTTCGCTCCCTCACCGCGCAAGAGCTCGGCAAGCTCGTCGTGGCAGAGCTGGTGCAGCGAACGAACCTCGATCCGGACGCGGTCGAGACGCTCGTGTTCGGCACCGTCGTCCCGTCGGTGCTGGCGCCCAACATCGCGCGCGAAGTCTCGCTCTTGTCGCTGCTGCCCAAAGGCATCCCGGCGGTGACGGTGAGCCGCGCGTGCGCCTCGGCGAACCAGGCGATCACCGACGCGGCCGATCAGATTCTCCTTGGTCACGCCGATGTCGCCATCGCCGGTGGCGCCGAATCGCTCTCCAACGTTCCGATCCTCCATTCGCGCGGTTTCGCCGACGCCGTGGTTGCCGCATCGCGAGCCAAGTCGGCGCCGAAGCGTCTCGGGGCGCTGGCGCGCATCCGTCCCCGAGATCTCGTGCCCGTCACACCGGCCATCGCCGAGCCCTCGACGGGCGAGACGATGGGCCAGTCGGCGGAGAAGATGGCGAAGATCAATCACATTGCGCGAGAGGAGCAGGATCAGTTTGCGCTGCGTTCGCACCGGCTCGCGGCCGCCGGGACGCAGGACGGACGCCTCGCCGCCGAGATCATGGCGGTGTACGTGCCGCCGAAGTTCGACACGGTGGCGACGACGGACAACGGAATTCGCACCGACACGACGCACGAGCAAATGCAGGCGCTCAAGCCGGTGTTCGATCGGCGTTACGGGACGGTCACGGCGGGGAATTCCTCTCCGCTCACCGATGGCGCGGCCGCCGTGTTGCTGATGAGTGAGGAGGCGGCGCGATCGGCGGGATACGCGCCGCTCGCCTACATCAAATCGTACGCGTACGCGGCGCTCGATCCCGGAGAGCAGCTGCTCATGGGCCCCGTGCTGGCGACGCCGGTCGCGCTGGACCGCGCGGGGTTGACGCTGAAGGAGATCGATCTCGTCGAGATGCACGAGGCGTTCGCGGCGCAGGTGTTGTCGAACCTCCAGGGATTCGAGTCGCGCGAGTGGGCGCAACGCGCCGGCTATCTGCACCCCGTCGGCGAAGTGGATCGCGCGCGTCTCAACGTCATGGGCGGATCGATCGCCATTGGCCATCCCTTTGGCGCGACCGGCGCGCGCATCACGATGACGCTGATCAACGAGCTTCGCCGGCGCGGCGGTCAGTTCGGGCTCATGACCGTGTGTGCCGCGGGAGGAATGGGGTTCGCCATGGTCGTGGAGAACGCCGGATGACGGTCACCACTCCTGCGCGGGGCGTGGAGGTCGCGGGGAAGTCGGGCGCGATGTCGCTCGAGGTCGAGGATGGCGTCGCCATCATCACCATGGATCTCCCTAACGAGCCCGTGAACAAGCTGAACCAGGCCGTCAAGGACGATTTCATCGACCTCATGCGGCGGCTCGACGGCGATGCATCCATTCAGGCGGCTGTCCTGATCAGCGGCAAACCGGACACGTTCATCGCCGGCGCGGACATCGAGGAGTTTCTGGAGGTGAAGACGGCGGAAGACGCCGAGCGGCTCTCCCTCGATGGCCAGTCGTTACTCGACCGGCTCGAGCAGCTGCGCACCCCGGTCGTTGCCGCCATTCACGGCGCGTGCCTGGGCGGCGGTCTCGAGACGGCGATGGCGTGCGCGTGGCGCATTGGCACCGACTATCCCAAGACGGTGCTCGCGCTCCCAGAGGTGATGCTGGGCCTCATCCCCGGTGCCGGAGGAACACAGCGGCTTCCGGCGCTGGTGGGGCTGCGCAACGCGCTCGACATGATCCTGACGGGTCGGAACGTTCGCGCGAAGAAGGCGCTCCAGATGGGGCTGCTCGACGAGCTGGTGCATCCGTCGATCCTGCGAGACACGGCGGTGAAGCGCGCGCGCGAGATTGGCCGCGGCGAAAAGAAGCGTTCGGTCGGTCGGCGCGAGCTGACGATGGCCGATCTCGCGCTCGAGAAAAATCCGGCCGGACGCGCGATCGTGTTCAGGCAGGCGCGCGAGAAGGTGCGGAAGCAGACGCAGGGAAATTATCCCGCTCCGCCGGCGGCCATCGATGCGGTCGCGGCCGGATATTCGTTAGGTCGCGAGGGCGGGTTGTCGGAAGAGGCGCGCCTCTTCGGGCAGATGGCGGTCACCGCCGAATCGCGCGAGCTGATCTTCCTCTTCTTCGCGACCTCGTCGCTGAAGAAGGACACCGGCGTCACCGGCCCCGCTCCCTCCCCGAGAGAAGTGCGCCGGATGGGCGTGCTCGGGACGGGATTCATGGGCGCCGGCATTGCCGCCGTATCCGCCATGCAGGGGATCGCGGTGCGGTTCAAGGACGTGGACCACGACCGCGTCGCGAAGGGGCTGAAGTCGGTGTACGATGTGCTGTCCGACCGCCTGCGCAAGCGACAGATCACCCGCACGCAGTTCGACGACCAGATGGCGCTCGTCGGCGGGACCGTCGACTACAGCGGATTCCGCGGCGTGGACCTCACGATCGAGGCCGTGTTCGAAGACCTCGCGCTGAAGCACCGCGTGTTGAAGGAGGCGGAAGCGGAGATGCCGGTCCGCGCCGTCTACGCCTCGAACACGAGCTCGATTCCCATCTCGCGAATCGCCGAGGCGTCGAAGCGCCCGGAGCGCGTGCTCGGCATGCACTTCTTCTCGCCGGTGCACAAGATGCCGCTCCTCGAGATCATCGTCACGCCGATCACAGCGCCCGAGGTGACGGTCACGGCGGTCGCGCTCGGCAAACGTCTCGGGAAGCACGTGATCGTCGTCAACGATGCACCGGGCTTCTACACGACGCGCATTCTCGCGGCGTACATGAACGAAGCGGGGCGTCTGCTCGATGAAGGAGCATCGATCGAGGCGGTCGATCGCGCGCTCCTGGAGTTCGGATTCCCGGTGGGGCCGATCACGCTGCTGGACGAGGTGGGGATCGACGTCGGCGGCAAGATCGCGGGCGTGCTCGCCGATGCTTTTGGAGAGCGCTTCGCGTCATCGGAGTCGATGCAGCGCGTGATCGCCGCTGGGCGGACGGGACGGAAAGGAGGGAAGGGATTCTTCCTGTACGGGAAGGACGGAAAGAAGGGCGGCGTCGACCAGTCGATCTACGAGTTCCTTCCCACGGGGACCGCCCGCGCCGACGTGCATCCGGAGGAAATCCAGGACCGGACGGTGCTGGCGATGGTGAACGAAGCGGTGCGCTGTCTGGAGGAAGGGGTCCTGCGCTCCCCTCGCGATGGCGACGTCGGCGCCGTGTTCGGACTCGGTTTCCCGCCCTTCCGCGGAGGTCCTTTCCGTTACGTCGACGTCCACAGCCCGGAGATGGTCATTCGGCGGCTCGAGGCACTGAACTCGCGCTTCGCCCCTCGATTCGTGCCCGCGGCGCTCCTTGTGGAAATGGCGGAACGGCGGAGGCGGTTCTACCCGTTAGAAGGAAGACCCGTGTAGGTGAGAGCGGGCCATGGGCCAAGGGCCAGGGGCCAAGGGGAGGGCCATGGATTACCGTTATCCCTGACCCTCCCCTTGGCCCCTGGCCCTTGGCCCCTGGCCCGCCTCTTCAAAAAGTGACGCTCCCCCTGTCGACCAGAGTCTACCCCACGTGACGGACCGCCCTGCCGCCGCCACCCCCGATTCCGTGTTGGTTCGGCGTGTGCTGGACGGCGACGTCGAGGCATATGCCCAGCTCGTCGTGCGCTACCGCGGTCGTTACGCGCGGTTCGCCACGCATATGCTTGGCAGCGTCGAGGATGCGGAGGAGGCGCTGCAGGACGCGTTCGTCAGGGCATATCGGTCGCTGGCGAGATGTGAGGATCCGGAGCGATTCGGGTCATGGCTTTTCCGCATTCTCGTCAATCGGTGCAGGACGGCTGGAGCGCGGCGCGGCCGTCGCGAACGCACGATCGTGCACGACGAGATCGCGCTTCGCGACGCGGCCGAGGACCACCCGGAAGAAAGCGTGGCGTGGCGGGAGGAAATTGGTCGCGCGCTCGACCGGCTCCCGACCGACCAGCGGGAGGCCTTCCTGCTCAAGCACGTCGAGGATCTGAGCTACGAGGAAATCTCGGCGGCGACCGGGGTAGGTGTGTCGGCGCTCAAGATGCGCGTGAAGCGCGCCTGCGACCGCCTCAGGGATCAGCTGAAGGAGGTATACAGTGCACGAGAGTGATGAAGTGATAGAGCGTGTCGTGACGGCATTGCGCCGCGACGTCGTCGCGTTCGCACCGGATTTCGACGCGCGCGTCATGGCGCTCGTCCGGGACGAGCCGCGGGCCGTTCCCGTGCGCGGGATCTGGGCATGGATGACGCGGCCGCGCACGGTGCGGGTTACGCCGATCGGCGCGCTGGCGCTGGCGGCCGGGCTTGCTGGCGTGGTCGCGCTGGCCGCTCGCAACGACGCGCCGGCGCCGACCAGCGGCGTGGCGCAGGCACCGGCCGGCATGGTGATTCCGGCGTCGAGCTCCACGCAGATGATGGAGTTCGTGTTCGTGGCCCCTTCGGCGTCGAGTGTCGCCATCGTCGGCGACTTCAACGATTGGGAAGAGGGCGGTTCGCCGATGCGGCGAAAGAACCAGCCAGGGGTGTGGACGATCACTATTCCGCTGGCGCCCGGCCGCTACCACTATACTTTCGTGGTAGACGGGACGGAGTGGGTCGCCGATCCGCTGGCGCCGAGAACGATCGAGGATGACTTTGGGCGACCGAATTCCGTGATTACGGTGGGAGACGCGACGACATGAAGCGACTGGGACCGGCCGTCCTGATGCTCGCGGTCCTGGCGGGACGCAGCGAGGCCCAGGACACGCGACTCGCGCGCCTCGATTCGAAGGTACAGGCCCGGGTTGGTGCGCTCCTGGATTCGGCGCGCACCCTTGGCATTCCCACCGAGCCTGTCGTGGACAAGGCGCTGGAGGGCGCGGCGAAACGTGCACCGAATGAGCGGATCATCAACGTCGTGCGGTCGCGTTTCAACGAGCTCGTGGCCGCGCGCGCAGCCCTCGGCGGTGGCGCGGACCCCGAGATCATCGCCGCGGCCGATGCGCTCCATGCGGGAGCGAGCGCGCAGGTGATCACCGCGCTTCGCGCGCAGCGGCCTAACGTGGCGCTGACGATTCCGCTGGCGGTGCTCGCCGATCTGATCGCCCGCGGCGTACCGCCGGACACGGCCTCGACGGCCGTGTTGGCGCTTGCGAAGCAGCCGTCGACGGATGCACAGTTCGCTGCCTTGCGAGACGAGGTCGAGCGGGACATCGCGAAGGGCGTACCTCCGGCGATCGCCCCCTCGGCGCGAACACGAGGGCTGCCTCCCGGAGCCCGGGTGCCCGCCGCGGCAACGACGGCGGGGCCCGCGACAGGTGGACTGGAGAGCGGTCCGCGAAAACCTTAGATCTCAGACAATGTCCCGTCGCCCACTGGCGCTTTCGCTCGCGATCACGGTGCTCGTCACCGGGGCCGCGCGTGCGCAAGTGGTCGGCACGTTAGGCGCGGGGACGGGGCAGGTGACGTATGACGATGCCCCGCGGTCGACGGTCGTGAGCCTCAACCCGGCGCTCGTGTTCGAGGGGGAGCGGACGACGGTGTCGGCCGCCGGCTCGCTCACGCGGTTCGAAGGTGGCGTGTGGAGCGCGCAGGCGATCGCGGCCGGATCGCGCTTCAGCAATGCGCACGGGCCGTTCCGGAGCGAGATGTCGGCGCAGCTCGAAACGAACTCGCATCGCAGCGCATTTCGAACGACGCAGCTGCTCGCGCAGGGGCGCGGCCATCTCATTGGCGCGAGCGCCGGGCTGTGGCTTGGAGCAGGCGGAGGTCACGCGTGGCGCTCACCGACGGGTGGAGCGCTGTATCGCGCCGACATCGGTGTCTGGGCGCAGCTGGCAGGGACCACCCTTCGACTGACGGCCGCACAAAACGTCGTCAATACCGGCGAGAGCACACCGGGCGTCGCGGCGTCGACGCTCGAGGCCAGTGTCGCCACGTCGCGGAACACGGTCGTACTCAAGCAGAAGGTGCAGTATCTCGATGCCGACGCGCATGTCGCGTGGTCGAATGCGCGCATCGCTCTCGATGCGGCGGCCGGTCAGCGCGCGACCCGCGACGGCGCGCGCACGAACACCTGGCTGCTCGGCGGCAGCGTCATGCTGACCGACCGACTGGCGCTCGTCGGATCGACGGGTGCCACGGCCTACGACATTGCGCAGGGACTCCCCGGCGGACGGTACGCGACGATCTCGCTGCGCGTCACGACGCGCGCCGGTCGAGCGCTGGAGCTGGGCGCGCGCACGCGCGCGGTTGCGCGCGACATGGAGACGTGGCGCGAGCAGGATGGGACGGTTCTGCTCGTCGTGCACGCTCCGCGCGCGCGCCGCGTCGAGGTGATGGGTGACTTCACCGACTGGCGGCCGCTGGTAATGCGACGCGAAGCCGACGATCGCTTCGCCGCGCGCATCCACCTGCCGGCGGGGAGCTACCGGATCAACGTTCGCGTTGACGGGGGAGCGTGGACGGCGCCGCCCGGCACGACGCCACTCGCCGACGAGTACAACGGCGCGGCCGGCCTGTTGGTAATTGGAACCTAGGTAATTGAGGGTGTCGAGGGTGTCGAGGGTGTCGAGGAATCACATTGACACCCTCGACACCCTCGACGTCCTTGACACCCTTCGCAGTCTGCAGGGCGACGCTATATTGCGCGGTCCGTCGCCGACTTCCCCGAGGTGTCATGCTCCGTCAGGCGTTCCTGTATCTGTCGAACCAGCAGAGGATCTTCCGTTTCGTTCGCGATAACCGTTTCGCCAAGCGCTTCGCTCAGCGCTTCGTTGCCGGAGAAACACTGGAGGACGCGCTTCGCGCCGTCGAGCCGCTCAACAAGAAGGGGATTACCGCCTCGCTCGACCTCCTCGGGGAGAGTGTGCGCACGGAGCGCGAAGCGCAGGCCGCGGCGCGCGAGATCCTCACCATGCTCGACCGCATCAACGAGCGGAGGCTCCAGTCGAACGTCTCGCTGAAGCTGACGCAGATGGGCCTCGACATCTCCGAGGAGCTGTGTGTCGCGCTCATGCACGACATCGTCGGACGAGCGCGCGACTTGCGCACCTTCGTCCGCATCGACATGGAGGGGAGCAGCTACACCGAGCGGACGCTGCGTCTGTTCGAGGACCGGCTCCATCCGTCATACGGCGATCACGTCGGCATCGTCCTGCAGAGCTACCTCTACCGCACACTGGCGGATGTCGAGCGCGCGATCGCCATCAAGGCCCGCGTTCGCCTGTGCAAGGGTGCCTACAAGGAGGCGGCGACCGTCGCGTACCCCGAAAAGGCCGATGTGGACGCCAACTACGTGCGCTGCATGCACAAGCTGCTGTCGGAAGGCAACTATCCGGCCCTGGCCACGCACGATGAGCGTCTCATCAACGAGGCGAAACGGTACGCGCGCGCGAACGGCATCGGCGCCGACCGATTCGAGTTCCAGATGCTCTACGGCATTCGACGCGATCTTCAGGAACGACTCGTGCGCGAGGGATGGCGTATGCGGGTCTATGTCCCGTTCGGCACGCAGTGGTATCCGTATCTGATGCGCCGCCTCGCCGAGCGACCGGCGAACATCGCGTTCATTACCGCCAACGTGATGAGAGAGATGGTGAGACGATGAACAGCCGGCATCGCGCGATTGGCCGAGCGGCGTGACGTGGGCCGGTTCCTTCCTCCTGATCACTCGAAAGGCGACGAGCGCACGCTCGGCGGATACATGGCGGTGCATGCGCGCCCGGCGGCGTTCGAGGGGGCGGACGGCGCGTCGTATTCGGCCGACATCGGCGTCGACGAGACGGACGATGCCGCTGCCCCCGTCGGCGCGTATCTCATCTTTCTGCGGTGGAGTCCCGGCGAGCCGCGCATCGTGGGCCATCTCGAGAGCGACTTTCTCGCGCGCGGGCGCACGGAAGCGGAAGCACGCGCGGCGGTCGGTGCCCTCTCCCTCGAGGACGCGAAGCGCGTGCTCGACGATCTGATCCGCGCGTCGCGTCCGCGAGGCGAGGAGCGCGCCTGGTGGGACGTCATGCGCGAGGAGAACGAAGGCCCGTGACCGCGGCGCGCCGCACACAGGGGATCGTTCTTCGCGGCACCGGCGGCGTCTGGCAAGTGCGCACCGAAACGGGAGAGACCGTTCCCGCGTCGTTGCGCGGGCGTCTCAAGCAGGGGGAAACCGGGAAGCTCGCGGTCGGCGATGACGTGATCGTCGAGCGGGTCGAGCGCGACGACGCATGGACGATCGTCGAGATGCTGCCGCGGCGATCGAAGCTGGCCCGTCGGGAACCGGGCGGAGGTCCGCGTGAGCGGGTCGTCGTCGCGAACATTGACCAGGTGGTCGTGGTCTTCGCGGTCGCCGAGCCCGAGCCCCACGTGCGCATGCTCGATCGGTTTCTCGTGATCGCCGAGGCCAACGATCTCGTGTCGCGCATCGTCGTCAACAAGATCGAGCTCGCGAGCGACGCGCGCGAGCGCTTCGCGCTCTACGAGCGCATCGGCTATCCGATGCACTACACGAGCGTGAAGCGCGGCGATGGTCTCGCGGAGCTCCGGGAGGCGCTCGTCGATCGCGTCTCCGCGCTCACGGGACCCTCGGGAGTCGGGAAATCATCGCTCCTCAACGCGATGTTCCCCGGGCTCAACCTGCGCGTCGGTGAGATCAGTCGCTCGGTCATGAAGGGACGGCACACCACCGTGGGCGCTGACCTGCATCCGCTGCCGGAGCGCGGGTACGTGGTCGACACGCCGGGATTGCGTGAGGTCGGTGTGTGGGGACTCGAGGTGCGCGAGCTCGACCGGTGCTTTCCGGAAATGCGCCCGCTGCTCGAGCAATGTCGCTTTGGCGACTGCACGCATCGCGTGGAGCCTGGATGCGCGGTTCGTGATGGGATCGCGAGCGGCCAGGTGTCGCGCGAGCGGTACGAGTCCTATCTCAAGCTTCGAGGAGAGCTCGAGGCGTAGCGTCGCCGGGCGCCTTACCAGCTCCCGCGCTCACCGGCGACCTCGATCACCCGCCCGAGCCGTTCGGCGGCGTGGCGCCAATTGGTCTGCACGGCGTGCTGCGCCGCCTCCGGGTCGCCCTGACGGATCGCGCGCACGATCACTTCATGCTCATCGACCGACGGCCGAATGTCTCCGACCAGGAGGCTGATGTACATCCGGATGTAGCGCTCGGCCTGCGGCTTCACCGCTTCGTGCAGTGCACGGAGGCGGGCGCCGGCGCCTTCCTCGACGAGGCGCTGATGAAACGCGTCGTCGAAATCGTAGACGCGGTTGTGGTCGGTGGGATGCGCCTCGGCGGCGTGCCGGAAGTCGAGGTTGAGCGCGCGAAGGGCTCGCGCGAGGGCGGCGCGTTCCGCCGCCGGACGCTCCGCCGCGCCGAAGGCGGCGAGGCCCTCGAGGGTGCCGACGATGTTGAGGAGCTCACGCACGTCGGTCTTGGTGAGGGGCGCGACGGTGAGGCGTGACTGATGCGCGAGGGGAGCGCCGACGACGTAGCCTTCCTGCTGTAGTCGCTGCAACGCTTCGCGAACCGGCGTTCGCGAGACGCCGAGGCGCTCGGCGATGTCGGTTTCGATGATGCGGCTGCCCGGGGCGAGCTTTCCCTGGACGATGAGGGCGCGCAGCTCGCCGTAGACCTCGGTGGGGCGCGTGCGCCGCGCGTGATCGGGTGCTGGCGTGCGACGGGTGGTGGTGCGGCGGCGTGCGGAGGGGCTCACGACGAATAGATGACGGGGGCGGTGCGCGGCCACAAGCCCGCGGCGCACCCTTGCGCACTTTGCACGGAGGCCTATCTTGGGCGGACCTTTTGCATACAAATCCGCATACACTTTGGAACGCACCGCCGGGGTCCCATGAGCCTGCTCACCAGGAAATCGCTCGACACCTTGATGGCCGACGCCGAGGCGGCGCCGCTGCGCCGCGTGCTGGGTCCGGTCCACCTGACCATGCTCGGCATTGGCGCCATCATCGGCAGCGGCATCTTCGTCCTCACCGGTGTCGTGGCCGCGCAGCACGCCGGGCCGGCCCTCGTCATCTCGATGATCCTCGCCGGCATCGCCTGCGCCTTCGCCGGACTCTGCTACGCGGAGTTCGCGAGCATGATCCCGGTCGCCGGAAGCGCGTACACCTACGCCTACGCGACGCTCGGCGAGATCTTCGCCTGGATCATTGGATGGGATCTCATCCTCGAGTACTCGTTGAGCGCATCGACGGTGGCCGTGGGATGGTCGGGGCTGGTGGTCTCTCTCCTGGCGGACATTGGCATCACGCTGCCCCCGCAGCTGACCGCGGCCACCGGGACGAGCGTCGCGCTCGCCGATGGGAGTACCGTGACCGCGCTGCTCAACGTGCCCGCGGTTCTGGTCGTCGTCGCCGTCACCGCGCTGCTCGTCGTCGGCATTCGTGAATCCGCCGGCGCCAACGCGGCGATCGTCATCGTGAAGGTGCTCGTGCTACTGCTCTTCATTGGATTCGGAGCATCGTACGTGCGCCCCGAGAACTGGCAGCCATTCATTCCAGAAAACACCGGGACGTTCGGGGAATACGGCTGGAGCGGGATTCTGCGTGGGGCGGGCATCATCTTCTTCGCGTACATCGGCTTCGACGCCGTGTCCACCGCGGCTCAGGAAGCGAGAAATCCGCAGCGCGATCTGCCGGTCGGCATTCTCGCATCGCTCGCGGTGTGTACGCTGCTCTTCATCGCGACCGCGCTCGTGCTGACGGGTATCGTGCCCTACTCGCGCCTGAACGTCGCGGCACCGGTTGCGCTCGCGATCGATGAGACGGGGCTGGGATGGTTGCGGCCGCTCATCAAGCTCGGCGCGATCGCGGGACTTTCGAGCGTCATCCTGGTCCTGTTGATGGCGCAACCCCGCATCTTCATGGCGATGAGCCGCGACGGCCTGCTGCCACCGCTGTTCTCGCGGGTTCACCCCAGGTTCCGCACGCCGGCTACCACGACCATCCTGACTGGCGCGGTGGTGTCGGTTGCCGCCGGGCTCGTGCCGATCAACGTGCTGAGTCAGCTGGTGGCGATGGGAACGCTCCTCGCCTTCGCGATCGTGTGCGGGGCGGTGATGGTCCTGCGGCGCACGGCTCCCGATCTACCGCGACCGTTCCGAACTCCCGGCTCGCCCTGGGTGCCGCTCGCGGGAGTCCTCGCGTGTCTCTATCTGATGGTGGGGCTGCCGCTGTCGACCTGGGAGCGCCTGGTCATCTGGCTGGTGATCGGCCTCGTGATCTATTTCGCATACAGCCGTGCCCGGGCAGCGAAGGTGAGAGAAGTGAGGGCAGAGGTAGCAGTGTGAGGGGCGGGCCAAGAGCCGAGGGCCAGGGGCCAAGGGGAGGGTCAGGGGTCCCGGAGCTACCGTGTACCCTTAACCCTCCCCTTGGCCCCTGGCCCTTGGCCCTTGGCCCGGTTCTATCGCACTCTCTTCAGCGCGCTCCTCACCTCGCCCCTCGTGGGCTCCAACTTCAGGCTTGCCTCGAACTCCTGCCTCGCCTTCTCGCGATCGCCCATCCGTTCATACAGGAGCCCGAGGCGGTAGTGGGCTGAGGAGCGTGGCGGGTCGCCCTCGTGCGGATCGTAGGCGATGTAGCGCTCGAGCGCACGAACGCCCTCGGGGAGGTGCTGGCCCGACAGGCCCGAGGTGCGACCGTAGTAGTAATAGGCGGGCATCGCGTCGGGGCGGCGCGCGATCAGATCCGTCATCAACGCGAAGGCGCTGTCGAAACGCTTTCCGCGCTGCCAGAGCTGCGCGAGTCCCCAATACGCGATCAGGCTGTCCGGGGCACGGGTGATGGCCTCACGGTACTCCCGGGCGGCGTCGTCGTAGCTCTTTCGATCTTCGGCGAGCCACGCGCGGGCCAGGGCGCCGCGAAAGGCGCTCTGCTTCCCGAGCTCGGCAGCCTGAGCACGCGCCTTCGAGACGCTCCCGCCGGTGATCCCCGGCGCGAGGAGGTAGAACTGCATGAGCGACGAGCGCGCGTCGAGGCTCCCCGGCTCCAGCTCCACCGCGCGCTCGAGCGCACGTCGCGCTCGTTTGGCGAGACCGAATTTCCGCGTGACTCCTGATCGCACCGCGAGCTGCCCGTAGGCACGCCCGAGCCACATTTGGTGCTCGGCCACCGATGGTTCCAGCTCGGCCGCTCTCTCCAAATGGGTGATGGCGTCACGGAACCGCGTCTCGTGCATCGCGATGCGGCCGAGGTAGTGATGCGCGCCTGGGTCGTTAGGATGCGCTCGCACGGCGACGTCCAGCTCGCGATGGGCATCGGTGTATCGGTGGGCCCGAAACAATGCGATCCCGTCGCCGCCATTCTGCGCGGTCGCACTCGCGGACACCACGAGGGCCATCACCGCGGCGGCGAACCGGAATGGCTGCATCTCTCCTCCAGCAAAAAGGCTGAAGGAGACAGGTGCATCATTGGGACCAGCGATCCTAGCGGCCCGCGGCGGCCTTGCGGGGTCGCTCCGGCGGGGACGCAGCTCGGTCGAGGGCCGCGGGAAGTCGCGGGATGGGCTCTCGAGCAGGCCGGCTGCTCGAGGCACGATTGATGAGCGCCACCCCCGAGAGAATGATCGCGGCCGCCACGATCATTCGCGGCGTGAACTGCTCCCCGGCGACGAGCCATCCGAGCAGCATGGCCACCATCGGGTTGACGTACGCGTACGTGGCTACCGCGGCCGGCGTGCAAACCCGCAGGAGCCACGCGTACGCCGTGAATCCGACCAGCGATCCGAACACGATCAGATAGGCGAGCGACAGAGCCGAGCGCGTGGTGATGCCGCCCAGATCGAGCTCCGCCAGCTCGCCGGAGGACACGCCGACGATCGACAGCGCGACGCCGCCGGCGAGCATCTGCATCGCGCTCCCTAACGCCGCCGAGCTGGGGCGCGGGAGGACGCGTGAGTATATGGAGCCGGCAGCCCAGGAGAGCGATGCGCCAATGAGGACGAGCGAGGCGAAGACGTCGACATCACGTGCGTTGCTCAACGCCGCCGGACCCACGAGCAGGGCGACTCCGCCGAAGCCGAGGAGCAGCCCCACGATCGACAGGCGGGTCGGCCGTGTGCCGTTCTTGCGCAAGAACTCGAGGAGTACCATCCAGAGCGCCACGCTGGCGACGAACAGGGCGGCGAGCCCCGACGGGATGCGCTGCTCCGACCACGTCACCGATCCGTTCCCGGCGGCGAGCATCATCACCCCGGTCAACGCCGTCGCGCCCCACACGGCCTTCGACGGCCGCTCGGCCCCCGTTAGGCGCGCCCAGAGGTACAGCGCCCCGCCGGCGACGAGGAAGCGCGCTCCCGCCATGAGAAACGGCGGGATCGAGTCGATCGCGTAGCGAATCGCGAGATAGGTCGATCCCCACACGAGGTAGATCGCCGCGAACGCCAGCGCGATGCGGAGCCGGCTGGGGCGGGGCGGCGGGGCCGGGATCGAGGGTATCATCGTAAGGGTAAATGCCCTGGTGGCAAGCGACGTTCCCTGA
>DASRHU010000313.1:0-11035 GCA_035650335.1 Gemmatimonadaceae bacterium | reverse complement strand
GTCGATGTATACGCTCCGGGCGCGCAACGTCGCCTTCAGGTCCGCGACCTTGCGCGCACGCTCGCGCTCCTCGACGCTGCGCGCCGCGTTCGCCGCCTCACGAATCCCGCGATAGATCAACCGCTCGAGGCGGATCTTCGGATTGTAGTAGACGTGCGAGCAGCCGACGTAGATGTCGAAGAGCGCGGCGATCTCTTCGCCGTGCACTTCCTCGAGACGCTGTGCGACGTGACGCTCGAGGCGGCCGGCGAGCTCCGTGATCATGCGCTCGCTCGCGGCGGGCACGCCTGGTGCCGGCACGTGGAAGAAGATGAAATCGTCGTCGTTGATGAATCCAACCATCATCCGCGACGACCGGAGCGCGCTGTCTCCGAGAAACTCATGCACCGCTTTCGCGGTCGTCTCGAGAACGGCGTCGAGCTTCTCCCAGCCGTAGATTTCCTCGATCTTCGAGTAGCGGACGAAGTTCAGGTACATGACGACGAGCTCGCCACGCTTGCGAATCGCGCCGCGCATGCGCTCGATCATGACCGGCAGCGTGGGGAGTCCCGTGAGCGCGTCGTACAGCATCTCGGTGCGCTCCACCCGCTCCGCCCGCTCGGCGAGCTCGGCTCCCGTCGGCGCGACGCGGCCCAAGGCACTGTGGATGCGCGCCGCGATCTCCTCGGGCGCAGCCGGAACGCGATACCACTCTTCCACGCGGAAGTCCACCGCCCGCCGCCGCGCGACCTCATCGCGGCACGCCATGATCACGGCGAGGCGTCGCTCGTGCGCTTTCTCGACCGCCGCTCGCAAGACGGACGGATCATCCGTCGTCAGCAGGAGCGCGCGGACGTCCGACATCATCTCCAACGTCTCGACCAGCTCGTCGATGGACCGATACTCCAGCTGCCACCCGTGCAGGGCGGTGACGGCATCGCGGACTGCCTGGTCGTTGCTATCGGTGAGCAGTACGGAAACGGTCACGGAGTGCGGTGCACGTCAGCGTGCGGCGCCGAGCAACGCCAGGTTGCGTTCGACGCGAGCGTTCAAGTCCGCGAAATCGATCGGCTTGGTCAAATAGTCGTCCGCTCCCTGCTGGAGCGCCGATTGCTTGTCGTTCCACTCTTTCAATGCCGTCACCATGATGACTCGTACCGATTTCCCGTGCTCGGGATGTTGCTTCATGAGCCGGCACACATCCCATCCACTCCGTCCCGGCATCATCACGTCGAGCAACACGAGCGCGGGCCGCGTCTCCTCGAATTGCGCGAGCGCCTCATCTCCGCCGTGGGCGACCACCACGTGGTACCCGCGCGAGGTGAGGAAGTCTCGAAGAAGGTCAGCGTTATCGACGTTGTCATCGACGACGAGCAGCGTTGCCGCGTTGTGCTCCATTGGCGTCGTCCTGAATATGCATGGTCTGCTTGGCGGATGTCTCGGAGGGGCAAGACTCGGGCCCCGTGAGCAACGCTCGCCATCGCGCCGATGACGCCGGTGCGCCGCCAGCGCCCCGCGCGCTGCGCAGGTGGGGTTGGCGGGCATCGAAAAGCACTGTGGGGCAACGGGTTGTCGCGCCAGTCGCGCGCGCCCCGCAACCGGTCGGCGGTGGTCGGGGGGCCTGCGTCAGACTCGTCATGGGAGACGCGCGAATCTTGCTGCGCTCCGGTGCCGTTCCTATCATCAGACTATTGACCGCGCCGGCCCGACGTGGTTTTCCTGGTTGCGGGGGCGCCTTGCCACCATCCGTCGTACCCTGCAGAGCTCACCTTCGAGCGCGCCTCTGGCTGACGGTCGCCATTGTCGTGGCACCGAGCTTGTCGCAGGCACAGACATTAGCTGTCCGCGTCTCGGACGCGGCAACGGGGCGTCCCGTCGCCGGGGCGCAAGTGTCGCTGCGTCTCGCGCGCGTGGGCGGGCTCACCGATTCGCTGGGCGCGATCTCGATCCAGACCCCGCAGGCGGGGAGCGACACGCTCCTGATCAGCCATCCTGGCTACGCCCGGGCGGTGGTTCCGACGACGCTTCGAAGCGACGAAACGGTCGACATCGCGATACAACTGCGCCAGGAAGCCTACACGCTCCCGGAGGTTACGGTTGCCGCGAAGGAAGTTCCGCGAGAGCCCGGCCTCGGGTTCGCGCGGCGGCACCGGATGGGGCTCGGCCATTTCATCACGCGCTCCGAGATCGATCGCTACGCTCCCATGAAGAGCAGCGACATTCTACGCCGTGTGCCCGGCGTGCGGATAGTGAAGAACCGCGCGGGAGATCATGTGATTTCCATGGCCCGGTCCACGAGCCGGTGCCGCGTGCAGTACTACGTGGACAACATGCCGATGCCGACGGAGGAGCTCCTGGACGCCGCAATCGAACAGCGCATCACGGCCGACCAGGCTCAGAACGGCAATAACGCGGACGCGCGCGCAAGAGCGCGTGCGAAGAAGCTCAACCGCGACCTCCCGGGATTCACGATCGATCACATCCCCCCGGAGATGATCGAGGCGATCGAGGTATACCGGGGCGCCGCCGAGATCCCTATCGAGTACCGCACCACGGGTTCGCTCTGCGGAGTCGTGCTCATCTGGACGAGGACCGGAGACTAGGCGCCGCTCTCTCGGAAGACAGGAAAGCCCCGCCGGCCACAGTGGCCGGCGGGGCTTTTCGCTGTGTCTCGACGTCACGCGTTCCGATCGATGCACTCCGGCAGTCCACCCGGCGTCGTGGGAACGTTCGGGTTGTTCGCCTCGTCGATGGGCAGCGGCAGATTCACGTCGGTGCCGTACTCTCCGCCGATGTTCGAACGTTGATACGGACCGGTCGGGAAGACCTGATCCTGTGTACGACCGTAGAACTTGACCAGGCGACGCAGATCGCCGAGCCGGTGGGAGGTGAGCCACAGCCAGTACGCGCGCTCCTTGAAGTGCAGATTCTCGCGCGCGGCCACCGTTCCTGGATCCACGAGCGCTGGCAGCTCGCCGGCGTCAACGCCGGTATACGACGGTGGAGCGGCACGTAGCGCATTCAGCTTGGCGAGCCAGGCGACGTAATCCGCGTTCTTGAGGTCGGCCTCTGCCTCGATCAGCCGAGCCTCGAGGCCAGTGGCAAGCGGGACGTCGGCCCCGCGCTCCGGGTACTTCATCTGATCAAACTGCGGCGTGAAGTTGTCGAAGCCGACATCGGTCGCCGGGCTGCGGCGGTAGGGTACGCGGGGGTCGTTGTCGCTGCGGTACGGCAGCCCGTTGATGCCTTCATTGTTGGCGACCGTCCACCGCTCCGAAATCGCCATGAAGATGAACACGCCGTTCTGCTCGCGGTTGCTGTTCTCGGAGTGCTCGACCAGGTAAATGAACTCATCATCGACTCCACCGCCGATGGTCGCGGCAGCCTCGTCGAAGAGTCCGAGTGCGAGCTGCGCGCGTGCCTTGCCGATCCGCGCCAACATGTGGAGGTCGTCATTGGCGCCCATGGCGAGCGCCGCATCGAACTTCGCAATCGCGGTGTCGAACATCTGCGCCGTCGTCAACGGCTCGCCATAGATGGTTTCTCCGGCTTCGGTGACCCGGCTGAAGGGTACGCCGGAGCAGTAATTCTCCCCGAACAAAATGATCGCGAACCCGTTCAGGATCAGCGCCTCTGCATGTCCTTCGGTATCGGGGTCGAATTTCTCGAACTTCGAGACCGCGAATTCCGCCGACGCCCGTGCCCGCGCGAGCTGTCGAAAGAGACCCTGCGTGGTGGCATTTTCGGGCTTCACGCGCCGCTGATCCACCTCGATCCGGGTCGGGAAGCTCTCCGCATTCAGCAGCTCGTCGGCGAACATCCCCGACAGGTTGATCTGTCCCTCGGCTCCGGTGTTTCCGCTGTACGCGACCTGGAACTCCGACTTCGCTCCGGCAAGAACCGCCGGCAGCGCTTGCGGGTTGTCGAGAGAGCCCGGCGTCGCCACGTCGGGATCCTCGACCTGGAGCATTTCATCGAGGCTGCACGCGCCCAGCGACAACGCGACCGTCAGTCCGATCGTGGAGCACAGGAGTCGTACGCCGGGCACTCTTGCACGAAGCAGCCGGCGGCGAGCGATATCCGTGTTCATCAGGTGGTCCGTAGTGTGGGTCATGGGTATCGTCCTCACCACGAGAGTTGGAGGCGTGCGGTGAAGGTCCGCACGTTAGGCTGGGTGAGGAAGTCCGCCGTGGCAAAGTTGTCGAACCCGAACTGGTTCACCTCGGGGTCGAAGCCGCTGTAATCCGTCCATGTTTTCAGATTGCGTCCGGCCAGGGTGAGTCGCATCTGCTCCGCGCCAAGGCGGCGCGCCCACGCGGTCGGAGCCGAGACCGAAACCGACACTTCGCGGAGCTTCCAGAAGTCCGCGTCCTCCATGTAGAAGTCTTCACTCCCCCGAGCCGCGGCCGCTGCCTTCGCCTGCTCAGTAAGCGGCGCCGAGGGATCGAATGCGGCGCGGCAGTTCTGGAACGTGGACGCGCAGCGGAAGCTCTCGGTGCTGTTGAACTGCTGGTACCCGCTCCGGCGATCGAGCAACGCGCTCACCTGTACCAGGCGGAAGAGCGTGATCGACGAGCTGAACGTGAGCTCGAGCTTCGGGAAGGGCCGGCCCTGGAATACGGCGGTATCACCGAGAATCACTTCGCACTCGGGCTGCGTCGCGAGCGGTACACCGCCTGCTCCGACGACGAGGGTCCCCGGGCAACCCGCCCGCGTGATGACCCCGTCACCGTTCTTGTCCTCGGCGCTGATCACTGGCTGCTCGAAATACGAGCCCAGCGGATACCCTTCCTGATGCCGCTGGGATGCGCCGCCCAGCCCGAAGATGATCGGATCGATGCCTTCGCCCAGCTCGATCAGCTTGTTCTCGTTGCTCGACGCCGAAACGGTCAGGTCCCAGGCGACGTCCCGCAGCTGAAGCACGCGGGAATTGAGCTGGAGCTCCCATCCCCGGTTTTCCACCTCGCCAATGTTCTCGAAGCGGGTCGTCGACTGGCCTAACGACGGCGCGAGACGCCTGGCGATGAGGGCGTTCTGCGTACTGCGCGTGTACCACGTGAAGTCCATGCCGAGCCGACCTTCGAGAAAACCCGCCTCGAATCCGGCTTCGAACTCGCGGGAGCGCTCGGGCTCGAGCTCCGGGTTCCCGGTGCCGCCGATGGCGATCGCCGCGATGCTGGAGCCGCCCACCGTGACGGCGACCGGACTGAAGAACGTCACCGCGTCACGGAAGGACGGGCGCTGCCCCGACTCGCCGTACGCACCGCGAAGACGCAGCGACGACAGCCAGCGAGTCACCGGGAAGAACTGCTCCTCCGAGATGACGTAGGAGATGCTGGCCGACGGATAGTACACGAGACCGAAATCCTGACCGAACGCGCTGTTGTCATCGGCGCGGATGGCACCCGTCACGAACAGACGGTCCTTCCACGCGAGCTGCTGTTGTGCGTAGAGGCCGACCGTGATGTTCTCGACGTTGTCCTCATCCACGGCGAAGCGCGCGCTCGCTCCCTCGAGGGAGCTGGTGCCCGGAAGCAGAATCGCGCCGAAGGCCTCCGTCGAACGCGTCCGTTCTTCCGTGTACTGCGCTCCAATCGAGGTCGTCGACTGGAGCTCCGGACGCACGGTGAACTCCGCCGTTAGGCCGCCATTCCCCGTATACGTCGCGAAGACGTGCCGGTTATTGGTGCGTTCCCCTTCCTCGAGCCCGAACGAGAAGATGATGTTGGGATTGATCGTCTCGTGGTCGTTACGCGTGGTCATGTCGAGTCCCGCGATGCCCACGCCCCTCAGCCACGGCGTGATCTGCCAGTTGAGGTTGAACGACCCCGTGAGCCGATTGATGTCCTGCTGAGTGTTGGCCGCCTGCGTGAAGAGGCTTGGCGGGAATCCCGCCGCGTAACCACGCCCGTCCGGATCGTCTTCCGCCTCGCCCAGAAGACCACCGGAGATGAAGCCGAACAGGTTGTTGTCGTTTTGCGGAAGCGTCAGCTCGCTGTCCAGATATCCGACCGAGGCGGTGATGTCGACGTTGTCGCGCACCTGGCTGCGCACGTTCGTGCGCAGGTTCACGCGCTTCAGCCCGTTCGCGTCATAGATGCCCTGCTCCCGCTCGAAGTCCGTCGCGAGATAGTACGTCGTGTTCTCCGTTCCACCCGCGACGTTCACCCCGAATGTGGACCGCCACCCGTCGCGGAACGGCGTCGCCGTTGGATCCTCCAGGGGATTGAATGACCGCAGTCCATTGGCGTCGGGTGCGCACAATGCGCGCTCCTCGTTCTCGAGCGTGCAGACGGTCGCCACGCCGTTCTGCGCCGCGGTCGCGCGGTTCGTCGTCACGCCGAATCGAACGAAATTCGCGGGGAAGCTGGTGATCTCCCGAATCTCTCCGCCCTCGGCGAAGACGTTCCACCGCGCCTTGCCGGGAATGCCCTTTTTCGTGGTGATCTGAATGACGCCGTTCGCCGCCGCGGTGCCATACAACGCCGACGCCGCGGGTCCCTTCAGAACCTCGATCTTCTCGATGTCCTCGGGGTTGATGTCGTTGAAGCGCGACGGTTCCTGACCGCCGACACCGATCGAGCTGGATCCGGGACTGTTCTCGGCTCTCACGCCGTCGATCAGAATCAGCGGATCGTTCGAGAGCGAGACACTGTTGGACCCGCGGATCCGGATGCGCGACGTTGTCCCCGTCGTGCCCCCGGCAGTCTGGACGACGATGCCTGGTGCGCGAGAGGACAGCAGGTCCGACAGAGTCGGGATCGGCGCAAGGTTCAACGAGTCGACGTTGATGATCGGCACCGAGTTGCCGCGCTCGCGCGCCCGTTGCTGTTCCCCGGTGGCCGTGACCGTGACGACATCGAGCGCGACCGCCGATGCCTGCAGCGTGAAGTTCACCGTGGCGGTGACACCGGCGGTCACCGTGACGGGTTGTGTCACGGCCTGGTAGCCGAGGCGCATGACACGCACCTGCCGTGCGCCCGGTGGGACGGACGATACCGTGAACTCGCCTTGCGCGTTGGTGATCGTCCCCAGCGTCGTTCCGACGATCACCACTTGTGCGGTGGCGATCGGCTGGTTCGTGGCGCGGTCGGTGACCGTTCCCGCGACCGCTCCGACGTTTTGCGCGACGGCGGCGGCGGGCAACAGCGCGCCAAGTGCCGTTATGCACAGGAGCCGACGAGAACTCTTTCGCATTTCTCCTCCGTTCGTGGGTGGACCCGGCGTGCGGACATCACCGACGAGAAGCCGTTCGGCCCCTCGGTCCGGCATGAACCGACCATCCGCCAGAGGTTGCGGCGGTCGGCTTGCGGCAGGCAGGCGCCGCGGGGTGGCGAGGGAGTCACGTCCAGACCTGGCAAGGGCAGGCTTAGGCGGGTCTCACCATGCGCCCGCAACCAGGAGAAGTCAATAATCAGTTAATGAGAAGTCATTGAAAAGTTGGTAAGAGGTAAGGGATGTACGGTGATCCGCCCGGACCGTGCGGTGAATGAAAAGAAAAAAAGGAGCGCGAACTTCGCGCTCCTTTCTGTTAGGGCTGAACGGCGGCGGGGCCTTTTTTTCCGAGGCCGCCGTGGGCTCAGGTCATCGCGGCGCCAGCCCCGCTGGCTTCCACGCGAGCGAAATCCCGAAGCCGTCCTCATCGCCAAACAGATCGCCTCCCGCGAACAGCGCGGCGAACCGCAGCGAGAGCTGACGCGACAGCTCGAGATCGACCCCGAGGTCGAAGTTGATCGAGAGATCCGTGTCGTCGTCGACCTCGAAGCAGTTCGAGCAGAAGTCGATCGACACTCGCGGGTGCACGTACGGCGTGATCGCGATTCCCCCTTCGAGTGGGAATCGATGCCCCACCGACAGGCCGATCGGGAGTCGCAGGACGTTCGGGTCACCAAAGGCCCCGTAGATGCCCGCCGTCAACACGAGGTCGAGCGGCATTTCCGGGCTCGCGGCGGCGAGACGTCGCGCGAGTCCCGCGCCGGCGAGAAAACGCGAGTCACCAAAGTCGGGATCGGCGAATCCGAGATCGACGTTGAACTCGGTGCCGATGCCCATTCCTTCCCGCCACTGGAACAACAACGTCGTTCCGAAGTCGCCTCCGTCAGCGAGCGCGAAGTTGAACTCGCGACTCATGATGTGGGGGTGATGGAACGACGGGTAGTTCCATCCCTGGGCCGCGAGAGGCGCGGCAGCGATCACCGTGCAGGCGAGCGCGAGTGACCACACGCGTCCGCGAGCGAGGCCGAGCGACATTCATTCTCCTGGGTAATGGTGGACCGGCGCGACGTGCTATTGCCCACGTCGCAGTGCGTACGAGATACCGACGCCGAAGATCCCGCCGGTTGCTCCCGGCTCGAGCTCGTCAGCGTTTTGTCCCAGCTCGTAACCCACCGTGAGACCGAGCGACGGGACGACAGCGACGTCCACGCCAAACGACGCGCGCACGAGGCCCTTGCTCTCGGATTCGTCGCCAAACTTGACGCGCGTCCAGCTATAAAATGGCGCGGCATAGAATGAAATGCCACGGCGCTCGCCCAACCGCGTGCGAAACGCCACACTCGCCCCGGCGGGCACGTGCAGCTCGGACACGTCATTCTGTGAAACGCCGCCGACGCCGGCAAAGGCGCCAAAGCCGAGCTTTCCTTCCATCATTCCCTGCGTGATTGGAGCCGCGACGCGAGCTCCCCAGGTGTTGGCCCGGTCGCCGGGTTGAGGATCCACCCAGCCAAACCCAGCCGTGATCTGAAAGCGGGTGCTCGATGGAGCCCAGGCCAGCGCTCCAGCGTACGCCTGCTGGTCATCGGCACGTCCGTAGTTCAGCGCGATGGTCAGTCCCGGGTTGGCGAAGGCGTTCTGAAGCACGGGAACGGCGGGGATCTGCCCCGCGAGCTCCGCCACGCTCAGGAATGCGGCGCACACGATGGCGAAGACGGTCGTGCGGGGACGCCAGATAGTCGCTTTCATTGGTCACTCCGTCGGTGATTCGCGTCACGTCGCGGCGCAAGCATCGTGCTGACGCGCCGTCCTCGGGGCCCGGTCTCGCGCAATCTCCGAGGGATGGTTGCCGTGCTGACGACCTCTCCTGTATCGTCGCGGTCCATGACACGGACCTTTCCGTACCGGATGCATCTGGCATTGCTCTGTGCGGCCACGGCTACACTCGTTTCTTGCCAGCGCGACTCGGCGAGTGCAACCGCCGAGCCCGGATTACCACTACCGGGCCTTCGCGAGCAGCATCTCGCGGAATTTCACGCGGGACGAGGGCTCTTCGAGAAGGTGTTCTCCGCCGACGAGGGCCTCGGTCCGTTTTTCAACGAGAACCAGTGCAGCGCCTGTCACACGGTTCCCGCGAGCGGCGGCACGACGGGATTCGAGCGAATCGTGAAGGCCACGCGCTTCGACGAGGTGTCGGGCTGCGACCTGCTGAGGCGTGAGGGCGGGGAGAACGTCAGGACCCGGACAACGCCGCGCCTCCAGGCGCACGGCATCGAGCGGCAGCAGCTCCCTTCCCGTGCGACGGAGATTGGACGGTTCGTCGCCCCGTTTCTGTTCGGCCTCGGGCTCGTCGAGGCGATTCCGGAGCGGTCAATCCTCTCACGCGCTGATCCTGATGACGCTGACGGCGATGGGATTTCGGGACGCGCCGGCATGACACCCGAGGGCCGGCTCGCGCGCTTCGGCCGCAAGGCCGATGTGGCGACGGTCGAGGATTTTGTGGAAAGCGCGCTTCGCCTCGAGATGGGGCTGACGACACGCGACCTGCCTAACGACGACCCGGTCACCCTGACCGCGGTGGCCGACGTGGACACGGCACCCGACCCGGAGGTCCCGCAGTCGGCCGTGCGGCTGCTGGCCGCCTTCGTACGGTTCCTCGGCGCGCCCGCGCCCGCACAACCCCGGTCTGCTGCACATCGCGATACGATCGCCCACGGCCGCTCCCTCTTCCAGGCGCTTCGATGCTCCACCTGTCACACACCGTCGATGCGAACGGGGCGGCATTCGGTGCCGGCCCTCGACCGCCGCACGGTCGCGCTCTACTCAGACCTCCTCCTTCACGACATGGGGCCGAAGCTCGCGAACACCTGCGGCCCGACGGCCACGCCCACTGAGATCCGCACGGGCATGCTCATGGGGCTGCGCCATCGCGACCGCTTTCTGCACGACGGGAGGACGAGCGATCTCCGGGAGGCCATTCTGGCGCACGGCGCCGAAGCACAACGGTCGCGGGACGCGTTCGACCGCCTTCCCTGGGGCCGTCAGGAGATCCTGCTGAAGTTCCTGCGCTCGTTATGAGCGGCTATTGAGCGGTGCGACGCGTCCCCGTACGCGTCCAGATGACGATCGCCCCGCAGAGCGTTCCGACGCTGGTCCCGCCGAACTCCACCGGCACTTGCGTGGCGCTTCGATAGACCTCGATCGCGGCAATGGTCGTCGGATGGCCGATGTCGTCCAGACTCATCCCTTGATCCAGCTGTTGCGCCTCCTGCTCGACCCGTCGCTCGACGGCGTTGGCGGGTGCGGGCCGTGCCGGTCGCGAATCGCCCTTGGCGAAGAGCACGCCATCGACGAACACGCGCGGCCTGCAGACCCCACCCTCACCAATGTTGCTCCCGCGGAGCTCCACGTAGAAGGCACCCACCGTCCCCGTCGTCATGCGGACGAGGGTCACCCCGGGAACGCTCGTCAGCAGGTCGGTGATCCGCGCCGCCTGGCGCGCTTCGATCTTTTCCGGGGAGATGAAGTGGCCGAAGTCCGCCCGCTGGCGCTCGTAGAACCCCGCGCGCTCGAGGTAGCGGCGCATCGCCTGCGCCGACACTTCGACTGCGCTCAGGGTCGTGGCCGCGGGGCGGAGGCGGAACTCGAAGGACAGATCGTCCCCCTGCCTAACGGTTACCGCCGCCGACGTCGAGGGCTGATAGCCAATACGCCTGGCTGAGAGGTAGTACGTTCCCGGCGCGGGCGCATCCAGACGCCAATACCCGCCTGCATCGCTGGTCGCGGCGGCCACCTGCTCGCCCGCCGTCGTGGCCAGCGCGACGAGGCCGCCGGCGACGGGCTC
>DASRHU010000312.1:0-3311 GCA_035650335.1 Gemmatimonadaceae bacterium | reverse complement strand
CCTCGCGCCAGCGCACACCGGGGCTGCCGCTTCGCAAGGAGTTCCCGTTCCTGACGGGACAGCCCGAAGAAGTACGCGCGGCCTACCGCCGCGCGATGGGCCTGCCCGAGTCCGGCGTCGACGCCCGCTCGCCGGCGGGCTAAGGGGGCGATCATGGCCAACCTCATCCTCGGCATCGCGACGTCGCATACGCCGATGCTCACCTTGCCGCCGGAGCTCTGGGCCTCCTACGCGCAGAACGACCAGCGAAACCGCGAGCTGGCGTTCCCGCCCCGGGGCCACGTCATGTCGTACGAGGAAGGCCTGAAGGCCGTCACACCCGAAATCAGTGCGAAGTTTCGGGGAACGGAACCATACCGCGCCCAGGCCGAGGCCTGCCAGCGCGCGCTCGACGAGCTTTCCGCGACCCTGCGCGCGGTGAATCCCGACGTGACCGTGATCATCGGCGACGACCAAGACGAGTGGTTCTTCGAGGACAACATGCCGGCGCTGTCGGTATTCTGGGGCGACACCGCGCCGCTGATCCCGCGCCAGATGCCGCCTGGCACGCGCGATCCCGAGGTGATCGAGGCGATCCGCCGCGGCTACGGCGACGTGCCGATGGACGTCCCGATCGCGAGCGCCTTCGGGCGTTACCTGATCGAGTACCTGTGCGAGCACGACTTCGACGTGGCCCACATGCGCTACGTGAAGCAGCCCTACGGCGGGCGCGTCGCGCGCCGCTATCCGACGCGGCAGGGCGAGCTCGACTATGTCCGCGAGACGCCGCCGCGCGAGCAAGGCCTGCCGCATGCGTTCTCGTTCATCGTCAAGCGCCTGTTCGACAACCAGCCTCGCCCGATCGTGCCGGTGTTCCAGAACACGTGCTATCACCCGAACCAGCCGACGCCACGCCGCGCGTTCGCGACGGGCGAGGCGATTGCCGCGGCCATCGCGGATTGGAAGGAGTCGGCGTCGGTCGCCGTGATCGCCTCGGGTGGGCTCAGCCACTTCGTGGTCGACGAGAACCTCGACCGCACCTTGCTCAAGGCGCTCCAGCAGCGCGACGCCGCGGGGCTGCGCGCGATTCCACGCACGCAGCTCTACTCGGCCGCCTCGGAGGCGCTGAACTGGGTGGCGCTCGGCGGTGCCATGCAGAAGAGCGACCTGAAAATGGAGCTACTCGATTACGTGCCGGTCTACCGCACGCCGGCCGGCACCGGCGGCGGCTGGGCGTTCGCCCGCTGGCGCTAGAGCGTCAGCTTCGTCTTTCCGTCGATATCGACCAGCATCGACTCGGTGATGTAGCCGACGTTAAACGTCTTCATATACGCCAGCTGAGACGCGAACGCTTCGCGGGCCAGCGGATCGCTCTTGGCCCACTTGAACCACATCGGAATGGCGTGCCGCCGGAATTTCTGAACGTCCGCCTCTGACAAGCGGATGATCTGAACGCCCTTCTCCTTGTACTTGTCCCAGGCTGCGATGTCTTCCTTCTGGATCAGGGCGTACTGATCCCACGAGTGCTGCCGTGTCGCCGCGATCACAACGTCCTGGAGGTGCTTCGGCAGCGCCTTCCACTTTGCCATGTTCACCGAGAGATCCATGAGATCTACCGGCTGGTGGATGCACGGGGTGGTCGGGGGCCCCATGATGATGTACTTCGCAACGTCTGCGAGCCCCAGGTCGTAGTTCTGAGCGGGGCCGACGAAATCGGACGCGTCGAGAATCCCCCGCTCCAGCGCCGGTCGGATCTCCGCGCCGGGAAGGATCACGGTGGCGACGCCCGCGTACGAGAAGATCTCGGCGATCATCCCGCCCGGGAACCGGATCTTCTTTCCCTTGAACTCCTCGAACGAGCGGATCGGCAGCTTGGAGTGGATCAAGTTCAGATCGTGCTGAATCGGTCCGACGTAGAAGATGTTGTGAGCCTGGAGGACCTTTCGTGCGATCTGCAGGCCTCCCAGCTCGTAAAACCACGTCTCCCACTGGTCTGGTCGGTCAAGCCCCAGCGGATACGAGGAAAAGAACGCCGTCGCCGGCACTCTGGAAAACCAGTAGTTGCTGAAGCAATGCATCGCGTCGAGACGACCGGTCTGCACGGCGTCGAACATCTCGAACGTGCCGACGACCGCGCCCGACGGAAGCGGCTGGAACTCGAGCTTCCCCTCCGAGAGCAGCTTGATGTTCGCGCAGTATTTCTGAAAGGCTCTGTACCCGGCGAGCCCGGCGTCCCACGCGGTCTGGACCCGCAGCTTGATCGGGGTCTGGGCCTGGACGACCGCCGGAAACCCAAGGGTGACGGTGCCCCCAGCGGCGGCGGCCGCCAGGAAGCGGCGACGTGAGCCAGGTGTCGTGATCATCGCCGGGCATGCTAGCATGCCGCCGGTGAGCCGCGGCGAAATGCTCGCGCACTTCTTCCTGACCCGTACCCCGCTCGGCGCGCTGGTGCGTCGTGTCGCCCGTCTGCGCGCCTCGGTCCACGCAAAGCTTCTTGCCGCGTTCCTCCTGATCGCCTTGCTGCTGATCGCCATGACGGTGATGAGCCTCGAGTCGATCACGCGCGTCTCCCGACACAGCCGGCTCATCGACCAGGCCCGCGCGCGGGTCGACGCGTCGAGACAGATCGAGCAGGCGGTCGCAGTGCAGCTGAACGTGATCAAGAACGCCCTCGTCCTGCGCGACGAGGCGACGCTCGTGGGCATCCTCCATGACGAAAAGCGGTTCGCCGACACCCTGGCTCGGCTCGAGGAGGCCGCCCCGGCGAGCGAGCGCGAGACGATCGCGAAGATCCGCGCGACCGAGCGCGAGCTACTCACGACGGTCGAGGAGATGCGCAGTCTCGTGAGGGCCGGCAAGGCCGACGACGCGATGACGCTCCACCTCAACGAGAGCCAGCCACGCCATCGCGAGATCGCCACCCTCGTCACCCGGGTGGTCCGCAGCGAGGAGGCCGGGATGGATCAACTCCGGCAGGATGTCGAAGCGTACAACCGGCGCGCCGTCCTGATGATGGCACTCTTCGCGGGCGCGACGATCTTCCTCGCGCTCGTTCTCGGTTTCGTAATCTCCTGGTCGTTCATCATCCCGGTTCACGAGGCCGGCGTCTTTCTAGGCCAGGTCGCCCGCGGAAACTTCGGCGGAACCATCGACGTGCCGAATCGCGACGAGTTCGGCACCCTGGCGGCCCGCATGAACGAGATGAGCCGAGAGCTCCACCAGCTCTACGAGCACGAGCGGACGCTCAATGCCGAGCTCGGGCGAGCCAGCAAGGCGAAGTCGGAGTTCCTCGCGAGCATGAGCCACGAGCTTCGCACGCCGCTGAACGCGAT
>DASRHU010000311.1:0-13468 GCA_035650335.1 Gemmatimonadaceae bacterium | reverse complement strand
GGAGCGCACGCCCGCCGTGGCGGGCCGCGCCAGCGCGAGGACGGGACGTCGCGCGAGGAGATGGAGGCCATGCGGGCGGCGGCCGCCGAGCGCGAGCGCAAGACCGTTCACGTGAACGAGTTCATCACCGTCAGCGAGCTCGCCGACATTCTCAAGATCCCCGCGACGCAAATCGTGGCCTTCGCCTTCAAGAATCTCGGGCTCATGGTCACGATCAATCAGCGCCTCGACTTCGACCAGATCGAGCTGATCGCCGGCGAGTTCGGCTTCCAGGCGGTGCGCGAGCAGGAGTACGCCGCCGAATCCGCCGAAACGGCCGAGGCGGACCGCGAGGAGGACAGGCGGTCGCGCCCCCCGGTGGTCACGATCATGGGCCACGTCGACCACGGCAAGACCTCGCTGCTCGACTACATCCGCAAGGCGAACGTCGTCGCCGGCGAGGCGGGCGGGATCACGCAGCACATCGGCGCGTACCAGGTCACGCTGCCTAACGGCAAGGAGCTCACCTTCCTCGACACGCCGGGCCACGAGGCGTTCACCGCCATGCGTGCGCGCGGCGCGCAGGTCACCGACATCGTCGTGCTGGTCGTCGCCGCCGATGACTCGGTAATGCCGCAAACGGTCGAAGCCATCTCGCACGCGAAGAACGCGGGTGTTCCGATCGTCGTCGCCGTCAACAAGATCGACCTGCCGGGCGCGAATCCGGCGAAAGTGACGCAGGAGCTGCTCGAGCACGGTGTCGTCGTCGAGCAGTTCGGTGGCAGCACGCTCTCGACACCGATCTCGGCGAAGAAGGGCACGAACATCGGTGAGCTGCTCGATCAGATTCTCCTTCAGGCGGAGCTGCTCGACCTGAAGGCGAATCCCGACAAGCGCGCGATTGGCACGGTCGTCGAGGCGCAGCTCGACCCGGGGAAGGGACCTGTCGCGACCGTCCTCGTCCAGAACGGGACGCTGAAGGTCGGCGACGATTTCATTTGCGGGATGTACTCCGGCCGCGTGCGCGCGCTCCTCGATGAGCGCGGTCGCATCGTGAAGGAGGCTGGACCGGCGACGCCGGTGCAGGTCCTCGGATTCGAAGGCGTTCCGATGGCGGGCGATCAGTTCCTCGTCGTCACCGACGCCGCCGACGCCCGCGAGATCGCGCAGAAGCGCCAGCGGCTCGAGCGCGAAGCGAAGAGCCGGCGGACCTCGAAGGGCGGGATGTCGCTCGAGGACTTCATGTCCAAGGCGCAGACGGGCGAGAAGCGCGCGCTCCGTCTCGTGATCAAGGCGGACCAGGGCGGTCCGGCGGAAGCGTTGGCCGACGCGCTGGGGCAGCTCTCGAACGAGGAGGTCTCGGTCGAGGTCGTCCACCGCGGAGTCGGCGCCGTCACCGAGGGCGACATCCTGCTCGCGAAGGCGTCGGGGGCGATCATCATCGGCTTCCACGTGCGCCCCGACAACAACGCGCGTGCGGCCGCCGAGCGCGAAGGCGTCGAGATCAAGCTCTACCGCATCATTTACGAGGCGGTGTCCGACGTCCGGGCGGCGCTCGAGGGGCTCCTTCGCCCCGAGGAGCGCGAGGTCATCCTCGGCGAGGCCGAGGTGCGCGAGACCTTCAAGGTACCGAAAGTCGGCGTCGTGGCGGGATGCTTCGTGCGGAGCGGTGTCATCAACCGGCAGGGAAGGGTGCGCGTCATTCGCGATGGCGTCGTCGCCTACGAGGGAACGATCGGCTCACTGCGACGCTTCAAGGACGATGTCCGCGAGGTGCGTGAGGGCTTCGAGTGCGGTATCAGCATCGACAACTTCAACGACATCAAGGTCGGCGACGTCATCGAAGCGTATCGCACCGAGGAGATCAGCCGAACGCTGGCGAGCAGCGCCTCGTAAGGTCCGATGGTCATCGGCGTCGTGTCCTGGGCGCTGTACGTCGCCGGCGCCCAGTCCCTCAAGGACAAGCGTGGCGTCATCAAGAGCATGAAGGACCGCATGCACAACGAGTTCAACGTGTCGGTCGCCGAGACGGACCATCACGACTCGTGGCAGACGGCCGAGCTCACGGCCTGTGTGGTGGCTGTCGATCGCGTGCACGCCGAGCGGGTGCTCCGCGAGGTCGACCGGTTTGTCGAGTCCAATCCGCTCTGTCGCATCACGGATTCGCAGCAGAGCTTCCTGTGAGAACTGCAATGAGAACGGCAAAGATGTCAGATGTCAGAATACAGATTTCAGAATTCAGCAGAACCCCAGGGCTCGCTCGTAGTGCCCCGTGGTCGTCTCTGAATTCTGAAATCTGTATTCTGACATCTGACATCTTTGCCGTTTCCTGAGGCACCGTATGGCAGATGCACGCCGCGCCGATCGCGTCGCCGAGGCCATCCGCGAGGAGGTCGCGACGTTTCTCGCCGACGGCGCGAAGGACCCGCGCATCGTCGGCCTCGTGACCGTCACCGGGGTCGATGTCACCACCGATCTTCGCCACGCGAAGATCTTCGTCAGCGTCCTCGGGTCCGACGTCGAGAAGCAGTCCACGCTCGAGGGGCTCCAGAGCGCGGCCGCGCATCTGCGCTCGCGCCTCGGACGCTCGCTGCGCCTGCGCTTCGCCCCCGAGCTGGTGTTCCACGCCGATGCGAGCGTCGCGCGCGCGGCCCGCATCGAGACCCTCCTGGAGCAGATCCGCGATGGCCGCGTCCCCGCCGACGAGGAGCCCCTCGACTGAGGGGCTCGTGCTCGTCGACAAGCCGGCCGGAATGACCTCGCACGACGTCGTGGCGATCGCGCGGCGCGCGTTAGGCGAGCCGCGCATCGGTCACGCCGGGACGCTCGATCCGTTCGCGACCGGCCTCCTCGTCCTGCTCTGTGGTCGCGCGACGCGCCTGCTCCCGTATCTCGATGCCGAGCCGAAGGTGTATCACGCGCGCATCCGATTCGGCGCCGAGACCGAGACCGACGACGCGACCGGTCGCGTCGTACGTGAGGCTCCCCTTCCCATTCGCGCCGACGTCGATCGCGGCATCGCTGCCCTCACCGGCACGATCGACCAGGAGCCACCGGCGTACTCGGCGAAGCAGGTCGCCGGCCAGCGCGCGTACGTCGCGGCGCGGCGCGGAACGCCCGTCAGGCTCCCGCCGTCGCGCGTCACCATACACTCCTGGGAAATCAAGGCGCGGACGAGCGACACGCTCGACGTCGTCATCACCTGCTCCGGCGGAACCTACATTCGCGCGCTCGCGCGCGATCTCGGCCGTCATGCCGCGAGCGCCGCGCACCTCGCCACGCTGCGACGCGTCCGGAGCGGCCCCTTCATGGTGCACGACGCCTGCACCATCGAGACGCTGCGGGACGGAGTGTGTATCCCGATTCCGCCGCTCCGCGCGCTGACGTCGCTGGCGGTCGAGACGTTGGATGCGGCCGCCGCCGAGCGCGCGGCGCGCGGGAACCTCGTGACGGCGACCGTCGCCGGCGAGCGCGCTGCGCTCGTCGGGCCTAACGGTGACCTCATCGCGGTGGCCGAGCGCAGCGGGGCGGGGTGGCAACCACGAACGGTCCTGCGCGATGCGTGAGCGGTTTCGCGTGTGGGAGGATTCCGGGCTTCCTCCCGACACCGCCGGTACGGTGCTCACCGTCGGCACCTTCGACGGCATCCACCGCGGACATCTCGATATCCTCCGGACCGTCACCGCTCGTGCCGACGCCTCGGGGATGCGCTCGCTCCTGGTGACCTTCGATCCGCACCCGCTCGAGATCGTGAATCCGCCCGCGGCGCCGCCGCTCTTGACCGTCGGGATCGAGAAAAGCGAGGTCGTGGCCGAGAGCGGGGTGTCGTTCATGGCCGTCGTTCCGTTCGATCGGCACCTCGCGGCCTATCGCGCCGAGGAGTTCGTCGACCAGATCCTGCGCAAGCGTTTTCACATGAAGGAGCTCGTCATCGGCTACGACCACGGCTTCGGCCGCGGCCGGGAAGGAAACGTCGAGACGCTACAGGCACTGGGACGCACGCGTGGCTTCCTCGTCCACGTCGTTCCCGCGGTGTCGACGAGCGGCGGGTCGGCGCGCCCAGCCTCCTCCACGCTCATCCGGCGTGCCGTCGCCGGGGGCGACCTCGAGACGGCGACCCGTGAGCTGGGGCGGCGCTACTCGGTGGTGGGGAAGGTCGGAGCCGGTGACCGCCGTGGGCGATTGCTCGGCTTCCCCACGATCAACCTGGGAAGCCCGCACCCTCGAAAACTCCTGCCCCCCGAAGGGGTATACGCCGTGTTCGTGCAGACTCCGCGCGGGGCGTTTGGGGGCATGATGAACCTCGGTGGCCGGCCCACGTTCGGGGATTCGACCGTTACCCTGGAGGCCCACTTGCTCGATGCCGACGTCGATCTGTACGGCGCCACGGTGAAGGTCGAGTTCGTGGCTCGGCTGCGGGATGTGCGGCGCTTCCCCTCGCCTGACGCGTTGCGCGCGCAGCTCGATACCGACGAAAAGCAGGCACGCCGCGCGTTGACTGGCGTCGCGGCGGGGCATTAACCTTCAGGCTCCCCGCGCTCTCTACCTCTCTTCAGCAGCGCATGTCGAACATCCAAGGCCGCGTCATCATCATCATCGTGGTGACGCTCGCGTCGATCTGGGCCCTCTGGCCGCGCACCGTTCGTCAGGCGGTTCGCACGGCCAGCGGGGTCGAATACCGTCCGGTCAAGCGCATTCCACTCAAGCGAGGCCTCGACTTGCAGGGCGGCATGCACCTGTCGCTCGAGGTCGACGAGTCCAAAGGGGCCGTCGCCAACAAGTCCGACGCGTTGGACCGCGCCCTCACCGTTCTGCGAAACCGGATCGACCAGTTCGGCGTCGCGGAGCCCGTGGTCGAGCGCACCGAGGATCGCATTCGTGTCGATCTTCCCGGCATCGACGATCCGGAACGCGCGGAGGCGCTCATCAAGACTTCCGCCTTTCTCACCTTCCAGATCGTCGACGAAGCCAATTCACTCGAGCGTGCGCTCCCCCGCATCGACGCGGCCCTGAAGGCGAAGGGCGCCGATGTCGTCGCCGGGAAACCGGCAACCCCGACCGATACGGGGACGCGTGGCGCTCTGGCCGACCTGCTTACACCCAGTGATTCGGGGAAAGCCGTCGCCCAGGATTCGGCGGCCGCGGACACGGGAATCCTCACCGGGACTCGCGATGGCGCGTTCTCGCGCCTGCTCCAGCCAGGCGGAATGCCTGGCGAGTACTTCGTGTCGTTCGCGGACACCGGAACCGTCGCGCGGTACCTGGAAATGCCGGAGGTCCGGTCGCTGATCCCGCCGGGTCGCGTGGTCCGGTGGGGCGCCATCGACGAGAATGCGCGGCGCGCCGGCTTCCGGCCGCTCTACGTGCTCGAGTCGCGCGCGATCATTCGTGGTGATCAGCACCTCAAGGACGCGCGCCCCAACACCGACCCGATCGAGGGCAATCTCGTTCTCTTCGAGCTCACGAACGAAGGGGGCCGCCGATTCGCGGGGGAGACCGGGAAGCACATCGGCGATTATCTCGCGATCGTGCTCGATGACATTGTGATGGGCCAGCCGCCCGTGATCCAGGATGTCATTCGTACGCGCGGCCAGATCACGATGCGCGGCAAGCCGCTGCAGGAGGCGCAGGACCTGGCGCTCGTGCTTCGCGCGGGCTCGCTGCCGGTGCCGCTGCGAATCATGGACGTGCGCAGTCTCGGTCCGAGCCTCGGCGAGGATGCGGTCGATCAGGGGAAGCGCGCGGGTGCGCTCGGGATCATCCTCGTCATCGCGATCATGGTCGTCTACTACCGGTTCTCCGGCGTCATGGCGGTTGCTGGCCTCGCGCTCTACGTCCTCGTCACGTTAGCGATCCTCGCCGGCTTCGACGCCGTCCTCACGTTGCCGGGCATCGCTGGGTTCGTGCTTTCGATCGGAATGGCGGTGGACGCCAACTTCCTGATCTTCGAGCGAACGCGTGAGGAGCTCGATCGGGGGAAGACGGTTCGAACCGCCATCAACGAAGGCTTCGATCACGCGCTGAGCGCGATCATCGACACGCACGCGACCACCGCGCTCACCGCCCTCATCCTCTATCAGATTGGCACGGGTCCGGTGCGGGGCTTCGCGGTCACTCTCATTGCCGGCATTGCGGCGTCGCTGTTCACCGCCGTCTTCGTCGTGCGCACGCTCTTCCTCATCTGGCTCAACCGCTCGCGCGGCGCCCAAACCCTGAGCATCTGATGCTGCGCATCCTGCACAACACGAAAGTCGACTTCATCCGCCTCTGGCGGTGGAGCACGGCGATCACCGCGCTGTTCATCATTCCTGGAATCATCCTGATCGCCGTGTCGGGATTCCGATACAGCATCGAGTTTACCGGCGGAACGTTGATGCAGTTGGAGTTCCAACAGCCGGTCGATGTCTCCGACGTCCGTAGCGCGCTCTCGGAGGCGGGCATTGACGGGGCCGAGATTCAGCGATTCGGGACGCCGAGGGAAGTCGTCATTCGCGCGCAGGACGAGCAGCACGTCGCGCAGCAGTCGGTCGGCGCCGAGTCGATCGCGCAGCGGATTCGCAACGCGCTTACCGCGCGCTACGGCGCGGACGCGTACCGGGTGCTTCGGACCGAGGGTGTGAGCCCGCGCGTGGGCGCCGAGCTGCGCCAGCAGGCGTTGATCGCCATCCTGCTCTCCTTCGCCGCGACGCTGGTCTATCTCGCGTGGCGGTTCGAGTGGCGGTTCGGCGTCGCAGCGATCCTTGCCACCTTGCACGACATTGCCGCGACGCTCGCGTTCATGCGGTACATGAACCTCGAAATCTCGCTGTTCGTCGTCGGCGCCGTGCTCACGGTGATCGGGTACTCGTTGAACGACACGGTGGTCGTGTTCGATCGCGTGCGGGAGAATCTCAAGCTCCACCGGAAGATGTCGCTCTACGACATCCTCAACGTGTCGGTGAACGAGACGCTGCCGCGGACGGTGATGACGGGCTCGACGACGCTGGCGACGTTGCTGGCGCTCCTCATCTTCGGCGGTGAGGTCATTCGGCCCTTCGCGTGGGTGCTGACGTTCGGTATTCTCGTCGGCACGTTCAGCTCGATCTTCGTCGCTGGCCCGGTGCTGCTGTACATCGAGCGCAAGTGGCCGCGTGCTGCCGGGGAGAAGGGAGGCGTGACGCGCAGCCAGCTCGAGCCCACCACCGAATCGAAACGTCGAGCCGCGGAGCCCGTCGCGACGCGCTGAGTGATCGACAGCCACGCCCACCTCGCCGACGCAGCGTTCGATGCGGATCGCGACGACGTGCTGCGGCGGGCGTGGGCGGCGGGCCTCGAAGGCCTCATCTGCATTGGAGAATCGCTCGCGTCGGCCTCACGCGCGCGAGCGATAGCGATCGAGGCGCCGCGGTCCATCTGGTGGACCGCGGGCGTCCACCCGCACGACGCGGCATCCTTCGACCCCGCGCGGGATCTCGCCTCCATTCGCGAGCACATTGAGGCAGGCGCGGTCGCGGTCGGCGAATGCGGCCTCGACTATCACTACGATCATTCGCCGCGAGACCGCCAGCGCCTCGCGTTCACCGCCCAGATCGACTTGGCGAGCGAGCTTCGTCGTCCCGTTGTCGTTCACACACGTGAAGCAGAGGACGACACGCGAGCATTGGTCACCGAGGCCGGTCGGGCGGGCGTGCGTGGCGTGATGCACTGCTTCACCGGCTCGCAGCTGCTCGCGCGCGCGGCGATCGACGCCGGATGGTATGTCTCCTTCGCCGGGATCGTGACCTTCAAGCGCTGGACCGATGACGACCTGCTTCGGTTCGTTCCCGATGACCGGCTCCTCGTCGAGACCGACGCGCCTTACCTCGCGCCGGTTCCTCATCGCGGAAAGCGCAACGAGCCGGCGTATCTCCCGTTGACGATCGCCCGCCTGGCCGCTGCGCGCGGGTCGACGCCTGACCAGATCGCGGCGTTGACGTCGGGGAATGCGCGTGCGCTCTTCGGGCTCGGTTCTTAGCGAGTCTTCTCGCAACGTTCAGGTCCTTGCGCACCAGGGGCCCGCCCCGAGGCCTCACAAAATCCCAGGCCCCCCACTAGTATTACCGCGCCCATAACCGCTGAGGAGGCGCGTGGCTCACGTTCCAACCGACATCGAGATCGCGCAGCGCGCGAAACCGCGCCCCATCGTCGACGTCGCCGCAGATCTCGGTATTTCTCCCGATGAGCTCGACCTCTACGGGAAGTACAAGGCGAAACTCCCGCTCGAATTCTCCGCGCGTCCTCCGCGTGGACGTCTCGTGCTCGTCACCGGCATCAACCCCACGGCGGCCGGAGAAGGCAAGAGCACCGTCACCGTCGGAGTAACGCAGGCCTTTCGTCGCCTCGGCGTCAATGCCGTGCTCTGCATTCGTGAGCCGAGCCTCGGCCCGGTATTCGGCGTGAAAGGCGGAGCGGCCGGCGGTGGTTACGCGCAGGTCATCCCGATGGAAGACATCAACCTGCACTTCACCGGCGACTTCCACGCGATCTCGAGCGCGCACTCGTTGTTGTCGGCGATGATCGACAACCACCTTCACCAGGGAAATTCGCTCGGCCTCGATCCGCGCCGCATCAGCTGGCCGCGCACGATCGACATGAACGATCGGGCGCTGCGCGACTGTGTCATCGGGCTCGGCGGGGTCGCCAATGGCGTGTCGCGCGAGGAGCGATGGGTCATCATTCCGGCGAGCGAGGTGATGGCGATCGTCGCCCTCTCCGCCAGTCGGCAGGACCTCGAGGAGCGCCTCGGTCGCATCATCGTCGGCGCCACCGCCGGCGCGAAGCGAACGCCGGTGCGCGCCCGCGATCTCAAGGCCGCCGGCGCGATGACGCTCCTCCTCAAGGATGCCATTCGGCCGAACCTGGTGCAAACGCTCGAGGGCGGCCCGGCGTTTGTGCACGCGGGCCCCTTCGGTAACATCGCGCACGGGTGCAACAGCATCGTCGCGACGAAAACGGCGCTGGCGCTCGCGGACATTGTCGTCACTGAAGCGGGCTTCGGATCCGATCTCGGTGCGGAGAAGTTTCTCGACATCAAGTGCCGCTTCGGCGGACTGAAGCCGGAAGTGGCGGTGGTCGTGGCCACGGTGCGCGCACTCAAGCTCAACGGCGGCGCCGACAAGAAGCACCTCGCCCCCGAGGATCTCGGGGCGCTCGAGCGCGGCCTTCCCAATCTCGACAAACACATCGAGAACATGCGGCAGTTCGGGCTCCCCGTCGTCGTCGCGCTGAACCGGTTCATCACCGACAGCGATCGCGAGCTGAAGGTGGTCGCAGATCGCGCGCGCGCGGCTGGCGCACGCGTCGCGCTGACGGAGGTCTGGGAGAAAGGCGGCGCCGGAGGAGAGACGCTTGCCCGCGAGATCCAGACGGTGCTCGGGGAAGGGAAGTCGAGCTACGCCCCGCTCTACGACGTCGCGCGCCCGATCACCGAGAAGATCGACACGATCGTGCGCAAGGTGTACGGCGGCGAGGGCGCCACGTATGCTCCGAAGGCCGAGCGGGCGATCGAGTATCTGGAGTCGATCGGCCTGGGGAACACGCCGGTGTGCATGGCAAAGACCCAGTACTCGCTCAGCGACGACGCCACGAAGCTCGGGCGGCCGACCGGCTTTCGCGTCACGATCAACGAAGTCTACCCATCGGCCGGCGCGGGCTTCGTCGTGGCCCAGGCGGGTGATATCATGACGATGCCAGGATTACCGAAGGAGCCGGCCGCCGAACGCATGGCGATTCGGCCGGATGGGCAGATCGTCGGTCTTTTCTAGAGGAGGCGGTGTGAGCGTTAGGCAGATCAGCACCAACAAGGCGCCGCAGGCGATCGGGCCGTACTCGCAAGGCATCGTCGCGAACGGCTTTCTCTTCACCGCCGGCCAGATCGGCCTCGACCCACAGACCGGCCGTCTCGTCGATGGCGGATTCGCGAAGCAGGCCGAGCGCGTCCTCGCGAACCTCGGCGCGGTTCTGGCCGAAGCCGGCGCAACCTGGAACGATGTCGTGAAGACGACGGTTTACCTTCACGACATGGCGGACTTCCCGACGTTCAACGAGATCTATGGCCGCCATTTCGGCGACGCCCGCCCGGCGCGCTCGACCGTGCAGGCCGCGGGCTTGCCACGTGGCGCGCTCGTCGAGATCGATGCGATCGTTAGGGTTTCCCGTTGATCACCTCGACACCCTCGACACCCTCAGCCCCTATGCCCCCCACCAACACCCGCGACCAGCTCTTCCGCCTCACTGCCTTCGCGCGCTGCGCCGGTTGAGCCGCCAAGATGGGTCCGGGTGACCTTGCGCGCGCCCTGGCCCCTCTCCCGCATCGCAAGGATCCGCGTCTGCTCGTCGGACGCGAAACCTTCGACGACGCGGGAGTCTTCGTCATTGCCGACGACTTCGCGCTCGTACAGACAGTGGATTTCTTTGCGCCGATCGTGGATGACCCGTACACGTTCGGGCGAATCGCCGCGGCCAACGCCCTCTCCGATGTGTACGCGATGGGCGGCGAGCCCCTCACGGCGCTGAACATCGTCGGCTTTCCGGCATCGGCGGTCCCGCTCGACGTGCTCACCGAGATCCTCCGCGGCGGCCAGGACGCCGTGCACGAAGCGGGCGCCGTGATCGCCGGCGGACACAGCATCATCGATGAAGAGATCAAATACGGCCTTTCCGTCACCGGCCGCGCCGATCCACGCCACCTGCTCACCAACGCCGCGGCGAAGCCGGGCGACCGGCTCCTTTTGACGAAGCCACTCGGCACTGGCCTGCTCGCGACCGCCGCGAAGTCGGGCAAGCTCGGCGACGACGCGTATCGCGCCATGATCACGTCGATGCAAACGCTCAATCGCGACGCGAGCCGTGCCGCGCTTGCGCTCGACGCCCGGTGCGCGACAGACGTCACCGGCTTCGGACTGCTTGGCCACGCGTCGCACATCGCGCGCGCCAGCGATGTCACGCTGGAGATTCGCGTGGCCGATCTGCCAGTCCTTCCCGGCGTGCGCGACGCATGGCGGGCCGGCGCGCGAACCGGAGGCGCCGAGCGAAACCTGCGATACCTCGAGCCGCTCGTGCGGTGGGGGTCGGTCAGCGAGGAGGATCGCGCGCTCCTCATCGATCCGCAAACGTCCGGCGGACTGCTCGTCGCGCTGCCTCCGGCGGCGGCGGGCAATTACATTCAGCGGGTGGCCGGCACCGTCGAGATCGGTTCGGTCACCACACGCGGGACGCACGCGATCGTTCTGACGTGACGCGTGGGGGCGGATGGGGCCTGGTGGCTTCCCTGGTCTTCAAAACCAGTGTGACCTGACCACGTCGGGTCGGGTGGGTTCGATTCCCGCACGCTCCCGCCACGCGATCCTCGAACCCCTGGCCGACATGCGATTTCTCGCGCTCGCCGCGCTCGGTGCTCTCCTCGCGGTGTCGCCACTCCGTGCGCAGGCCCCCGATACGACACGCGCCGACAGCACGCGACGTCCCGCGGAGGCGCAACCGTCCCCCGTGCGCGACACCCTGACAGGGCCCCCGATCTCTCCGAAAAGTGCCTTCCTCCGATCGCTGCTCGTCCCTGGGCTGGGACAAGCCGCGCTCGATCGCGGCACGGCCGGGGGGATCTTCGCCTCCCTCGAGGCCCTTTCACTCCTCATGACGATCAAGACGAAACGGGATTTGCGCATCGCGCGGCGACTGGAGGCGGACAGCGTGTTCGTCGGCTTCGAGCCCGACGGGGACCCGATCTTCGAGCCGAGTCCGCTGGCCGGACGCGTCCGCGCGCGAAAGCAGCATCTCGAGGACTGGATAGCGTTGCTCGTCTTCAATCATCTCTTTTCAGCCGCCGACGCGTTCGTCGCGGCGCAGCTCTGGGACGTGCCGGCGCGCGTTTCCGTCCAGCGCGATGGCGACCGCACCCGACTCACGGCGACGGTGCGATGGTGATGCCCGCGCCGAACTCCGATGCACCCATAGGCGTCTTCGACTCGGGCATCGGTGGATTGACTGTCGTTCGCGAGCTCATGCGCCAGCTGCCTGACGAGCGCATCATCTATTTTGGCGACACGGCGCGCGTCCCCTACGGACCCAAGAGCCCGGACACGGTGCGCCGGTACGCGCGCGAGATCGCGACCTGGCTGCAGCACCAGGGTGTCAAGGGAATCGTTGTCGCCTGCAACACCGCGACGGCCCATGCGCTGGACACGCTCACCCAGGAGTTCGCCCTTCCGGTCATCGGCGTCGTCGAGCCGGGTGCTCGCGCCGCGACGCGCGCGTCGCACGGCGGCGCGATCGGGGTCATCGGCACCGCCGGCACGATCGGCTCGGGCGCGTACGAGCGCGCGATCCGAAGGCTGGCGCCCCAGTCCCGCATCGCGGCCCGCGCATGTCCGCTCTTCGTGCCGCTCGTCGAGGAAGGATGGCTCGATCGCGATGCGACCAGGCTCATCGCGACCGAGTACCTCGCTCCCCTTCGGCAGGAGCACGTCGACACGCTCGTGCTCGGGTGCACCCACTATCCTTTGCTCAAGACCCTGATCGGCGATGTCATGGGACCGGACGTCCAGCTCATTGACAGCGCGCAGGAGACCGCGGCCGAAACGGCGCGCGTCCTCGAGGCGAAAGGACTCCGGGCCACGAAGCGCCTAACGGGGCCGCACCGCTTCGTCGCCTCCGATGCGCCGGAGCAGTTCCTACGGATGGGCCAGCGCTTTCTCGGAACGACGATCGATCGCGTGGAGACGGTGACCCTCGGCTGACGAGGTCCACTCGCGCAGCTCGACGCGATCGGGCGTGATGACGAGGTAGGTGGGCGCATCGAGCCAGGAACCCGCGTTCGCGTACACACCGCCGCCTGGAACCCGTTCCAGCGTCGGAACGTGGGAGTGCCCGAACACCAGGAGATCGAGCGCGGCGTTCTCGGCGAGGGTCGACTGGGCGACCGTGCGAAGCCCGGCGCCTTCGTCGCGCGCTCGGTAGGTACGGCTGGCCGACGAAGACCCGCGCGCGAGTCGCGTTCCGAGATCGGGATGCACCCAGCGGAACGCGCGAATGGCCAGGGGATGGCGAAGTACCCGTCGCAGCGCCCGGTACTTCCGATCCTCGATCACTCGAAGGCCGTCGCCGTGGTCGATGCGCGTCCGCCACCCGGCCGCGATGCCCTCCCACGCGCCGAGCTGGTAACGAACGCCGACCTCGCGCGACAGGAACTCGCCTCCCCAACAGTCATGATTTCCCGCGACCATCAGGATTTCCACGCCCGCCTCGCGGATCTCGGTCAGCGCGACGAGCGTTCTGAAGTGCTCCTTCGGGACGACCGTGCGCCACTCGAACCAGAAATCGAACAGGTCGCCGTTGATGACGAGCGACTTCGCGTTTCCGGGGAGGTGGCGAAGGAATTCGACGAGGCGCCGCTCCAGGTCGGCGGGACCGACACCCAGATGCGTGTCACCGATGAGGTAGCACGGAGAAGCGAGCACGCGGTGATTCTATCGTC
>DASRHU010000310.1:0-10569 GCA_035650335.1 Gemmatimonadaceae bacterium | reverse complement strand
CGATCGTTGTTGCGCACCGCCGACATCGCGAGCACCGCACTCAGCTCGCTCGCGAGCTCGCTCTTGAACCGTGCGTGCGTCCCGAAGCGTTCGGACCCCGAGAGATCGATCGCCAGCATCACCGTGAGCTCGCGCTCCTCCACGTAGCGCTTGACGAAGGGATGTCCCATGCGCGCGGTCACGTTCCAGTCGATCGAGCGCACCTCGTCGCCGGGCTGATACTCGCGCACCTCGGCGAACTCCATCCCCTGCCCTTTGAACACCGAGTGATACTCCCCGGTGAACAGCGAGTTCACGAGGCCACGGGTCCGAATCTCGAGCAGCTTGACCTGGCGGAGGACCTCGGCGGGCACGGCCCGCGTGGAGCTGGCGGTCTGAACGCGGGGGCCGCCGGCCGACGGCGCGGATACCGGCAGCTCCCTGGCCGCACGAATCGCTTCCCGTCCCCCCGACCTCCGAATCCCGCGTTCCGCTTTCGGGCTCACGGGCTCTCGATGGCGCCGAGGATCCTGGTAACGATCTGATCGCTCGTCACCTCCTCGGCTTCGGCCTCGTACGTCGTGAGCACGCGATGACGCAGGATGTCGGGAGCGACCGCCTTCACGTCGTCAGGCGTCACGAAATTGCGGCCCCGGAGGAACGCGTGCGCGCGTGCACCCTGCGCGAGGAAAATCGTCGCGCGCGGACTGGCGCCGTACTCGATGAGCGGCGTGAGATCCTTCAGCCCCACCTCGCCCGGACGACGCGTCGCGTGCACGATGTCGACGATGTAATCCATGATGCGCTCATCGACGTAGAGCTCGGCGATGCGGCGGCGCGCGTCGAGCACCTGCTGGGGCGTCGCCACGTGCTGCACGGGAATCGGCTCGCCGCTCGACATGCGGCGCATGATTTCCTTCTCCTCGTCGCGCGACGGATAGTCGACGTGGAGCTTGAGCATGAACCGGTCGACCTGCGCCTCCGGGAGCTGATACGTTCCTTCCTGCTCGATCGGGTTCTGCGTCGCGAGGACGAGGAATGGCTCGTCGAGCTTGTGCGTCGTGCCGCCGATCGTCACCTGCTTCTCCTGCATGGCCTCGAGCAGCGCCGCCTGCACCTTGGCGGGTGCGCGATTGATTTCGTCGGCGAGGATGATGTTGGCGAAGATCGGTCCCTTCTTGGCGCTGAACTTCCCCGTCGCCTGGTCGAACACCATGGTGCCGATTACGTCGGCCGGAAGCAGATCGGGGGTGAACTGAATGCGCTGGAAGGTCGTGTTGATCGTTTCCGCCAGCGTCTTCACCGTCAGCGTCTTCGCCAGCCCGGGGACGCCTTCGAGCAGCACGTGACCGCCGGTCAGCAGTCCAACGAGCAGGCGCTCGACCATGTAGTCCTGGCCGACCACGCGGCGACCAACCTGCGTGACGATGTTCTGAACCAGCGCGGTGTCGGCGGCGGGGAGGGTGCGTGTTGCCATTTGGCTTCCTTGCTGGTGGTGGTATCGCGTGTGGCCAGGTAGTCGAGGTCGTCCAGGTCGTCCAGGTCGTCGAAGGTAGGTAGTCAAGGATGAGCGATGACGTCACCTCGATCACCTCGACGACCTCGACTACCTCGACTACCTCTTGATTCTGTACCCCTCGTCTTCCTCCTCGAACACCCAGACCGCCATGCGCGCCGGCTCGATCGCCGCGTTCGCGTCGATCGCGGTCCACCGCGCACTCGAGCCGGTACGGGTGTCCAGCTCGACGGCCGCCATGCTCGCCGCCCGCTTGATCCAGAGCGCCAGGTTCGCGGGACGGAGATCCACCCACCCTCGATATGCGATGTCCGCGCCACGGCCGTCGGGGGGAACGACCACTTTCTCCCCTCGCAGGACGTACTGACCGCTCGGAAGGAGGATCGGGAGCCCAACGGAGAGTATCTGGCGCCGGATCGTCGGCTCTCCCTCCCGCACGAGCGTCTCACAGTCGCGAGCCGCGCATTCCGGATCCGCCCCTGACAGCGCGCGTACCGACGGGAACAAACGACTCAGCAGATAGGCCTCGAACAGCAGCTTCGTCAGACGTGGTGGGCCGAGCATCTCGAACGCGACCGATCGAACGCCATGTCGCTCCTCGAGCGCGCGGAGCCCACCGATCGCCACCGAGCGAAGGTAGCCGCCTCGATACGTCGGGCCGAAGGTCGCGCCATCGAGCGCGGCCACGATGTCACGCCCGGTCGGCCGCCCGGTGAGCTCCATGATCACGGCGTCGGCAATCTCCTCCGGCGTCACCAGCTCCATTTGGCCGAGTGCGGTGACCGTTTCGAACTCGTCACGGGCAAAGACGCCGTTCTCTCCGACGTTGATGAACACGCTCTCCAGCTGCTGACCCGTCTTCGTCCATCCGCGCGCATCAGCGGCGAACGCACGATCCACCGGCAACGGCTCGACACAATCCACGAGCTCCACCGGACGACCTCCGCGCCTCACGGGTCCGTATCCGATCTCTCGCCAGCCGATCACCGCCGTCGGCTTGATCTCGATCGTCGCCGGCGCTCCAGGCGTTCGACCCATGAGAAAAAGAAACAGACTCTGCGCACCCGCGACCGCCGACTTCGACATCAACGTTCGCGACGGTTTTTCTTCGCTGTGCGTGTACGGGATGTTGAGTCCCATGCCGCCCGTTCCACTCGTTCCGATCTTGACGTACGCCTTCGTGCCCGCGCGACGTAGCCCCTCGAACAGGGTCTGCATGTGCCGGATGAGCTGCGGCAGCGGGAGCGTCAGCAGATGACGCTCGACTTCCTCCTCGGTTGCGCGTCCCTGCTTCGCGGCTTCCATGAGACGCGAAGAGCTGGCGAAGACGTCCTGATACGCGAACGCCGTCGCCGTGTTGACGCAGTCGACGACGGCATCGGGACGGATCGTCGTCAGCCACTGAAAGAGCAGATTTTCATCGGACGACCCGACGGCAGGCCGAAGCACATCATCGATCATACGGCGACGCGCGGCCGCATCACGCATGAGATCGTCGCGAGCGCGCTCGGCGAGATCACCCGGGAGAAAGATGTTCCCCCAGCGCGGCTCCACCGGCACGTCGAGATCGCGGCTCAGCTCGCCGGCCGCGGTTTCGGCTTCGGGTCTCGTCAGCCCGGTAATGACGAGACGTCGTGGCCCGTGCTCGGCGAGGCGCCGGGCCACCGCCATCCCGACCAGTCCGGCCCCGCCTAACAGCAGGACCGTCGAATCACGAATTTCCATGGAGTGGTCAGCGCTCCCGAACGAGCGCCTCGAGGACCTCGCGCTCGCGCGAGGTGAGCTTTCGCGTCGCGCCGGGAGCGAGGCCGCCGAGCGTCACCGGACCGAACCGCGTGCGCACGAGGCGCTCGACCTCGAGGCCCAGCGCGAGACACAACCGCCTCACCTCGCGATTTCGCCCCTCCGCGATCACGACGCGCACGTCCCACCGTCCCCGTCCCAGCGGCGTCGCCTCGATGTCACGAACCTCCACCGGACCGTCCTCGAGCGTGACCCCGCGGCGCGCCATGCGCACCGCCGCCGCGGCGTTGCCGCGCACCGTCGCGACGTACTCGCGCTCGACCTCGCTCCGTGGATGCGTGAGCGCATGCGCGCCCTCGCCGTCGGTCGTCAACAGGAGTACGCCCTCGGTCAGATAGTCGAGGCGCCCCACATAGGTGAGGCCGGGGACGTCCGGCAGGAGCTCGAAGATGGTGCGCCGGCCCTCCGGATCGGATCGCGTCGTCAGCACGCCAGGGGGTTTGTTCATCACCAGCCACTCCAGGCGCGTCTGCGCCACGACCGGGCGCCCGTCGACGGCGATCTCATCGCGCTCGGGGTCGACGCTCTGCCCGGTGCGCGCCGGCGTGCCGTTCACCGTCACGCGGCCGGCGATGACGAGCGCCTCGGCACCGCGCCGCGATGCGATCCCGGCGCGCGCCAACGCACGCTGAATGCGCATCGCCGGCATCGCCGTCACTCGGCCGCGTTAGGCAGTGCGTCGGCGGGAGTCGCGACGACTCGCAGGGCGATGGCCAGCTCGTCGGCCCGCGGCAGCTCCTCGAGATGCCGGAGCGCGAAGTGCTCGAGAAAGAGCGGCGTCGTGCCGTACAGGAGCGGACGTCCCAGCCCTTCCGCGCGGCCGACGACGTCGATGAGACCGCGCTCGTGCAGCGATTTCAGGACGCCGCCGACGGCCACGCCCCGGATCTCCTCGATGTCGGCGCGGGAGATCGGCTGGCGATACGCGATGATCGCCAGCGTCTCCAGGGCCGCGCCGGAGAGACGCTGCGGACGCGCCGCCAGCTGCGCGCGCTCGATCGCCTCGGTGTACTCCGCGCGAGTGAGAATCTGCCACCCGCCGGCGATCTCGACGAGCTCCACGCCATGCCCCTCCACGTCGTAATGCTCGCGGATCTCGTCGAGCGCGGCGGCAACAGCGGCGGCGCTCGCGTCGGCATCGAGCGCCGCGAGCTCGTCCGTCGGGATGGGACGGCCGCTCGCGAAGAGCGCCGCCTCAAGCAGCTTCGCTAGCGGCGTCACGGGAGATCTCGACCAACCCGAAGGGTCGGGGCTGCGCCAGCTTCAGCTCGCCGCGACGCGCGAGCTCGAGGAGCGCGAGCAGCGCCGACAGAATCTGCCAGGGCTCGGCGTCGCCGCGAACGACGTCCGACCACCGCGCCAACGCGCGCACCGCGAGCAGCCGGCGAATCGTCGCCATTGCCCCGTCGACATCGAGCGCGCGCGGTACGATGTCGTGCAGGGCGGGTCGCGTGGCGATCCGAAGCACCCGGTCCACGGCCGCGAGCAGCTCGGGGAGCGAGAGCGCGAGCGGGCTCGACGGCGGCGTGGGCTCCGCCGGAACCCAGCCGCGCGAGAACCGATTCCGCCGCTCCTCCGACCGATCCTCGAGCACATCGACGACCTCGCGCATCTGCTGATATTCCAGCAGACGCCGAACCAGCTCCGCTCGCGGATCCTCGTACGCTTCGTCGTCCTGCGACCGCGGTAACAGCATCTGCGCCTTGATGCGCAGCAGACGCGCCGCCATCTCGAGGTACTCCGCCGCTTCGCTCAACTGCAGCTGATGGATTCGCGCGAGGAACTGCTCGCAGATGCGCGCAATGGGGATGTCGGTGATCTCGACTTGTTCCTCTCGGATCAGCGCGAGCAGCAGGTCGAGCGGACCGGAGAACTGGTCGAGCTCGACGATGAAGTTGCTCGTTCCCTCGGCGTCGAGGATGGCGCTCACGTCGGATCCGGAAGGTCGAAGGGAGCGATCAGCCGCGTCGCGGCACCAAACAGAATTCGAACCGGCGCCAGCCACGTATCGATGAACCGCGGAGCGAACGTGAGGAGCACAATGAGGATCAGTAGCCCGTACGCGCCGACGCGCTGATAGTGCATCGCCCACGCCGGCGGGAGCAAATACTTCACGACGTGCGAGCCATCGAGCGGAGGAACGGGAAGCAGGTTGAACATGATCAGCAGGAGATTGAGAAAGATGCCGAAGCGGAGCATCTCCTGCACGTACCAGAGCGGCGTCGCGGTGGCCTGGACACCCTGACCGAGCGCTCCGACGCCGATCGCGAGCACGACGCAGATGACCGCGATCACCGCGTTCGCCGCGACGCCAGCCAGGGAGACGATGATGTCTCCACGCTTGAAGTCGCGGTAGTTTCGCGGAACCACCGGCACCGGCTTCGCGCCGCCGAAGATCATCGTCCCTTTCGACCAGTAATACGTCAGCACCGGCATGAGGATCGTGAAAAAGGGATCGATGTGCTTGATGGGATTCCAGGTCAGCCTGCCGAGCTGGTACGCAGTCGGATCGCCCTGCTTCAGGGCCGCGTAGCCGTGCGCGTACTCGTGCGCGATCATCGAGAACAGCAGGACCGGCAGTCCGAGCAGAAACCCTTCGAGATTCAATCGCGGACCGGTGAGAAGTGAGCGTGGTCCACGGGCCGGACCGCGCGTAAGCTACGCGCCACGTGAAATGATGTCAAAGCCATGTGGCGCCTTGACATCCGCGATCGTAAGACCTAGGTTTCGCGCTCCGAAATCGCGCTCGCATCATCCTCCGGAGAAATCCGTCGTGCCCAATATCAAGTCCGCCGAGAAGAACATGCGGAAGTCGCGCGCCGCCGCGGTGCGCAACCGCGCGCAACGCTCGGCGCTTCGCACCGCCCTCAAGAAGGCGGTCGATCCGCAAGCCACCAACGAGGCCCGCCAGAGCGCCATCAGCCTGCTCGACCGCGCTGCGCGCAAGGGCCTCATTCACCGGAACGCCGCCGCGCGCTACAAGAGTCGTCTCGCGAAGGCGTCCACGTAAGCGTTCGCGCCGACAAACGAAACCCGGGCCGATCGCCCGGGTTTTTTTTCTTACAGCGCCGCCAGTTCCGCGCCGCACCGCTCGCAGTACCACTCCGTGGGATAGTTCATCGTCCCGCACTCCTGGCACTTGAGCGTTTTCACCTGCTCGCTCGGCACATCCTTGAGGAAGGCCGGGACCTGCGTGGACTGCCGTGGGGCATGCGGCGCCGAGGACGGCTCCGCGGGCATCCCGAGGCCGAACGGGTTGGTGTCGGACTCGCGCGGCTGTCCCGCCGAGGGCGTTGGATTCACCGGACGTCCGCGTGAGTCGACGACCGATTTGAGAAACTCCAGCTCATCGAAGCCGACGCCGCCGGCGTCCGGCCGCGAGGGGGTGGGCTTCGTCGGCGCGGCCGGCGTCCGCGCCTCACGAGTGATCCCGTCGCGCGGCGTCGCCCCGGTTTTCGGCGCGTTCAGCGCGAGCACCTCGCGGAGGCGGGTGAGCTCGACGCTCGCCTGGGATCGCTCGAGCGCGATCGATGCCGTCGCCTCATCGGTGCGCCGGAGAATCTCGTCGAACGCCTCGGGGCTGAGCTCACCTACGGTCGCACGGAGCTCGGCTTCCGACCGTTCATCCCGATACTTCGACTCCGCACGATCGAGCTCGCCGAGTCGCTCGGCGAGCGTCTTGGCCGCCGCCTCGATCTCCGACATGTGACTCATGAGCTGCTCGACGACCTTCTGCAGCCGCAGCGCGTAGTCCCCGTGCACGCGCTGGTAGATGTGCGGCGGCGTCGAATCGCGTCGCGCCTCGAGTGCGGCGATCCAGGACTCGAATCGCGCGCGCTCGGCCATAAGCGACGCGACGTTCGATGCGGTGTTCGAGGGCGGGTTGGTCATTCGTGTCTCCGCTGGTCTTCCGGTGCCGGGCACCCCGGATACGGCCCCGAGAACCCCGCGCGCTCGCGTGCCGCGACGAGGGCGGCCACCTGTTCGGTCGAGAGCTCGTTGACGCGCCCGAGCTGCCGTGCGGTCAGCACGATGCGCGCCGTGTGCTCCAGACTTTCCATTCGTTGGTGCGCGATCGACAGCGTCGGTCCGATCGTCACCGCGCCATGGTTCGCCATGAGAAACGCGTCGTGCGTCGGGATGAACGGATCGAACTGCCGAGCCAGCGCCTCCGTCCCCGGCATGTCATAGGGGACGAGGGGCACCCAGCCGACCTGAAAGATAACCTCGGGGAGTATGCACGAAGCAAATCCCTCCCCTGCCACCGAGAATCCGGTGGCGACCGGCGGGTGGGCATGGACGACCGCTCCCACGTCGGGGCGCTGCGCGTAAAGGCGAAGGTGAACGGCGAGCTCGCTGGACGCGCGTCGGGTTCCGCGCAGATGGCGGCCGTCACTCGACACTTCGACGAGATCCTCGGCGCGCACGTCCACCTTCGACATTCCCGCGGGAGTCACGAGAATGCGATCGGGCGCGAGGCGCACGGAGACGTTCCCGTCCGCGCCGGCGATGAGCCCACGCTCCCACAGCCGCCGGCACACCACGACGACCTCGCGTCGGATGGCGCTCGTGCCGGCCATGCGCGTCAGCCTTTCAAACGGTAGATGATGTGGCCGTCGACGATCGTCGCGATCGCGCGACCGCGCAGGAGCCGGTCGGCGTACGGCGTGTTTCGTCCCTTCGAAGCGAACTCCGTGGGATCGACCGACCATTCGAGGTCCGGATCGAAGACCGTGACATCGGCGGGCGCACCGCGCGCGAGCGAGCCTCCCGGGAGCGTGAAGATGCGCGCGGGAGCACACGCGAGCCTGTCCACGAGCACCGGTAAATCGAGCACGCGCGTGTGCACCAGATCGGTGAGCAAGACGCCGAGCGCGGTCTCGAGCCCGACGATGCCGAACGGCGCGTCGGCGAACTCGCGCTCCTTGGCATCATAGTGGTGCGGCGCGTGGTCGGTGGCGATGACATCGATCGTGCCGTCACGCACGGCTTCCTGAAGCGCGGTGAGATCCTCGGCGGTGCGGAGTGGCGGATTCATCTTCGCGTGGGTGTCGTACCCCTCGCACGCGTTCTCGGTGAGCGTGAGATGATGGGGCGTCACCTCGGCGGTGACGTGCACGCCCTGCGCCTTCCCCCAGCGAATGAGCTCGACCGAGCCTCGCGTGCTCATGTGCGCGAGGTGGATGTGGCCGCCGGTCAGACGCGCGAGGAGGATGTTGCGCGCGACCATGACCTCCTCGGCCTCGGGCGGAATCCCCTTCACTCCCAGCCGCGCGCTGACGATCCCTTCGTTCATCGAGCCGCCGGCGGCGAGCGTAGGCTCCTCGCAATGATCGATCACCGGAATCCCGAACGTCTGCGCGTACTCGAGCGCCGTCCGCATCAGGTGCGCGGACGCGACCGGTTTGCCGTCGTCGCTGACGGCGATCGCGCCGGCGCCGACCATCTCCCCGAACTCGGCCAGCTGCTCGCCCTTCTGGCCGAGCGAGATCGCGCCGATCGGATATACGCGTGCGGCGCCGGCGCGCAGCGCCTGCCGGAGAATGAAGCCGACGGCCGCCTGATTGTCGGTGACGGGCTCGGTGTTCGGCATCGCGCAGACGGCGGTGAAGCCGCCGGCGGCGGCCGCGCGCGCGCCGGTGGCGATCGTCTCCACATCTTCACGGCCCGGCTCGCGCAGATGGCAATGCAGGTCGATGAACCCCGGCGCGACGACGGCGCCGTCGCACTCGATCACCTCCGCGCCGTCAGGCGTACCTAACGAGCGGTCACGTGCCTCGATGACGCCATTTCGAACGAGCAGGTCGCCGCGCTCGTCGACGCCCTGCGACGGGTCGAGGATACGGCCGCCGCGGAGAAGGACATCGCGCGTGGCGGTCGGACGCTCGCGTAGCGTCACCGGTCGCTCCCTCCCTTGGCCGCGTCGGCAAGCTCGGGGCGACCGCCCGCGAGGAGATAGAGCACGGCCATACGAATCGCCACGCCGTTGGTCACCTGGTCGAGAATCATGCTGTGTTGTCCGTCAGCGACGTCGGAGTCGATCTCGACGCCCCGGTTCATTGGCCCCGGATGCATGATCACCACGTCGTGCCGCACCCGCTCGAGCCGCTCGCGCGTCACGCCGAAGACGCGATTGTACTCGCGCAGCGACGGAATGTAGCCGGCCTGCATCCGCTCGAGCTGGAGACGGAGTACGTTCAGCGCTTCCGCCCACTCGATCGCTTCATCGATCCGCTTGAACACCGTCACCCCGAAATCGGCAATGTCCCTGGGGAGCAGCGAGCGGGGCCCGCAGACCGCGACCTGAACGCCCATCTTGGTGAGGCCCCAGATATTGGAGCGGGCGACCCGTGAATGCAGCACGTCGCCGACGATGCAGACGCGCCGCCCCTCCAGCGTGCCGAAGTGATCGCGCAGGGTGAGGAGATCGAGCAGCCCCTGGGTGGGATGCTCGTGCGTTCCGTCTCCGGCGTTGATGACGTTGGACTCGATGCGGTCGGCGAGAAAGTGCGGCGCGCCGGAGGCGGAATGGCGGATGACCACCATGTTGATCCGCATCGCCTCGAGGTTCCGCGCCGTGTCGACGAGCGTTTCCCCTTTCTGCACACTCGAGCCCGACGATGCCACGTTGACCGTATCCGCCGACAGACGCTTCTCGGCGAACTCGAAGGAGATGCGAGTGCGGGTCGACGCCTCGAAGAAGAGGTTGACGATCGTCATCCCACGCAGGGCGGGGACCTTCTTGATCTGACGCTCGCTGACTTCCTTGAATGGCTCGGCGGTATCGAGAATCAATCGAATCTGCTCCGTCGAGAGAGGCTCGAGCCCGAGCAGGTCCTTGCCGAGCGTTTTGCTCATGCGCCCTCGTCGCGCGGAACGACCACGACGGCATCCTTCCCATCGAGCTCGGCAACGAGCACATCGACGCGATCGGTGGGCGCCACCTCGATCTTCTTGCCGACGATGTCCGCGTGGATCGGCAGCTCGCGGCCACCCCGATCGACGAGGACGGCGAGCGCGATACGCGCCGGGCGACCGAAGTCGGCGAGCTCATCGAGCGCGGCGCGAACGGTGCGGCCGGTATACAGGACGTCGTCGATGATCACGACCTGCTTTCCCTCGAGATTCCAGGGGAGATCGGTGGGACCGACGACCGGACGCGGCCCGACCGTCTGCAGGTCGTCGCGATACAGGGTAATGTCGAGCGCCCCCCGCGGGACCTCGATGTTCTCCCGCTCGCGGATGACGTCGCCAATGCGGCTGGCGAGCTG
>DASRHU010000309.1:0-5405 GCA_035650335.1 Gemmatimonadaceae bacterium | reverse complement strand
GTTCGCGCTCTTCCTCGCCGAGCACGAAGGCCGCGAGTTCCTCGGCACGCTCACCGATCGCCTCCTCTCCGGCGAATCCGCCGAGACCGCCCTCGCCGCCGCCGCGACACTGCCTGACGATCTGGCGGCGATAGAGAAGGCGTTCGGTGATTGGATGCTGAAGACCAGGAGATAGGAGTCAGGAGTCAGGAGTCAGGGGGTGTCAGGTTGAAGGTGCCAGGAGAGAACGACCCAGCACCTGATCCCTTGGTGCCGTTCGCTCCTGCAACCCACACCCTGACACCCCCTGATTCCTGACTCCTGCCTCCTGATCCCTAGTAGTTCAGCCAATACGACGCCTTGATGAGAAAAGTATTCCGAGGATGCACCGAGAATAGATCCTCGTAATCCTGCCGCCCATCGAACGTCGTCGCCCGACCCACGTTCTGGAAGCGGCCCTGCTGCCACACGAAGAAGACGGCCGAGCCGGGGCGGTACTCCCAGCGCACGACGGCGTTCGTGTTCAGCTGCTTGAAGTCGATGCCGCCGGGATCGCATGCGCCCTGGTAGCCCTGCGTCCCCGAGCCTCTTCCTTCGCAGTCGTGCGTGAACGCTCCAAAGCGGCTCTCGTACGACAGGCTTTGCGGGTCTGTGAGCTGGCGAAGATTGTTGTACGTCCCTTTGGAGATGTAGGGTTGCGCGTAGAACTGTAGCGAGAGGTTCGGCGTCGCGGTGAAGTTGATACGCGTGGTGACGTTCACCGTCGTCTGGTTCAGCTCGGCGAACGTGTAGCGCGTCGAGTCGTGTCCGGGCGCGCCGAAGCGGTTCCAGAACTGGTCGTCCTCGTGCTGCCACTCGTAGTTCAGGTACAGCGATCCGTTGAACCGCGTCGAGATGCGATAGTTGATCGAGGGCTCGATCCAGTAGCCGCGACTCTCACCCTCGTTGTTGCGCCAGGTGCCACCGAAGAGGTACGGCGTCACGACCCAGCGCGAATCGCCTTCCACACCGCTCCAGACATCGAAGCTCGCGTCGCGGCGCACCGCCGGGCCGCCTCGTGAGGCACGGTCGTCGTAGCTGCGTCCCGCGAAGTCATTCGCCGAGATCCCCCAGTTGAACCACCACTGATTCGGGAATTGCACGTGCCAGTTGGTGTTGACGCCCTCGCGGGTCGGCAGCCCATCGGCCGACCAGTAGCGCCAGTAGTTGAAGTTATAGAAGGCGCGACGCCAGTACTTGTTGGGGTTGTTGAACTGCAGCGCGAACCAGTTGCGGAACATGAGCTCGTCGGCGCGCTGCAGCCAGCCGAGATCGTTGAGCTCGTAGCCTGACGAGTAGCGCTGGAGCACGCTCTGGAAGCGGGTCTTCCCGCCGCCGAACTTGCTCATCGAGATGCGCTGCGCGTCGCCGACGAGCTCGTCCTTCGTTGGATCGTAGGCGACGTCGTCATCGGGACGCTGGTAGTAGTGCACGGGACTGCGCTGGAGCCCGGCGATCGCCACCGGATCGCCCCGCACCATGCTTCCCGACACCATCGCCGCAACCTCGTAGTTGTTGTTCCAGAAGCGATGGCGGCCGTCGATCCCCACGGCATACGCATCCCGCGCCATTTCGGGCTCGAGCGTCGGATCGAGGCGCCGATTGACGGCCGTCATCATCAGTCCGATGTCGCTCTTCCCGCCGTTCAGATCCTGACGCAGGCGCGCCACCGCATAGTTGGTCTGCGGCTCGATCGACCGCCCGTCGGACCCGTACTCGTCCTGCGTGATCGCGTTGAGGAAGCCAACCGACATTCCGGTCCCGAGCCGGCCCGTCACCTTCGCCGCGCCGAGGATCGTGGTGGCCGTGGGATCACCCGAGCGTCCGCCCAGGCGTGGCGCGCGTCCAATGCGACGCGAGTAGAAGAGGCCACGGCATCCGGTATCGATGTCCTGGCAGCTCGTGCGGAACGTGAAGATCCCCATCCCCTCGAGGAAGAAGGGACGGCGCTCCTCGAAGAAGGTCTCGAACGCCGTGAGGTTCAACGTCGCCGGATCGGCTTCGACCTGGCCGAAGTCGGGATTGAGCGTCGCGTCGAGCGTGAGGTTCGATGACAGTCCGTACTTGATGTCGGCCCCGTAGGCGCCGAGCGTCGGATGATGGTAATCGAGCGCGTTGCCGCTGGCGTCGCGCCGGTCATTCGTCACGCTCTTGGCGACGAAGTACGGGGCGACCTCGAGGCGCCGCGGCGTCGGAATGTTCGCGATGCCGCCAATCTCGCCGGCCTGCGACACGTAGCCTTGCGTCGAGCGGCTGAACAGCGGCCAGCTGATGCGCGCGTTCGTACGCGCGATGTCGCGCACGATCATGAGGCCGAAGGTGTGTGCCTGCTTGTTCGGGAAGCGCAGCTGGCTGAATGGAATGCGGAATTCCGCCACCCATCCCACCGAGTCGATCGCCGTCGCGACATCCCACACCGCGTCCCACGATCCATCCTCGACGTTGTCGTTGTAGACGTAGTAGTCGCGCTTCACGCCGGCGGGATTGACGCAGAACTGATAGGCGGTGCGCTTGTCATGGTACGAGTCGATCATGAGCTTGACCTGCTCCGACGGCGTCCGCACGTCCCGGCGTGACAGCAGCGAGACGATGCTGTCGGGCGCGGGGTCGTACATGCGTACCAGCACGTACAGATTCTTGTCGTCGTACGCGACGCGCGCCTCGGTCTTGAAGCGCGTCTCGGCGCCCTCGGTGGGCTCGTACTCCAGGAATTGATCGATGACCTGCGCCTGCGCCCAGGCGCCATCGTCCGTGCGCCCGTCGAGCACGGGTGGAACGGTGGTGCGGACCGCGCTCGCGCTGCGTGCCGCGGCGCGCACGGCCGTCGCGGAGCCGTTGGCGCTTGCTCCATTCGACGCGAGCGTTTGCGCGATCGCCAGCGAAGGAACGAGAGCGAGCGCAAGGAAGGAGAAACGAAGCATGGACACTCCCCGAGTGATCGTGCCGGCGGTCGAGCGTGGTATCGACGGGGCCGGGCGCGGTTGACCGGGGATGCGACAACGAGGGGGTGCTAGATGGTTGGCACCCGCTGTGGTAAGGAAGCTGTAGGTGTGGTAAAGATCGTGTGAAGAGAGGGAAGAGAGGGAAGAGTGACGAGGGAAGAGTGACGAGGGAGAGGGAAGAGTTAACGAGGTTGGAGGGACTCAAAGGGAAGCGGGAAGAGGGAAGCGGGAAGAGGGGGCCTGCGAGTATTGGGTGCCCGTCCCCTCTTCCCGCGTCCCCCTTCCCGCTTCCCTGGTGTGGCTCTTACCTCTTCACCTGTTGTGTCTCTGCCCTCTCGACTCTTCCCTCTTACCTGGGGAGACGGGGGGCACCCGCCGCCTAACGCGCCAAATCCGAGGGCAGCCGTGGCGTACTCAAGAGCTCGCCAAACCTCCGCCACCTCTCCCCTCGCGTCGCCCCTCGCTCGACGTAGGCCTTCACCAGATCCTGGCCCAGATTGTAGTTGATGACGTAGCTCCGATACGTGTCGAAAAACCGGACGCGCTGGCGAGCCCGCTCCGGTGACGACAGCGCGTACCGCACCAGCCACTCCGCGGCCTGCGCGGCCGTGATCTCGCCGTTCAGGTAACGTCGCGCCGCCTCGTTGCCGGCGTACGTCAGCTCGCGCATCAGCTCCTGCACGGCGTAGTAGGCATCCGCGCGTGAGGCGTCGAGTCCGGCGAGCGGGAACAGGACCGTCTTCTCGTACTCCACACGCTCACTGCCGGGAAACGCCATCTCGATCCCGTAATTCGCGCTCCCCTCGGCGATCAGCGACTGCGGCGAGAACAGCGGATAGACCGAGTACTCCCACCATCCACGCTCGCGCACGAGGTGATCCTCGAGCAGCGTGTTGTAGACGTGATGCCCCGGATACCCCTCGTGACAGGCCAGATCGACCGCCCGATCGATGTAGATGGGAAGCTCGACGTTCACCTGGATGAGCGAGCGGAAACGCCCCTGGTACCAGTTGTACCCGCTCCACGGCTTGTCCACGACCTGCTCGACGGTGAAGCGCTCGTCAGGCGGCAGCACGAGATACCGCTGCGTACGCCGCTCGCACTCCTCGATCGCCGTCGAGAACACCGTGTCGAGCTTCTCTCGCGGAATCACGAACGCGCTGCGGAACGCCTCCATCCGCTCCGGCACCGGCCCCGTCCCCGGAAGGATGCGCGCGAGCGTGTCGATCACCCGCTGGAAGTAGGCGTCATCGTGCGTGGGCGCCACGGCATCGTACAACGCCTTCGATTCCTCATCGAAGGTGAAGCGCTCCCCTTGCAGCATTCGCACACGGGCGCGCAACGCACCGAGCTGCGTGCGGAGGTAGCGAGCGCGCAGACTCGGGAGATCCTGCCGCTCCGGAGGAACATCCCCGAGCTGCGCCAGCGCCGCATCGGCGCGCCGGAGAATCTCATCGAGAGGAAGCTTCGCCGAGTCGGCGGAGGCCTTCCATGCCGGCGGGCCGTAGTAGGCGTCCACGTAGTTCGGATCGTGCTGCCCCACGGCCAGCACGAGCTTCACATAGGATTCGGCGATCGCATTCATGCGCTGCTCGGATGCGGGCACTCGTGTCGTCGCGCAGGACGACGCCAGCGCCGCGCCAGCGACCAGCAGGCCGACCTTGGTGGGAACGCACACGGGGCGCCAATCCTTCGGAAGAAAGAGCGTAATATACTTCCTGCATCCGTTTGGTCGACATGAATTCACTGCGTCCTCTGCTTCGCCTCGCGGTCCCGATCGCCGCCGTGCAGCTCGGGATGATGTTCATGGGCGTCATCGACACCATCATGGTCGGCCACCTCTCGGCGCAGGGGCTGGCCGCCGTCGCGCTGGGCAACGTCTATTTCTGGACGTGCGGGATCTTCGGCATGGGCGTGATCATGGCGCTCGATCCCGTCATCGCTCAGGCCGTCGGCGCAAACGATGAGGTCGCCGTCGCTCGTGGATTCCAGCGTGGATTCATCATCGCGCTGATTCTCACACTTCCGATTTCGATCGCGCTGCTGTTCGCCGGACCGGTGCTACGCGCCCTCGGGCAGGCCGAGGAGCTCGTGCCGCTCGCGACCGCGTATTCCGTCATCTGCATTCCGGGCGTCCTGCCGTTTCTCGCGTTTGGCGTGCTCCGGCAAACGCTGCAGGCCATGGCCCTGGTGCGGCCCATCGTGATCACGATCGTCGTGGCGAACCTCGGCAACGTCCTGCTCAACTGGATGTTGATCTTCGGCAAGCTCGGCGCGCCCGCACTCGGAGTCGCCGGTGCCGCATGGGCGACGAGCGCCGCCCGATGGGTGATGGTGATCGTCCTCTTCGCCATCGCGTGGCGTCGTCTACGGCCGTACATGGTGCCCATCCGTGCCGACACCTTCGCGCTCGCTCCCCTTGGCCGCATGCTCGCGCTCGGCGCG
>DASRHU010000308.1:0-30178 GCA_035650335.1 Gemmatimonadaceae bacterium | reverse complement strand
ACCTCGGGGAGCGTGTGATAGAGACGCGCCAGCATCCACATCATGAACGTCGAGGACAGCGCCGGCTTGTCCTGCACGTCCTGCAGCTCGAGAACGCTCATCACGCCGCGACCGTCGGGCGCCACCTGAAGCAGGTCGTTGAGGTCGAACTCGGGCTCGCCGAAAAACGCGCCCGCGCCCTGCTGCTCGAGCTGCACCATCTCGCGAAGCAGCACTCCAACGGTCTGCTTCGCCATGCCACCATACTCGGCCAGCTCCGACGCGCCTTCGCCGGAGAGGTACTGAAGCACCGATCGAAGGTCGCTGAAGTCGAGCAGCAGCAGGCCGCGATCGTCCGCGTACTTGAAGACCATCGCCAGCACCGATGCCTGCGTCTCGTTGAGGCCCAGCACCTTGGCGAGGAGGAGCGGGCCAAACGAGGACACCGTCGCGCGCATCTGCGCGCCGTGCGCGCCGGTGAGACTCAGGAACTCGACCGGATATCCTGTGGGCGTCCAGGTGTATCCCGTCTCGGTGGCGCGCTGCGTGACACGAGGCGATGACTCACCCGGCGCGGCAACGCCGGAAACATCACCCTTCACGTCGGCGAGAAACACGGGAACTCCGGCCGCCGAGAGTTGTTCAGCCATGAGCTGGAGGGTCTTCGTCTTCCCCGTGCCGGTTGCGCCGGCGATCAGCCCATGGCGGTTCATCATCGGCAGCGCGAGCCGCACGGTGGGCTCGGGGTGCGTGTGACCGCCGTGTACGACGGCGCCGAGCGTGACCGACGACTGACCCGCGGGGAATGCGGCGCGCGCGGCCGCCAAAACGCTCTCGTCCACTTCGACTCCTGTTGCTCGAGGCATTCCCGCCACAGGCTCCGGGAATATCAGGCGGGAATGTACAGGAGCCACGGGCGTGGCGCGAACCTGGGCGGGCGCACGGTCTGGCCACTTGGCCCGCGCCCGGCGGCCTCACCAAATTGAACGTCCCACGCGTTGTCCCCGCCCGCACATCCGATGTGCGGCCAGTGACGCGGGGTTCTGAGCGATCACGACCATGGCTGATGGACTGACGGAGCTGTCCGCTCGCGCGGCGACGTTGCGTGAAGAGCTCGAGCGCGCCAGCTACGAATACTACGTTCTCGATCGACCGGAGATCTCCGACGCCGAGTATGATCGCAAGTTTCGCGAGCTGCTCGAGCTGGAGCGCGCGCATCCGGAGCTGCGCACGCCGGACTCGCCGACGCAGAGAGTCGGGGCGCCGCCGCAAGGGCAGCTCGCGAAACACACGCATCTGGTGTCCATGCTGTCGCTCGGTAACGCGTTCGATGACGGCGAGCTGCGCGAGTGGACGGACCGCATCGCGCGTATCGCCGGAGACGCGGCCCGCCGCGATTACACCGCCGAGCTGAAGATCGACGGAGCCGCGGTGAGCCTCACGTACGAGGATGGCGTGCTCGCGGTCGGCGCCACGCGCGGAAACGGCACCATCGGCGAAGTCGTCACGCCGAACCTGCGCACCATTCGGGATGTGCCGCTGCGCTTGCGCGCGAAGCGGCCGCCACCACGTCTCGAGATACGAGGAGAGGTCTACTTCCCGTTCGACGCCTTCGAGCACCTCAATCAACAGCGCGCCGCGGCCGGCGAGTCGCTGTTCGCCAATCCGCGCAACGCCGCTGCCGGGTCTCTTCGACAGCTCGACCCGGCGATCACCGCCGAGCGCCGACTCCGCTTCTACGGGTTCTCGGCCGCCGTGCCCGACGGGGAGCGAAAGCCGTTCAAGACGCAGTGGGAGCTGCTCGAGGCGCTCGTCGAGTGGGGCGTTCCGGTGGAGCCCAACCGGATCCACGCGGAGAGCCTCGACGAAGTGATCGGCTTCGTGCAGGGTGTGGAGTCGAAGCTCCGGCCGTCACTGAACTTCGCGATCGATGGCGTGGTCGTGAAGGTCAACTCCTTTTCACTCCAGGACGAGCTGGGCGTCGTCGGAGGGCGGGAGCCGCGATGGGCGATCGCGCGAAAATTCGCGCCCGACATCGCCACCACGAAGCTGCTGGACATCCAGGTGAACGTGGGACGCACGGGAGCGCTCAACCCGTTCGCGGTTCTCGAGCCGGTGGAAATCGGAGGCGCTACCGTCAAGCTGGCGACGCTGCATAACGAGGATCTGGTCACCGCCAAGGATCTGCGGATCGGTGACTGGGTGCAGGTGAAGCGAGCGGGCGAGGTCATCCCGCAGGTCATCGCCCCCGTTCCCGATCGTCGGGATGGCTCGGAGCGCCGGTGGCGGATGCCGCGGAAATGCCCCGCGTGCAGCACGGCGGTGGAGCGGGACGAGGATGGCGTCGCCGTGTACTGTCCCAATGTCGCGTGTCCCGGGCGACGCCTCGAAGGGCTCGTGCATTTCGCCTCACGAGGCGCGATGGACATTCGCGGCCTCTCCTACGCGCGTATCGAGCAGCTGGTCGACGCCGGGCTGGTGACCGATGTTGCCGACATCTTCGCGCTCACGGTGGATGACCTGGTGACGCTGGACCGGTTCGCCGAAAAGAGCGCCGAGAATCTGATCGCCGCGATCGAGGAGGCGAAGACGCGGCCCTTCTCTCGTCTCCTGAATGGACTCGGGATCCGTCACGTGGGGGCCGGGGCGGCACAGCTGCTCGCCCGGCATTTCGGATCGCTCGATGCGCTGTCGAAGGCGACGGAAGCCGATATTCTTGCCGTTCACGGGATTGGCGAGACGACCGCGCGCGCCGTCGTGGCCTTCTTCGAGAATCCGACGACCCGACAGCTCATCAGGAAGCTTCGCGGGCGGGGCGTCGAGCTCGAGGAGCCGCGCCCGCGCACGACCGGCGGTGCCCTCGCCGGGAAGACGGTCGTCATCACAGGGACCTTGCAAACGCTTTCGCGGCAGCAGGCCACGGAGCTGGTCGAGGCGAATGGCGGCCGTGTGGCGGGCTCGGTCTCGAAGAATACAGATTTCGTCGTGGCGGGTGACGCCGCCGGCAGCAAGCTCGACAAGGCGAAAGCACTCGGCGTCGAGGTGATCGATGAAGCCTCGTTGCTCCGCCGCATACGCGACTCGGGTTAGGAGTCTTCCATGCCTTCGTTCGACCTCACCGGACACCAGATGGTGGCGCTGAGCCGCCCTGCCCTCGCCGCGCTTCGCACGGCGCTCATTCGCGACGCCGGCCCGGCCGCTGCCGCCTACCTCCAGGAGGCTGGGTACGCCGGCGGAGAGACGCTGTTCGCGTCGTTCCGCCACTGGCTCGCGACACGAGGGCTGGATGAGCCGGAGGAACTGGGGATCGAAGAGTTCGAGGAGCATGCCTCCGCGTATTTCCGCGACGCCGGCTGGGGCACGCTCAAGATCGGCTCACTGCGCGACGCGGTCGCCACCCTCGACTCGCCGGACTGGGGCGAGGCCGATCCCGACGCGGGCATCGACCACCCGGGATGTCATCTCTCGACGGGCATGTTCGCCGACTTCTTCGGGCGCATTGCCGACGCGCAGATCGCGGTGCTGGAGGTCGAGTGTCGCTCGATGGGCGACCCCCGCTGCCGCTTCCTGCTCGGGAACAACGCCGTGATGTCGACCGTGTACGAGCAAATGGGAGCGGGCGCCGGATACGAGGACGCGCTCGAGAACGTTTAGGGCGAACGAGGAATGAGGACGAAGGACCGAGGATTCGAATGCCTCGGTCCTTCGTCCTCATTCCTCATTTGTCCTTGAGCGCGTCCGCGTATTCCGGTCTGATGACCAGCTCTCCATCCACCAGGACCTCCCGGTCCCAGGGGAGAATGATCAGTGACTCGGTCTCGAGCGCGGCGAAATCCGGCGCATAGGTGCCGGTACGAAAGCCCACCGCGGTGCGTACGTCGGCTGCTCCGGCGTTGACGATCGCGGCCACGGCCAGGCGCAGCGTGTCTCCCGAATCACAGGTCTCATCGACGACGAGCACGTGCTGACCACGCACGCCCGTCGGGGCGGCACCCAGGATCGCCGGTGTGTCGCGCGGATGGTCGGCGCCGAAGCGACGGCTGACGATCATCGAATGAAAGTCCACATCGAGAATCGCGGCGATCACGGCGCCCGGGATGACGCCCGCGGTGGCGATGCCGACGACCAGGTCGGGGTCATACGAACGGGCGACTTTCAGGGCGAGCGCACGCGAGAGCTCGCCGAAGAGAGGCCACTCGATCTCCAGGACGCCCCGGGCTGGGTCGGTGGTGACGCGGCGAGGGCTCATGCGCGACGACTCCTGAAGAGCGGTTAGGCGGCGAGATGCGGCGCCCGAAGTGACGCACGACACCAGCGGAGGCCTCCGAACCATAAGCTACGCAAGCGGTTTCCCGGAGGGGAGCGCGGTTGCCCGCCGACTATCCGGTCGGTAACTTTGCCGGGCAGCGGAGCGGGTCCCGCAGTGTTCCGCATGTCCCTTCGCGCCTCCGCCGCGCACGCTCTCATCGCCCCGTATTCCATGTCCTGGTGGCGCCGGGTCTTCGGCGGCAACTCCGAGCATATCAGGCCGAAGCGCATCGACTATCTCACCGAGGCGCTCGCGCTCGAGCGTCAAGGCGATTTCGATGCGGCGCTCACCTCGTATCGCCTCGCGTTGCGAGATCAGCCCAACGACCCGCGCATTCTCCAGAACATGGCGATCGCGTTTTCCAAGACGGGTCAGCTCGACGACGCCGTGCGCTCGTACCGACGCGCGCTCGAGCTCGATCCGCAGCTGTCGGGCGCGCATTACGGGCTGGCGTTCCTCCTGCTGAAGCGTGGCGATCTCGCCGGCGCGCAGCGACACCTTCATGCCTTTCTCTCCAATCCGCCCAGGAGCGCCGAAGCGGATCGGTGGGTTCGGCACGCGCAGCAGACGCTCGATCAGCTGGCATCGAGCGAGGGCTCCGTGGACGCGGCCCCCGAGCTCGAGTAGCGCGTGGGAGAAGTTCTCGCGGTCGTCAGCCAGAAGGGCGGCGTCGGAAAAACCACCACCGCGGTGAACCTCGCGGCGGCGTTCGCGCGGCGCGGGCTCAAGACGTTGATCGTCGATGCCGATCCGCAGGGCGCGGTGCGATACGGCGTCGGGCTGCGCCGGGGTCATGCGGTGCATGGCCTCTCCGACTACCTCAACGGGGTGAAGTCGCTTCGCGAGATCGTCCTCCCCACGGCGCTGCCGTGGATGCGCGTGGTGCTCGCCGGGAATGTCACCCACGAGGTTGACCAGCGACTCTATCACGAGCTCCTGACGGAAACGCCGCTGTTGCTCCAGCTGTTCGAGGAAGCGCGCAAACGCTGCCACGTGGTGCTCGTCGACACGCCGCCGGGTTTGGGCGACATCGTCCACCGGGTGCTCGAAGGCAGCCAGCACGTGATCGTGCCGCTGCAATGCGAGCCGCTGGCGCTACAAACGACGCCGCAGATCCTCCGGGGCATTCAGGACGTCATCGCCGTCAACGAGGACCTCACCCTCGATGGTCTCGTGCTGACCATGTACGAGCCCGACAATGCGGCGTGCGTGCGCGTGGTGGACTACGTGAAGCAGAATCTGCCGCGAAACATGGTGTTCGACGTTTTGGTACCACGCACCCCCGCGACCGCGGACGCGTTCGCGGCGGGCCAGCCCGTGGTGCTTCGCGACCCGGCCGACGCGGCGTCGCAGGCCTACGTCAACCTCGCGACGATCATGGCGGAGCGGCTCTCGTGAGGCACCCGGGCGTGCTGCTCGTCGTCGCCCTGACCGGCGCGGCGTTCGCGTGCACGGAAGTCGGAACCGACCCGGACGTCCCGGTCGCCATCGAGATCGAGCCGCCGATCCTCCCGGCCATCGCCGCCGGTGACAGCCTGCGCGATACACTCGGCGCGGTCGCCACGCTCGTCGCGCGGGCGCTGAATTCGCGAAACGAGGTGATCGCGGATGCGCCGATCCGGTTCTTCGCCCTGCAGAGCGACACCACCGCCATCATCGAGGTCGACAGCACGACGGGGCAAGTGGCGGGGCTGCGCGTCGGGGATGAGGATGTGATCGCTCGAATCGCGGGGCTACAGTCGGTGCGCCTGCCGCTCCGGGTCACGCTCGCACCCGATACGGCGTTCGCCGTGTCACCGCTCGAGGATACCGTCCTCTATGGGCTGGCCGACGATACGGCCCGCGCCCTCGCCGTGACCGTGGCGCAGCGAACGATCGTGGACGGCCGCGACACCGTGCTGGCCGTTCCGTTCTGGCGGGCGCGGTACACCATTACGACGCCCCCAGGCCTCGCCGAGAACGCGGACACGACTGACGTGTACATCGCGAATGACGCCAACAGGCCTTCTCGGGTGGACACGACCGATGCGAGTGGGATCGTGCGACGGCGGATTCGGTTTCCCCTCGCTGTCGTGAGCGACACGCTTCTACGCACGTTCGTGACGGAGGTCGTCGTGCTGCGTCCTGACGGAACGCCGCTTCCCGGCTCCCCATTTCTGTTCACCACCGTGATCCGTCCCCGCTGATCCATGGCCACTGCCATCGTGTCTCGTCAGATCGTGAGCGGCGGACCCCCTCCTGCTCCGGGCACGCTCGTTCAGATCTTTTTCGATGCCGTCGATCGATACGACCGCCCCAACGCGCTCCAGTGGAAGGTCCAGGGGACGTATCGGCCAATGTCGCACCGGACGCTCGCGAGCAGAGTCCAGCACGTCGGCCTCGGCCTCCGGGCGATCGGCGTCGAGCGTGGGGCGCGCGTCGGCATTCTCTCCGAGAACCGTCCGGAGTGGGCGATCGCGGACTATGCCTGCCTGACGACGGGCGTGATCGATGTTCCCGTCTACCCGACGCTGCCACCGGAGCAGATCGCCTACATCCTGAAGGATGCCGGCGTCGCGGCGCTCTTCGTTTCCACGGCCGAGCTGGCGGCCAAGGTGGCGCAGGTGCGGTCGCAGGTTCCAACGCTCCGGCACGTCATCGGATTCGGTGAGGCAGCCTGGCCCGGTGTCGACCTCACCTTCGACACGCTCGAAGCGCGGGGCAAGGCCGTAGCGGACTACACGGAGGCGAGGTACCGCCAGGAGGCGATGACCGCGAAGCCGGACGACCTGGCCACGCTGATCTACACCTCGGGCACGACCGGTGAGCCCAAGGGTGTCATGCTCACGCACGACAACTTCCATTCGAACGTGAAGGTGTGCACCGAGATTCTTCCGTTCCGGGATGACGTGGCGCTGAGCTTTCTGCCGCTCTCGCACGTCTTCGAGCGGATGGGTGACTACCTGATGATGGCCTGCGGGGTCTCGATCGCGTACGCCGAGTCGATCGATACCGTTCCGGTGAACATGCAGGAAGTGCGGCCGACCGTCATGATGTCGGTCCCGCGGCTCTACGAGAAGATTTACGCGCGCGTCCTCGAGAACGCGCTGGCGGGGGGCGCGGTGAAGAAGCGCATCTTCTTCTGGGCGCGACACGTCGCCGACAAATGGGCGGACGAAACGCTCGCGGGGCGCACGCCGCGGGGACCGCTGGCCCTCGCCTATCGAGTGGCGCAGCTGCTCGTGTTCTCCAAGCTCAAGGCGCGCACGGGCGGGCGCATGCGGTACTTCGTCTCGGGCGGTGCACCGCTGGCACCGGAGATCAACAAGTTCTTCTACGCCGCCGGCCTCACGATTCTCGAGGGGTACGGGCTCACCGAGACATCGCCCGTCATCGCCGTCAACACCCCTCGGCACTTTCGCATCGGCACCGTCGGCCGGCCGATCCCGGGCGTCGAGGTCACGACCGCGGCGGATGGCGAGATCCTGACGCGCGGCCCGCACGTGATGAAAGGGTATTTCAACAAGCCCGACGCCACTCGTGAGGCAATCGACGACGAGGGGTGGTTCCATACCGGCGACATCGGCGTCCTCGACGATGGCTTCCTCGCGATCACCGATCGGAAAAAGGACATCATTGTCACGGCGGGGGGGAAGAACATTGCGCCCCAGCCGATCGAGAACATGATCAAGACGAACAAGTACGTCTCGCAGGCGGTGGTGCTCGGCGACAAGCGCAAGTTCCCGATCGTGCTCGTCGTGCCGAACTTCGAGCACCTCGAGAAGTGGGCGAAGATCAAGAACCTGATCTGGACCGACCGCCGGCAGCTCATCAACCTGCCCCTCGTTCTGGCGAAGATGGAGAAGGAGGTGCTGCGGAAGCTCACTGGGCTGGCGTCGTTCGAGACTCCGAAGAAGGTGGCCCTTCTCGAGACCGACTTCACGATCGAGAGCGGCGAGTTGACCCCATCCCACAAGGTGAGGCGGCGTATCATCGAAAAGCGGTACGCCGACCGCATCAACCGCCTCTATGAGGAGGACCGGGAGACCGCCGCCCAGGGTTGACCGCCCGGGCGGCGGGTGGCTGGCCCGGCATAGTTGGTGCACTTCCGGATGGAGATGGCAGACCATAACCGGAGTTGAACATGCGCAGGACGGTGTTGGCACTGGCGCTGCTCGCGGCGCTTCCCGCGTGCAGCTGGTTCCGTAAGGCGAAGCTGACGGATTCGACGCCGGCGCACACCCCCGCTCAGAGTTCGAGCCCGTATGGCGAGTGGGTGCTCTTTACCGACCCGAACCAAACCGCGTTCGTCGGCGCCCGACGCGTGCAGTTGAGCCTCACCCCGAGCAGCTTCCGCATGGTGGCGGTCTACCCGGCGGGGGATCAGTTCGTCGCCACGGGGGGCGCTACGGTTACGCCGAGCGGCTTGCTGACGCTCACCCCCGAGAATGTCACGACGACCGCCTCGGGAGGGCGGCCACCGCTTCTCGCGGGAGAGACGATTCAGGTCCTGGCGAGCGCGGCCGACAATACGATGGTGTTTGCGCCTCCCGTCGGGATGGCGCCTACACCGAGCTCGGTGTGGCACCGGGTTGACAAGGCTCGCGAAGCGGGGCAGACGCCGGTTCCGGCGCGAACGGCGGGGACGGACTCGCTGTAAAGGCTGAGGGTGTCGAGGGTGTCAAGGGTGTCGAGGGTTTCCTTGACTGCCTTGACACCCTCGACACCCTCGACCACCTCAGCCTCTTCGTAGCGGCACGGCTTCCGATGTCGCCACCCGCTTGGTCGCGACCCAGTCGGAGTTGTCGCGAGCCAGCTCCTCGAGGCCCGACGGCACCGTTGCCCTGAGAGGCGCCATCAGACGACCGAACTGACGAAGGGCGGTCGCCGCGCCATCCACGTGCGCGGCGTGCCCCGTGTCGAGCGCAATGCCTCGCGCGGCTGCCGGCCGAATGGGGATCGATCCGTCGGTGCGCGCGAGCGAGATACCGTCGCCGCTGGCGAGCGCGATCGTCGGATTCAGAACCAGGAGCTCAACCCCCTCGGCGAGGTCCCGGAGCGCCGGCGCGGCCAGGCTCCACGACCCGGCGAGGAGGACGAACCCGCCCGGACTCGTTAGGTCGAGCAGGGCGGCCACGCGGGTCGCGAGGTCGGGGTCCCGAGGCGCGCTGGCGAGCGGAGGGGAATCGGGAAGCGGTGTCGTGCCATCCCGCGTTCGAAAATCGACGATGCCATCCCGGATCGGGTAGCGAGCGCTGCACGCGGGACAGCCAAGCAGCCCGCGTCGAATGTCGCGCCCCGCCATCTCGAGCGTGGAGGCCACCAGCCACGTGAAGTCGTGCGGGCGGGGGCAGCGGAGCGACTCGACCAGCTCGATGAACATGGCTATTCGTCAGGCAGGAGAGAGGCGCCTGTCACCGCAGGGGCGTCGAGCTGCCGTGCGCGAGCTGGAGAAACTCATCTCGCGTCCGCGCGTCGGAGCGGAACGAGCCACGCAGCGCGCTGGTGATCGTCTTCGAGTTCTGCTTCTCGACACCCCGCATCATCATGCACAGGTGGTATGCCTCGATCACGACACCGACGCCCCTCGGCGAGAGGACGTCCTGAATGGCCTGCGCGATCTGCTCGGTGAGACGCTCCTGCACCTGGAGCCGGCGCGCAAAGACGTCGACAATACGCGGCAGCTTCGAGAGTCCGACGATGTGTCCGTCGGGAATGTACGCGATGTGGGCCTTGCCGAAGAACGGGAGCAGGTGGTGCTCGCAGAGCGAGTAGAGCTCGATGTCGCGAACCATGACCATGCTCTCGTGCGCTTCGGCGAACACGGCCTTGCCCACGACCTCCTCGACGTTGAGGGCGTAGCCCCGCGTGAGCCAGGTGAGGGCGTTCGCGACGCGCGTCGGGGTACGAAGCAGCCCTTCGCGTGATGGCTCTTCGCCGATCAGCTCGAGGATGCGGCGGACGAGGGCTTCGAATTCCGCGTTGTGCACCGGCCCGGGATCGAGGTCGAGACCGGCATCGAACTCGGCGAGCTCGAGCGAGTCCGTATCGACACGGCGGTCGGAAAGGGGCGCGGGTGGGGCTTTCGCGCGGCGCGCGGCGGCGCGCGGGCGCGAGTTTCGTCGTTGAGTCACGAAGCGATGGGGCGTGTATTGGTTCGCGAACGTATGGCGCGCAGGCACGCGCACCCGTCCAGCTTGAGTCGCCCGCGGTGCACGTCTAACTTGACGCAACTTTTCACCGCCGGGATCACCCCTATCTGGATGGCGCCCATTTGAAAGTCAAGTTGCTGCTGGTCGCCATCCTGCAGGGCGCGTCGTCCGCCTGGTCGGCCCTGTGGACGTTCCCCAGCATCCTGTTCAGCGCGTTCATGATCGCGTGGGGCGCGGAGGCGGCGCAGTTCATGATTTCACAGGGGCTCGCGCTCGCGATCCTGGCGTGGCTGCAGACGCTGCCGGAATTCGCCGTCGAGGCGGTGATCGCGTGGGAGGCGGGCAACGACCCCGTGCAGTGCTTCGTCGCCAACCCTCCCATTGGCTGTCACTCCCACCTCGCGATCGCGAATTATACCGGGGCGATCCGGCTGCTCATCGGCCTTGGCTGGCCGATGATCTACTTCGTGGCCGCCTTCTATCGCCGAAAGGCGGGAAAGGCGTTGCGCGCGATACAGCTCGAGGACGAGCACTCGGTGGAGGTGCTCGCGACCGTACCCCCGGTCCTCTACTTCTTCTGGGTGTGGTACAAGGGCTCGCTGAGTCTCGTCGACGCCGGCGTCCTCATCGCCATGTACGTGGTGTACCTGGGTATTCTCTGGCGCTTCCCGCCGCAGGATCAGGAGAACCTCGCCGATGCGCCGGCGCCGGCGCGCTGGGCCTACACGCGACCGGGCGCGTGGCGCCATGCGACCATCGTCGGCTTTTTCGTGGTCGGCGGCGTGCTGCTGTACTTCACCGCGCACCCCTTCCTGAACTCGATGCTGGCCCTGGCAGTGTCCCTCGGCATCAGCCAGTTCGTCTTCGTGCAATGGGTCGCTCCGTTCCTGAGCGAGTTTCCCGAGAAGGTGTCCGCCTTCGCGTGGGCGCGGCGTGTCACGCATGCTCCGATGGGGCTGATGAACATGCTGTCGAGCAACGTCAATCAGTGGACGGTGCTCGCGGCGATGATCCCCATTGTCTTTTCGATCGCGCGCGGCGAGGCCTCCGCGCTTCCCTTCGATGGCGAGCAGCGGATGGAGATCCTGCTGACAATCATGCAAAGCGTCGTCGCCGTGCTTCTGCTCGCGAACATGCGCTTCGAGTGGTGGAACGCTGCGCTGCTCTTTTTTCTCTGGCTCGTCCAGTTCCTTCGCGCGGAATGGCGTGAGGAGATTACACTGGTGTATGCGGCATGGGCCGTTGGGTTGCTGCTCTGGTTCATCGTGCGACCCCCGGCCGCGCCGCGCGTGTTCCTTCAGATGGTGAGGGGGCGGCGGGAACAGACATAAAGAACGAGCCCCGCCTTTCGACGGGGCTCGCACAGTGGGGAACGAAGAGGATTTTTGAAGCCCATCCGAATGTATGAGGCCCTCACCACACTTCCGCCTTCCCCGCACTGGGGCATGACGTCCGCATGGATGTCGAACCCACCCGAGTGGACTTGTTGGCTCAAAAATTAGAGCTCTCCGTCCCTTTCGAGACCACCGACGACGCACCGCCCGTTCTCGCAACAGCGCGTCCCGAGGGTCATTTGCCAATCTAGAGACGACTCAGAGGTCAGTCAATCACATGGACGTCTGGATAATTGCCGCAATCGCGATGCTGGTCGTCTGGGCCGTCGGCACGTTCGCGTTCGCCGGACCCGGGTGGATTCATCTGCTGCTCACCGCCGGTGTGTCGCTGCTCATTTGGCGAATCGCGGCGCGCGCCGCGCCTGACGAGTCCTCTCGCCGCGATCGTCGATGACCGGGGCGCCGGGCGCCGCATCACGTCTCTCGACCGCCGTCGCCGAACAGCCCGAGGCGGAGGGACGACTTCGCGATCACACGGTGCTCGTCACCGGTGCCGCCGGCTTCGTGGGCACGCATGTGTGCCGCGAGCTCGCCCGAGGCGGGGCACGCGTGCGTGGGCTCGTGCGCTCGGCGGCGAAGGCCGCCGAACGGCTCGCGGAGCTTCCCATCGAGCTGTACGTCGGCGACATCCGTGACGCGACGTCGCTCGGGCGCGCCATGCACGGCTGCACCGCCGTCGTCCATCTCGTCGCGATCGCCGTCGAGCGGCCGGGCCAAAGCTATGATGAGATCAACGCACGCGGCACCGAGCGCGTGCTGGCCGCGATGCACGGCGCCGGAGTGCGGCGTCTCGTGCACATGTCGCAGAACTTCGCGTCGAGCAAGTCGCCGTACCGGTTCCTCCGCAGCAAGGGCATGGCGGAGGATGCGGTTCGCGCCAGCCCAGCCGAGTGGACCGTGCTCTGTCCGTCGGTGATCTTCGGGCCGGAGGATGAGTTCGTGAATGTGCTGGCACGGCTCGTCCGTCTTTCGCCGTTGATCTACCCCGTGCCAGGTGGCGGCACGGCGCGATTTCAACCCATAGCCGTTGACGATGTCGCCCGCGTCGTCGCCGTCGCGCTCGATCGTGCCGCGACCGTGCGTCGCGCGTACCCGATTGGCGGGCCTGCTCAGCTGACGCTGCGTCAGATGGTCGAGCGCGTTCTCGTGGCGATGGAAGCGCGCAGGATCCTCGTGCCCATGCCGACGGGCGTGCTCCGCCCCGTCATTGCGCTCCTTCAGCGTATCCTCCCGACCCCTCCAGTGACGACCGATCTGCTGGATCTGCTCGCCATCGACAACGTGGTGGACGGGAACGCGCTGCGCGACGCGTTCGGAATCATACCGACTCCCTTCGCGCCCGAGGAGCTGGAGTACCTGCGCGGCATCACCGCGGCCCAGGCGTTTCGATCGCTGCTTGGCCGCTGAATGGTGCGGGATGTGCTGTGCGTCGGCGCGGGGGTGACGAGCTGCGACGACGTAGATCGTGCCCCGATCGGTGACGGGTCACGCGCGATGGTGACTGTCCTGCAGGACGCGCATCTCGATCGATTTTCCGCCCTCGTGGACGCTGCCGCGGCCCGCGCGGACGATCTCGCCGCGCTGTTCGACTACGTGCTCGCGATCGGGGGGCTCTGGGAGCGCCTCGGCCTTCGCGATGCGCGCGTCGATGCCCAGCTTCGTGACGCCGAAAACCGTGAACGGCTCGCGAGCCTGGTGCGAGACCAGACGGCGCACTCCCGGCAGGAGCAAGAAGGAACCGCGTTTTACGCGTTGCGAACGCTGGCCGCGCTGCAGACCGTCGTCGAGGACTGGCGCCACACGCGGTCCTCGCCCGGCGCACTGATCACGCGTTAGGCCGCGGCCCGTCCGGGTCGAAGCGGCGCTGGAATCCGCTGTCCTCGATTTGCCCGAGATCCGGTGGCTCGTGGGCGTCGCGCTCTCGAACCGGATGCGTCTCGTCGACAGCGACCTGGACTTCAATCGTCCCGTCCGTGGCCGAGCGGGCGTTGGTGTCGTCTCTGAGCCGCTCCACCCGGTCCCGGATGGCATCCGCCTGATCCGCATCGCGCCCGACGAGGAGCAGGCGATACTGCGCCCGCCCCGACGACGCGATGAGATCCGTTTTCCTGAATTCGCGACACAGGCCGAAGGTGAAGCGGCGGCAGGACATTTCGTCGCCGCCACGCACCGAGATGCGAATCGTTCGCACACGGCCTCCGTGCCGCGCCGCGCGGCGTTCCTCCCACTCGCGGACGAGCCGAAAATACAGCACGCTCGGCAGCCCCGTCTCGGGATCCGTCAGGGTGCGGAGCAGCAATCCGTTTTCGAGACCTTCCTCGACAGCCATGTCGCCTGTGGTGTGGGAATCCCTCCAGCCGATTGCAGGATGTCTGCCACACAGCACCCCGTTAGGCCCGCGCACCGCATCGGTCGGCCTCGCCGTTCCTTCCGCGAATAAATTGTGACCCAACGCACACAGCGGCACTAAGCGTGCAGAGGGCCACGATCGCGCGCGCGGATTGAAGTCTGGGCGCGGCAATAGTGCGTGACACGAGGAGCGTGTCGGAGGCTGGCGTGGGGTACAGGGAGTTCGAGGACGATGCAGGACGAATCTGGCGGGTGTGGGACACGCGTCCGGTGTCGGCGAACGCGCTTCGCTCCGTCTCCCCAACATTCGCCGAAGGGTGGCTGACGTTCGAGTCGGAGGCCGAGCGCCGCCGACTCGCCCCGATTCCCACGGAGTGGGAAGAGGCAAGCCCGGACCTGATGGTGAACTGGTGCGGTCGCGCGCTCGTGGTCAGCCGAGATCAGGGAAAACGAAGCGAGGACGCAGGACTGACGAATTCAGCGGGCTAAACCCAATCAGTTTCCACGCGCCTTCGTCCTCATTTCTTTCTCCGGTTCCCTCCCCCTCAAATCTCCCAATTCGACCAGACCACGCCCTGCTTCGGGAGGCGCTCCGGCATGTCGGCGATGGTCATCCGCAGATCGGTCCAGCGGACGCGCGCCCCCATACCCATCAGCACCTGATAGGCACCGAGAAACTCCGTCTGCACCCGGAGCGCGACGCGGCGCGTCCCGCTCCGCCGCGCATAGTCCACCAGCACCTCGGCGAGACGGGTCAGGTCGGCTTCGCGCTCGAGCACGAGCTTCAGCACACGCATTTCCTCGCGGACTCGTCCCTCGACCAAGGGCGCGGTATGGCAGAGCGCAAACCCCACCAACCGGCCCCGCTCGCGGAGTAGCACCGTATCGCCTAACGCCAGCTGGTCGGTGAGTGCGATCTCCCTCGTGAAGTCGAGCCCGGGCGCGAGCGTGTCGGTGAGCGCGCGACATTCATCGATCGCGTCGTCCTTGTCGCGGGCGGAGAGGCGACCGAGCAGGTTCGGCCCGTTGCCGAGCAGCCCGGCATCGAGCGTGAGGGTAATCGTCAGGCGCCCCGGGAGGAATCCCAGCCCCGAGTAAAACCCGATGTTGTCCATCGTGCGCGGCATGGTCTCCAGCCCGATCGTCCTCGCACCCGCGGCGCGCAGCCAGTCGATGCCCCCCCGAACGATCTCCTTGCCCAGCCCCGCGCCCTGCCAGTCCGGCCTGACGGCCAGCGGGCCCATCCAGCCCTCGACGCCCGAGCGATGCGCGATGTTGAACGCCACGATCTCCTCGCGGTCATCGCGCCAGACCAGCGCTCCCCCGCTCGCGTCTTCGATCGCGTATCGCCAGATCGCCGGATTGAGGAAGGGGACGCGCACCCCGACCATTCCGTCGCGACGGTAGCGCTCGCTGAACGCATCGCTGAAGACCTGGTTCAGCCCCGCGATGTCATCGAGGCGCGCAGGCTGAGGGCCTTCCGCCTGATGATGCGAACGCCACGTGCGCGCCGTGGCCATCAGTCGCCGGCCCCCGCCGCCTCGTATACCTCATCCCCCGCGACCGGTGGTGAGGTGAGATCGGGAAACTCGGGCGTCGTCTGCTCGACGACGGAGCTCCCGGTCTCCTGATCGTATCGCACCGAGATGACGCGATCGACACATTCGCGCACCTGCTCGATGTGCGTGATCAGGATGACCTGCTCGAACCGTCCTTGCAGCCGCCGCAACAGGTCGAGCACGTTCGCGCGCCGCGCCTCGTCGAGCGAGCCGAAGATCTCGTCGAGGATGAGCAGCGAGAGCGGCTGTCCGGCGCGTTCCGCGATCATCTGCGAGATCGCGAGGCGCAGGACGAGATTCGCGAGATCCTCCTCCCCCCCGGAGATGACGGGTTTCGGCACGCCGTCTTCCAGGACGACGATGTTGTACGCGTCGTCGAGCTCGAGCTCGCCGTAGCGGCCGTCGGTGAGATCGCTCAGGAACCCGCTGGCCAGCTCCGAGAGCTCGGGACGCAGCTGGAAGTTGAGATCCGTCCGCAGGTCGGTGAAGGCGCGGTCCAGCTCGTCGTGCAGGAGCTTCTTGGCGGCGAGCTCGCCGAGCATTCGCTGACGGGCGGCGAGTTCGGCCGCAATCGATCGCGCGCGCTCCAGAGCGGATTGCGCACCCACCTCCTCGCCTTGCGCTTGCACCAGCGCCAACTCGGCGGCGTGGGCTTCGCCCCGCACACGCTCGTACTCCGCCCGCAGCGCTTCGTGATCCGCCTCGGGGATCGTCGTCTCCTCGCGCCGCGCCTGAAGCGCGCGCAGTCGCTCGCGAACGGCGCCCAGCCGTTCGACCGCTGCCGCGCGCTCGCGCTCGAGCTGCGGCACCCGTTCGAGCTGCGCACTCAGCCGCGCGGCGCGCGCGTCGAGCGGCGTGAGGCGCTCGATCTCGGCGCGCAGCTTGTCATGGCGGGCGGCGTCGTATCCGGGTGGAATCGCCTCCAGCTCCGCCGCGACCTGCGAGGCCCGCTCGCTCTTGCCGGTGAGATCCGATTCCACGTGCGCCAGCTCCTGCACGGCGAGCTGGATCTTCGTGAGGCGGCGCTCGAGCGTCGAGACCTCGAGCGACAAGGCGCGACGCTGCTCATCGAGCGCCTGCACGTCTTCCGGCATCTCCATGAGCTGCTCGAAGCGCGCCTTGTAGTAGTTGCCGTCGACACGCACCGTCTCCAGCTGCTCGTCGAGGAGATCGAGCACCGCGCGGTAGGTTTCACCGAGCGGGCGGGCGCACGTCGGGCAGGCTCCTTCGGCTCCCAGGCTGACGATACGATCGCGTTGCTCCTTCAGCTCGGTGTACTGCTCGCGCAGGGCCTGGCGCTTCGTCTCCGCCTCCTGACGGTCGCGCACCCACTCGGTGCGCCGCGCCTCGAGCAGCCCATCGGTCGCCTCGAACTCGGCGCGCTTCGCGACGAGCGCGGCATCGATCTCGGTCTCGAGCGCCGGAGCGTTCTCGAGCTTCGCGCGACGGTCCCGCAGGCGAACCAGGTCTTCGGCGATGGCGCCCTGCGTTTCGAGGAGCGCGCGCCGTCGACCTTCCTCTCGCGCCAGCACGTCGAGGCGCTGAAACTCCGAGGCAATGAGCTGAAACGGCTCCAGCTCGACGCGAAGGCGCTCCAGCTCGGCACGGGCGTTCGCGGCGTCACCGAGGTCGCGCTCCACACGCTGCACCTCACGATGCTCGGCCGCCTCCTGCTGCTCGGCGACGCGCAAATCGGCGAGGAGCGCCTGATGCGCCTCGCGCGCGCGCTGCGCGGCCTCCCACCGCGGACGGGCTTCCTCGAGCGCAGCCTGCGACGCATCCCGCCGGCGTTCGGCGAACCGAGCGCGGTCGCGAGCCTGGCCGAGGCGAGTTTCCGCATCGGAGACTTGTCTCGCGATGGCATCCGCGTCGCCCATTCCCTGTCGGAGCCCGGCGATCTCGGCGACGATCGCACGGCGGCGGTCGCGCGCGAGCTCCTGCGCCGCGCGCAAGCGCTCGTACCCGAGCACGCGCGACAGAAACTGTGCGCGCTCGGTGGGACTCATCGCCGCCATGACGCTGATCTCTTTCTGGCCGGTGAAGTACGTGTTGAAGAACTCCTCACGCGTCATTCCCAGGCGGCGCATGAGCACGTCGGTGACACCGGTGATCGAGTCGGCGATCTTGTTGTGGGGGCCGTCGAGATAGAGCTCGGCGTTCGTCAGCCCGCGAACGACGCGGTAGTTGTGTCCGCCGAGATCGAAGTCGAGCTCGACTCGCACCCCGGAGCGCGCGCCAGCGCGATTGAAGCGGATCGAATCGCGGGTCCCGCGCGCGGCCGGGTTCCCGTAGATCGCCCAGGCGATCGCCTCGAGAATCGTGGTCTTCCCCGCCCCGTTCGGACCAATAATCCCCGTCACCCCGGGGCCGAACTCGATCCGGCTGTCCGCGTGCTGGCGGAAATTCTGGAGGACGAGGCGGTTGAGCAGCACTAGCCGCCTAACGGCGAGGGAGTACCGGCCGACGCGACGGTCGCCGCCGCGTCCGCTTCGTTCAGGTAATACGTGCCGAGCTGCACCAGCTGGTCGCGATCCACGCCGGATGGGAGCGACCGCTTGCCGAGGTACGACTCGACGGTCTCGCGAAGCGTGGGTCGCCGACCAGGAGCACCGCTCGCGGCGATTCGCATCACCTCGGGGCGACGGGTATCGAGATGGAAATACAGCGCGCGGCGCCGGTAATCGCGCAACGCCTTCTGGTCGAGCTCACGCGCGATGTGTCGCGGCACATCACGGACGACGAGTCGCACGATCTTGTCGTCGATGCCGTCGACGCACCTCTCCACCGCGTCGTGAATGGCGACGTCCACCTCGGCCGCCGTGAGCCCGCGCGCAACGACGCTGGGGAGATCGATCAGCCGTCGCGATGGCTCGAGCGCGTGAAAGGTGTGCACGCCGCGCTCGAGGTCGTACTCGATGAACCCCTTTCCCGGAAGACCGGCCTCGTGCTCCTCGACCAGCTCCCCCCAGGGGTTGGTGCTCGTGTAATCGATCGACCCGGAATAATACGCGTTCGGCGCGATCTGGCGGTGCACGTGATAGTGACCGAGCGCGACGTACGTCCAGCGCGGCGCGCCGATGGCATCGAGCGGAATCTCCATCGCGGCGCGATCGAGCCGCACCGCGCTCGGCGGCAGCATTCCCTCCACCTCGCCGTGCAGCAGGAGCACGTTGTGCCTAACCGCGGGATCGGGCAGCAGCGCCGGGTAATCCCCAACGACGTCCGGAACCGCGAGGATGGCCAGATCGCGCTCGGGGAACATCAGCCGTCGCGGCTCCGCGTCGACCACATGGACGCCGAGCACCGTGAAGAGGCGAAGAATGCACCCCGTTTCCGTGGCCCGCGGCCGATCGTGATTCCCCGCCACCATCACGACGAGCGTGTTCGGCAGCGCGCGCGTGAGCCGAGCGAGCTGGTTGAAGGCATGAATGATCGCCGGGTTCATCGGGCGAACGGTGTGGAAAATGTCCCCGGCGAACACCACGACGTCCGGCTCGAGCGCGATGATGCGATCGATCGCGCCACGGAACGCGTTCGCGACGTCGGCCTCCCGCTGGTTTATGCCCGAATGGGTCAGGCGATGATACTGGCGGAAGCCGAGATGCAGATCGGAGATATGTACCAGCCGCACGCCATCCTCGGGAGAAATTCGGCTAACTGTAATACTCCTAAGAGGATAGCGTGTTCGCTCAGTCCTTGTCCATAGTGCGTTGCCGCTGAATCAACCGCATTCGCATTTTGACGGGGGGCAGGGCCTTCCCGGCGGCCGGCTCGATGTGCGATTGCACCGACATCTCGGTGAGCGCGTCGATGACCCATCCGCGGACGCGGTCGAGAATCATGAACCCGGTGACGGTCCCGGTCATCGTCATGCGCCCGCCGTCGGCCATCACGCTCGCCGTCGAATCTCGACTCAGCGTACCCCGCATCGAGATGAACGCCCGCTTCCCCCGATTCGTCAGCGAGTCGAGCCGAAACACCGCCTGGAGCGTTCCGGCAATCTGACCCTGCGCGGCATCCGGGATGGGGATGCGCTGCTTCCAGGTGCTTCCGACGGCGACCTGGTGTCGCGGGAATGTGGCCGGGAGCTGCGAGAATACCGAGTGCAGATCGCGCGGGAGCTCGGGATCCGCCTCCACGAGCGTCGCGGACCCCTCGCGAGAGAAGCGCACGCGGACCTCCTTCCCTTGCAGCGCGCGGCGCACCTGATCGAGGCGCGGATCGAGCGCGCCGGGATTCACGGCGACGGAGTCGGTGATCGAGCGGACCGTCGTTCCGTCGTCATCCGAAAGCACGACGATCGACCGCGAGAGCATCAGCATGGAGGAGCGCATCGTCATCGTCGTATCGACGTCGCGCATCCGACCGGCGGCCGTGATCTCCATCTCCTGCTCGATGCGCAGCCGCAGGGTGTCACCGACCTTGGGCTTGATCTGGAGCGTGACGCTCTGCGCGGCGAGAAGCCCCGATGCTCCGCTCGCGACAGCGAAGGCGGCCGCGAAGCGCCTGAGGAGGAGGTTCACGCGATCACGATCCGTACGGATCGTCGGCGGGCAGGGACCGCAACGGCGACGCGGCAACCGGCGCGGTCACCGGCTGCGCCGGGATGATGTTGCGCAGTCGCGAGGCGAAGAACGCCCTCACGTCCGTTGGACGCGCTTGCAGTGTCGCGTTGCGCGCCCGAATGAGATCGGGCTCATCGTACAGTGCCACCATGTCCTGGACCCAGACGAGCGGGATGCCCGGGTCCAGCTGCCGCAGCGTGCGGAAGAGGGATGTCTCGAAGGAAGCCTCGGTCGCCTGCGGGAAGCGCTCGACGCCATCGCGCCCCCGCAGTACGGCGGGGCGCGGAAACCTGAGGAAAATCGGCTGTGTAAAGTGCGGGTGCCGCACCATCAACTCTCCCTTGGCGAGCGTCGCCAGCTTCGTGCGCGTCGCGGGGCTCAACACGGCGTAGCCCGGCGTGGCCAGCTCGTCCCCATCCATGCGGCCGAAGAGAGCGGTCCCACTGTTGCCCACCACGCGGCGGTGGACCTGCGAGCGGAACTGCTCCGCGCCGAACAGCACGAGGCCGAGGTAGCGACCTCGCTCGGCGATGTCGAGCAACATCTTCCGGACGTACGTATCCGGGCCATCCGCGGGGGCATACTTGTTCAGCTCGTCGACGAACACGACGACGTGGCTGACGCCGAGGTCGCGTCGCTCGAGGTGCTCGCGCAGCTTGGACACGATGCGCGCGAAGATGAGGTCCTGCGCGTCCTCCTCCGCACCCGCGACGTCGATCACATACACCGACCGGTCTTCGAAGGTCCCCCAGGGCAGGTCGCTCACCGAGCCGTCGTCGGTGACGAGCCCGGCACACCGCAGCGAGATGTTCGAGAGCCTGTTGCGAACCTTTCGAATCGTCGCGATGTGGTGGGTGCGATACCCTTCACTTCCTTTCTGCTCGAGCGCCATGATGACGTCGCGGAACCAGGCCTCCAGATCCGCGAACGATTGCACGCGATAGCGCTTGCCGGCGAGGAGGGCGGCATCGGTGTACTCGCGATCGAGCAGACGCTCCTTGATGAAGTCGATGAGCGCGTCCGCCTTCGCATCCACGTCATCGCGGTTGAGCATGACCTCCGCGAACTGCAGCACCTCGCGGAGTCCCCACGTGAGTGGGGTGACGTTATGCATCAGCTCCTCGTTGGAGCGCAGCGTGTTCAGCGATGTCAGGTTCGCCTTGTACGGGGCAAAGTACCGCACACGGTCGAACGGCCGTGCGGGCACGCGCAGGCGGTCGTAGATGGCGAGGTCGTTCGCGTCGAGATCGCCCGGCTGGTCCAGATAGCAGAGATCGGGCCCCTTCACGTTGAAGCAGACCGCCGCGACCGAGCCCTTGCTCTCCGGGAAATGCGCGAACAGCGATGCGAGGATGAATTCCACGGCGCTCGTCTTCGTCGCCAGCCCCGACACGCCGGTGATGTTGAGGTGAGCCGCCTCGGGACCGACGAGGAAATCGGCATCGAGGTAGATCGGCGAGTCCATGCCACCGGAGCGGTAGAGTCCGATCGGGATCGCCGTCCGCGCACCCTCACGGGTGTAGGTATCCATCCGCAGCGCGAGGCTCACATCCTCGTCCGTCGCGAGGAACACCTCCCCCATGGGAACGGGCTGGAGCGGCTCCTCCGGGATCTGCCGCAGCACGGCGGCCGTGTAGAGGCGCACTTCGGGGCGCTCGGTGGGAGCGATCGCCGACGACGCGGGATCGCCATCGTGACCGAGCACGTCGTGCAAGGGCGAGAGGAGATCGGTGAAGCTGAACCCGTCGACGACGACGCCGTACACGCGCGGGATGTGTCCCTCCACGGCGCGCGTGCCCTCCACGCGCACGATCGTTCCGATGCCGACGGGCGAATCCACCGCGGTCCAGAAATGGAACTCGTGAGGCGTGTTGGGGCGGCGCTCCGTTGCGACGACACGCCCTAACGTTCGAGGCCGGGCTGGATCGGGCATTCTGATCTCGAGGGTAAACGTCAGCGAATGCGGAACGCTGAATGCGGATGGCGTGTGAGAGCCTCCGCTAGGCACGATCTCATCGGCAATCCGGATTCCGCATTCCGCATTCGATGACCGCCGAACTCTCTGCCGTCAGGTAATAGCACGCAGGAATTCCTCGCACTCATGAACAGGGTACGCCAGTCGATCCCACCGAAAATCCGGAAGCGCCAGCGGGGCGCGCTCGGCCAATACCCAGCGAGACACGTCGTCGGCGCGTGTCGTTGGGCCGCTCGACTCGGCCACCTCGACGCGCACGATTCCCCACAACGCATCGTGAGGCGCTCCATCGCGCAGACGGAGATACCAGGAGTGAACCGGCGTGCGGTTCCGCGGTGCGATACGGACGACCGGTGTGCGCTCTCCCGCGGCGAGTCCGAGAATCACGTCCATCATGTCGCCCGACGCATAGAGCTGGCGGTGGGTCTTGATCACCCCGACGGCGCAGGTGTGTCGGGCGACGATGTCGCTCGCGGAGATACTCCCATCCACGAGCAACGGCTCACCGACCGTCTGACACCACCGCTCGGCGAGCACCCGCTCGGCACGCTCACGGTCGCGCTGGACGGCGTGCAGCGCCTGCTCGATGACGTGCGTCGGATGACGCGAGACCGCTGCGTCCTCGTCCACCCGGCTCGTGTCGACGATGGGCGTGTCGGCCAGGAAGGACCGGGAGGTGTCGTCGAGGAGCGAGAGCGGCGCGTAGAGCCGGCATTCGACGACGGGGGTACCCCACGTCCGGAGCCGGCGATCGATCCGGCGGCGCACCGCGGCCGCGACGCGCCCCCAAACGACCGGCACGCCCCGGAGGATGTTCACGACACGGCTCTCCTGAACACCATCGAGAAACGCGGCAAAAGTCGCCGTCACCGGGCCATCGACCCGGCGCGCTGTCGTTGCACTTTCAACGACTTGCGCGTCTATGACCCGGGGTGATTCGTGGATGCCCTCGGACCGCTCGAGCGAAGGTGCCGTGGTGGTAACGGTAGCGACGCCGGGCATGCGATGCGCGAGGTAGCGCACCGCGTCGTGAAAGCTCGCCACGGGTATGGAGGGGGGGTTCGGGTCCCGCTGCCTCTGCTCCACTGCCACCGTCTCAGTCCCGCCGATCGGCCGCGTTCAGCGACCGGGCTCTCGTCTTCACTTCCGCGAGTTGATGCGCGCGTCCGTCATCAAGCGAATCGCCACGCTGGTGAGCATCGTAACGGTGGTCACCGGGTGTGACAAGGCGAAAGGGTTCATCGGGGGAGAGCAGCCGGCTCCTCCGCAGGTCGCCCCCAGCGAGGCGCTGAATCTCGCCGCTCGCCCCGACATCCTCTTCCAGGTCTTCGGAGAGAGAGAGGATCCGCGCATGATCCCGATCGCGGCCGTCGAGGGCGGACAGCTCAAGAAGATTGTTCTGTCGCAAACCGGGTGGCACCAGTTCGACGCGATGTACATGCGCCGCGGCAAGGCGTACAAGGTCTACCAGGGCGGACACGCCCAAGGGACCGCCACCGTCCGCCAGGGAATGTGGGAGCGTCAGGAAAATCCTCTGTATACCCTGCCCGGCTGTCAGGCCCTGACGCCGCTCGCGGCCGTGAGCGTCACCGGATTGACGAAATCCTCCTACACCGTGGAGGCGCTCGCGGGCTCGTTCACGCGACAACGGTCGCACGCCGCCAAGTCCCTCTCGGGCAGCGAGCTCCGCAAAGCTGGCCGCGACGTGGCCATCGAGGCGGGCGCGCCCGAGAACGTCGACTGGAAGATGCTCGACGCGCTCGACTATCGGGCGGTGGCGATCAATACCGGCGCCACCGACTCGCCGACGATTGTGGCCTCCTACATCGACCCGACGGCAGCCGACGCAAGCTCCCCGACGACGAACACGGTTCACCTCTTCGTGATCGCCGACCGCGACGGTGAGGGCTATGCACCCACCATGGCCCACGTCGTAAACGGACCCATCTCGAGCGCCGTATACCGCCGTTTCTTCGACCATCTCGACATCACTGGCGACGGCATCGATGAGATCGTCGCCGAGGAATGGGGCATCGGACAGGAATCTTCGCTAATCGTGCTGGCGTGGATGAACCGGCGCTGGCGGGAGATTTTCCGAGGGCGGTCGAGCTGGTGCCTGGACGAGGTGAAATAGCCGGCCCGGCGCCCTACCCCACCACCGCGACCGCGAGTCCATCGCCAACCGGAATGATCGTCCCCCGGAGGCGCTCGTCGGTCGCCAGCCGCCGGTTGAACTCACGAATACCGCGCGTCCCTTCATCCTCGGTCGTCGGATCGAGCACACGCCCGCCCCACAGCGCGTTGTCGGCGATCAACAGGCCGCCCGGTCGCAACAGACGAAGCGACCAATCGAGATAGGTGGGAAGCGGCTCCTTGTCCGCATCGAGAAACACCACGTCGAAGCGCTCACCGTCGAACGCTGGAAGGACGTCCAGCGCCCGACCAACACGCACCTCGATGCGATCGTCGAGCCCGGCGCGCGTGAAGTACCGTCGCGCGAAGTCCGCGTGTCGCTCGTCGATTTCGATCGTAACGAGGCGACCTGATCGCGGCAGCGCTCTCGCCATCCAGATCGCCGAGTATCCGCCGAGCGTGCCGACCTCGAGCACGCGCTCGGCGCGCACGGCGGAGAGGAGAACCTGGAGGAGACGCCCGGTGACGGCGCCGATCGAGATCGGGGGAAGACCCTCGCGGTCGGCGGCCTCGCGGAGCGCGGCGAGCACGTCGTCATCGCGCGCGAAGAGGGAGGTGATGTACTCGTCGACGCGATCGCTCACGGGCCGTTGTTCCGGGTTGCCGTTCCGGCGCTATTCAACACCGAGGTCCCACGCCTGCTCGAGGTCCTTCTTCGAGTAGGCGCGAAACGCGGTCAGTGTTTGCGTCCGCTCGATGCCCGGTACCTTGACGAACTCCTCCGTCACGACCTGGGCGATTCGATCGTACTCGGCCACCCTGACGATCGCGACGAGATCCCATTCGCCGGAGACGGAATAGACATCGGTTACCCCGTCGATGCCGGCCAGGCGCTGCGCGACCTGCGGGATGACCTTGGGGTCGGCACGAATGAGCACGATGGTCGTGATCATTCGTTCTCGGGAAACGGCGGCACGTTGAGCAGCCACAGGCCCGCAATGCGGTCGCGCTCGTCGAGCTCGAGTACCAGGTCGCGCGCGAAGCGCACGGCGCGTGCAGGCCGTTTCACGCCGAGCTTGAAGTGGATGGTGCGCTCGGACTGATCCGCCTCGGCGATGAGCGATGTATCGACTTCGACGGCGGCCACCTCGGGCCGCGATCCGCGCGACGGGACGACGATGCTGGCGTTCTGTGCGTCGGCGGGCGGCACGAGCGTCGCGACCTTGCGCACATCAGGCCACACGGCGACCTCGACGCCGTGAATGCGACCGGCCTCGACGTCGAGCACCACCCACGAGCCGTCGCTCCCGGTGAGCTCGACCGATCCGCTCATCCCCGTGCCGGTCGCACCGTTGCGCAAATTCGCCGTGAGGATGTCGGTGTCGGGATCCCACCGATACTCGACGTCGGACAGCGCGCCAATCGGCTCGACCTGCACGGCGATGTTCACGAGAGCACTCCGTTGGGGGCCTTCAGTATTCTGGACGCGTCACGGAATGGCGAGGCCGAACGCGTGCCACGCGTGGCGCGGCGTTGCAGAAGGAACGACGTCGGCCCTTGCTGCCAAGATACGGACGCCGGGGCGAGGCGCCAGAGCGTTCATCGACCGTTGATCTCGCGCCAGAGCGTCACGAGTCGGCGAGTGCCCTCTATCACGCCGGCGATGGGAGCGGCGTACGACATTCGCACCCAACCCGGCGTCAGAAAGGCCGACCCCGGCACGACCGCCACCTCGTGCTCCTCGAGCAGACGTCGCGCGAACGCGGCACCGTCGTCGCGGGCCGGATCGTCGCCACCGACTCGCGCGAAGAGATAGAATGCGCCCTCCGGCTCGACGAAGTCGAGTTCCGGCTCGCCCCGCACGATCGCGATCACGGCATCGCGTCGCCGGCGAAACTCGGCGACCATCGATGCGATCGAGGTGCTCGCCTCCTCGCGGTTGGTGAGCGCCGCGAGCGCTCCGTGCTGGGAAGGAGCGGCGGCGTTCGAGGTGGTGTGCGACTGCAGCGCGGTCATTGCCGACGCGAGCTCCCGCGGCGCGATCGCCCAGCCGATTCGCCACCCGGTCATCGCGTACGCCTTCGCCACGCCATCGACGATGACGATCCGATCGAGCGATGACGCGACGTCGAGCGCAGACGTCGCGATTGCATCGCCGTACGAAATGGCGCGGTAGATCTCGTCGCTGATGACCCACCATCCGCGGTCCTGCGCAACCTCGAGCAGCGCCGTCAGCTCCTCACGCGAGTATACCGCTCCGGTCGGATTACAGGGCGAGTTGAGCATTACACCTTTCGTCCGGGAGGTGGACGCGGCCTCCAGCATCGCCGGCGTGACCTTCCATCCGCTCGCCGGATCGCCGTACACCGGCACGGCGTTCGCGCGCGACAGCGAGACCATTTCGTAATAGCTTGTCCAGCTCGGCGTCGGGATGAGCACGTCGTCGCCCTCTCCGAACAAGCAGAAGCAGGCGTTGAAGAGCGACTGCTTGGAGCCCGTGGACACGACGACGTTTCCCGGGGGAATCTCGGCGCCCATCTCGCTCGCCCGCCGGGCGATCGCCTCGCGAAGGGGAAGAATCCCTTCGGTGGCGGTGTACCGCGTTGCGCCGGCATCAATGGCGCGCTGCGCCGCCCGTCGAATGAACTCCGGCGTGTCGAAATCCGGCTCGCCGGCACCGAGGTCGATGATCGCGCGGCCGGCGGCTCGGAGCGCCTTGGCGCGCGCCGAGGCGGCGATCGTCGCCGATTCGCGCAGCTGCGCGATGTTTCCCGAGGGCACGAAGGTGCGATTGCTGCGAGTGCCGGCGAGCAGGGACATGCGGAGGCGGTGGAGGGGAACAGGGGGAGCGTGTATACTTTAACATCCCGGGTCGCGGGGACGCCATTGACAACGGAGGCACCAGTGGAGCAGCACGGGCGAATCACCGAACACGACGAGCGCGAGCCGGCGAGCGTTGGACGCAGCCAGAACGCCGTCCACATCCTTCCGCACGACATGACATCGGTGGCCGGCGTGCTCGCATCGACGCTCGAGCGTATCGATCGCGCTGTTCCCGAGCTGCAGCTGCTCCTCGTGGTGCCCGATCCCGACACCGCCATTACGTTCGCACGAGCCGTCTCGACGCTTCCCGAGGCCGCGGGGCTTCGCATCATCCCCACATCGAGTCCGCGACGCGCTACGCGCCTGCTCCGTGTTCCGCCCGTGCACGGGGTGATCGGCGCCCCCGCGGAGCTGCTCGAGCTCGTGCGCACCTCCGTGCTCAAGCTCGAGCGCATTCGCGCGCTCACGCTCGCCTGGGTGGACGAGATCGCGGACGACGCCGCGTCCACCGAAGCGCTCGAGTCGTTACTCGCGGAGGTCCCGAAAGAGGCGCCGCGAACCATCATTGCCTCACGACAGACGCCCGAGCTGGAGCAGCTCATCGAGCGCTACGCGAGGCGCGCTCGCCGGTCCGGCGAAACGGCGAGCGACGGTGGCGCGGTACCCATTCGCTACGTGGCGACGTCATCGTGGGGAAAGCTTGCGGCTCTGCAGCGGCTGCTCGACGAGCTCGACCCGGAGGTCGCCGCCGTATTCACGCGATCCGAGGCGACGGAGCACGAGGTTCGCGCGCTCATCGCGTCGCTCGGACACTCTGCCGAGGACGGCGGCGTCCGCGTCACGCGGGGCGGTCCGGTGATCGAGGCCGACACACTGCTATTGCTCGACCTCCCCAGTCGCGATGAGTTGCGCGCCGTCCTGGGCGGGGCGGCTCCGAGCGTCGTCGCGATCGTTCAGCCACGGCAGCTCGATGCGCTACGAGCGTTGAGTGGTGGAGCCCCCGTGACGCCCCTCCCGGCGTCCGCCGCGCCGGCGCGTGCACGGAAGCGGATGGCATCGTTGCGATCGCAGCTCCGCGAGGTCCTCGCGCGCGGCATTCCAACGCACGAGATGCTCGCACTCGAGCCGCTCCTCGAGGAGTACGACGGAGTCGAGATCGCGGCAGCGGCCCTGCATCTCCTGGAGCGCGAGCGAGAGCGCACGCGCGACATCGCGCGGGCGGTTGCTCCAGCACAGGCGCCTGCACCGGTGGCGTCCGCACCTGGTGGCTGGACGCGCATCTTTGTCGGTGCCGGAACGCGCGACCGGGTGGGGCCGGGGGATCTGGTGGGCGCGATCACGGGGGAGGCCGGTGTCACGCGCGAGCGCATCGGAAAGATCGAGCTTCGCGAGAACCACTCGCTGGTGGAGATCGCCAGCGGCGAGGCAGAGCGTGTGGCCAGCGCGTTGACCGGCACGACGCTCCGCGGTCGCCGCGTCGTCGCTCGCGTGGACAAGGGGCGCGAGGGTGGAGGTCGCGGCGAGCGCGCCGGCGCCGGCTTTCGTGGTGAGCGCGCCGGTCGTGGCGAGCGCGGCCCGCGCGATCGCGGAGAGCGAGGCGAGCGTGGCGACCGGGGGCCGCGGCGACCTCGCGGGGACGTCGAGCGCCGTCGCCCACCGGCAACCGAAGGCGAGTAGACGCACGTCATGCTCTACGGCGCGCGCGGCGGCTGGATCGAGGTCATCGCGGGGGTCATGTTCAGCGGCAAGAGTGAGGAGCTCATTCGCCGCGTTCGTCGCGCGATGATCGCGAAGAAGAAAGTGCAGGTCTTCAAGTCGCACCTCGACGAGCGGTATCAGGGGCTGTACGCGGTTTCCAGCCACGATGGCCGCTCCGTGGAGGCGATCCCCATCGATTCGTCGATGCAGATCGCTCAACAGCTCAACACGCTGGCCGATGTGATCGCCATCGACGAGGCACAGTTTCTCGACGCGGGGATCGTTCCGCTGGTCAGATCGTTCGCGATGCGCGGGTTGCGGGTGATCATCGCCGGGACGGACACGGACTTTCGCGGAGAGCCGTTCGGCGCGATGCCACAGCTCATGGCTGACGCGGAGCTCGTGGACAAGCTGCACGCGATCTGCGTGATCTGCGGTGGGCCGGCGAGCCGCAACCAGCGGATCATCGACGGGCGACCCGCGACGTACGATTCGCCGACGATCATGGTGGGAGGACGCGAGACGTACGAGGCACGGTGTCGCCATTGTCATCAGGTGCCGCGCGCCGACGAAAACCAGGTGTCCCTGCTCTGACCGTCGCTGTTGACTCACGCATCAGGCGCACCATAGCTTGCGCGCACGTTCCCTGACGTTCTGGAGACTCGCATGTTGCTCGTCGGGCTCACCGGCAATATTGCCAGCGGGAAGTCGAGCGTCGCTCAGCTGTTCGCAGGCTGGGGCGCCACGCTGATCGACGCCGACGTGCTCGCCCGGCAAGCGGTGGAGGTCGGTACGCCCGCGTATCAGGCGATCGTCGAGCGCTGGGGCGAGGAGGTCACCGCCCCGGACGGCCCCATCGACCGTCGCGAGCTGCGACAGCGCGTATTCTCCGACAGCGAGCAGCTCGAGGCACTCAACGCGATCGTGCATCCGGAGGTCCAGCGGCTGCGCGACCAGCTCGTGGATGAGGCGCGCCGCCGTGGAGACCGCATCGTCGTCTGCGACATCCCGTTGCTCTTCGAGCGCCGGCTCGCCGACCAGTTCGACCGGATCGTGCTCGTGGATGCTCCGCGTCCCATGCGGATGGACCGGCTCGTCCACGCTCGCGGCCTCGAGATGACCGAAGCGATGCGGATGATCGCCTCGCAAATGCCGGCCGAGCTGAAGCGAGCGCGCGCGGATTACATCATCGACAACGCGGGAACGATGACGGAGCTGACGCAACGCGCGCGGGAGATTTGGGAGGCGTTGGAGAGGGATGCG
>DASRHU010000307.1:0-7135 GCA_035650335.1 Gemmatimonadaceae bacterium | reverse complement strand
CTGGCCGTCTCCTCGACCGCCCGCGTGAAGGCATCGACGGCACGCGCAGGCTCCTTCAGCCCGCGCGGCGTCGCGATCGGCGCGTTAGGCGTCCAGAGCTCGGCGAATAGGGAGTCTGCATTCGCCCCGTCGGTGTATCCGCGCCACCACAGCTCGAACAGCACGGCACCGCGGCTGTCGGGCGCGGCCGTGTTGTCCCATCGCGAGAGTAGCGCGATCGCGTCGGCCACCTGCTGCGTCGGTGCCGTCGCCCGCACCGCGGCAATGAGGTCGTCTTTCACGCGATCGGCGAGCAGCATCCGATACGAATGCTTGAGCTTCACGACGTCCTCGAGGCTCAGCTTTCGCTGCGGATCGACAAGCGTTAGGCTGTGCTGGCTGCGAAGGCGAAGAAGCGGCTCCGGGAAGTTGGCGGGATACCGCGAGCGGTCGAGAACCTGACGCAGGTTCGTGTGATACGGTGGATCGTTCTCGTTTCGCACGTACCCGCCGCGCGGGTTGAGCAATTGCGGCAGTGAGTCGAACGGCACGTACCGGGTCCACACGTCACCGGTGGCTCGCGCGGGAACGGCGCTCGTGTCGCCACCGCTCGAGTGCGGGAGCGCCGGGATCGACGCATTCCACACGTAGAAGATGTTCCCGGCGCGATCGGCGTAGGTGAAGTTCGAGTTCACCCGCGCGCGCATCCGCATCGCCTCCTTCCACTCGGCGAGCGAGCGCGCGCGCATCATCCGCAGGAACTGCTCGCCCCCGCGATGGTCACCGTCAGCAGCGGCGCGCAGCACGTAGACTTTGCCGCTGTCGCGGTGAATCACCGGGCCGAGCGGTGTGCGCCAAACCTCGCGCGTCTCGGTGGAGGTGCCGGGCCCGTTGCGGAACGCCACGGTGACGAGCTCGCGAACCACCGGGAGCGGTGTGCCGTGAAAGAGATAATGGTCGGCGGCTGTCGTATCGACGTCGAGCGCGTAGATCTCGTCGAGATCGGGAGCGTTGTTGGTCGTCGCCCAGCCGAGGTCGCGATTGAAGCCGCCGACGACGCCGAACGGCCCACCGATGCGGAAGTCGCCGTAGAAGTCGAGTACGCCCGGGACGGTGATGTGCGCTTCGTAATAGCCGGCGCTCCACGCGAGGTGCGGATTGCGCAGGAGGATCGCGCGGCCGGATTTTGTCCGACTTGGCGCGAACGCCCAGGCGTTGGAGCCTTCCTCGATGACGTCGTCGCCTTCATCGAGCGTGCGGACGCTGTCGGAGGGAGGCCCACCGCCGCGTCTCCCTCCGGGTTGATCGCGAACGAATCGCGCGAGAAAACGTCGGGCGGCTGCCGGTGATGGCGAGCTCACGTCGCGCGCGGCGACGTCATAGCCGGTGAAGCGAGGGTGGAACCCGGATGGAAACTCGTCGGGGTGCCGCTCGATGTAGCGGTTGACGCCGGCGGCGAATCCTTCGTAGACCTCGCGCGTGTCGGGATCGACCTGTGGATAGCGCTCGACGGCCAGCGCGTAGTCGCGTTTGGCGGAGAAATCGCTCTCCATGCTGTCGCGTCCGAACCAGCGTCCCATCTCCCCGCGCGCGCGAAGCAGCGCGTTCGCGACGCGTGGGCCGTAGTCCTCGAGCTGCACGTACGCGAGCGCATACGCCGCCGCGCGGAGGTTTTCGGCCTTGATGTGAGGGACGCCGTAGGCGGTGCGCCGAACCTCGACCTGCCGCGTCAGCTCAGGGACCGTGCCTGGTCCCTGAGCCGACGCGCTTCGACTGGCGACGGCCGTCAGCGCGGCCGCCAACAGCCATCTACGCATTTCGGTTCATGCAGGACTGAGTGACGTTCGGGTTGTTCAGCTCCGCCTGGGGAACGGGCATGTTGACGTCGCTGCCATACGCGCCGCCCTTGTGCCATGACCCAGTCGGAAAGACATCGTCCTCCACTCGGCCGTAATCCCGGATGAGGCGTCGTAGGTCGCCGACGCGCGTTCCCCGGCCGAACAACCAGAACGCGCGCTCGCGGAATAGCTGATTCACGCGGGCCTCCGGCGAACCCGCATCCGTGAGCGGCGTTAGGCCCGGCACGCGTGTCCGCAACGCATTGAGCGTGGCGAGCGACGCGGCCGTGTCTCCCGCCGCGAGCTGCGCCTCGGCCACGATGAGACGACCCTCCACGCCAGTCATGATCGCGACCGCCGTGTCGCGTGTCGGCCAGATCCGCTGCACGTGTATCGGTTGGCCAAGATCGTCCCGCCGCGTCTGCGTTACGCCGATCGCCCTGCAGGCGGCATCGCCACCCACGCACACGGGGACCCTTGGATCATTCGCGGTCGCGAAATTCAATCCGTTCGTGCCTTCGTTGTTCCCCACGCTGTACCGACGCGCGTTGTTGTTGAAGGACCAGAACGAGTTGAGGGTCGTCGTCTCCGAGTGGCGCATCCGGTAGACCGCACTGTCCGGGACGCCCGCCACCGCCAGCGCCGCGTCGGACGGCCGAGCGAGGTTGAGCAGGATTCGCCCGCGGATGAGCTGCAACGCCCACTTCACGCGCAGGTCGCTCGCCGTCGTCCCAAGGGCAAGCGCGAGCCCCGCCTCGGCGTGACCCAGCGCGCGCGCGAAGGCGGAGTCCGTGGTGATCGGAGAGCCATACTGCTCGACGCCGTCGATGACGGTGCTGAAAACCAGTCCATCGCAGTAGTGCTCGGCCAGAATGTTCTCGACGAACGCCTGCACGAAGTACATCTCGGCCACCTGCCATGCTGGAGCGTCTGGAGCGAACTCCGTCAGCAGGTCGATCGCCTGCTCCGCCGAGAGGCGCGCCCGATGCAGGTTGCGGTTGCTGGTCGTCAGAAACGTATTCTCGGGGGTGATGATCCGCTGATCGATTTCCTGCCGAGCGATGAATGAATCGCCGTTGATCCACTCATCGGCGAACAGCCCACCGAGGAGGAAGAGACTCTCCGCACCGCTGGTCGCGGTGTTGAAGCGAGCCAGAGCGCCCACGCGCACGCCGTGCGCGCCGACCTCCGAGCGGACTTCCTCGGGAGGGATGATGTCCGGATCCTCGACCTCGAGGAATTCGGTGGGTGTGCAGGCGCCGATTGCCGCCAGCGACCCGATCACCGCGGCGCGACGCAGACGCGCCCAGGTCCGATGTGTCGTGATGTATGAAATCATTGGAGTGTCGCCTAGAAGCCGAGGGTGAGACGGAGCGAGTAGTACGTGGGCGGTCCGAATGCCTGGAAGCTGGATGGCGCATCGCCGGTCGTCCCAAATGCCTCCGGGTCGACGCCGGTGTACTCCGTCCAGATCGTTCCGAGGTTCCGCGCCGCGAGCGTCGCCGTGATGCTGCGCCCGCGGAAGAGCCGGGCGGCCCAGTCCTCGGACGGCGTGAAGGTCAGCGCCAATTCGCGGAATCGGAGGAAGTCGCCCTTCTCGAAGAAGCCGGCGACGGAACGACTCGAGTGCTCGCGGACCATGACCGTCCGCGCCTGCTCGTACAACGAGGCGTTGCGATCGACCAGCGCCGCGCAGTTGAAGCGGCTCGCGCAGCGGATGCGCTCGGTGTTGTTGTACACCAGGTGGCCGCCCTTGTAATCGATCATGGCGGCGAGGCGCAGCCGGCGCTGAAGGAACGCGAAGGTGTTGGTCAGCGCTGCCTCACGACGCGGCGAGGAGTAGCCGTGAAACTCGGCTGTGTCGCTGACCTGGATCTCGCTCACCGAGATGATCCCATCGCCATTGGCGTCGTTGTAGCCGAGCAGCCGCCTGGACCACCAGCCATTGAGGGGGTATCCCTCGCGCTGGCGAAGCGTACTGCTGGAGACGATCGTCGGCAGACCGCCGAGGGAGACGAGCTTGTTGTCGTTCGTCGCGCCGTTGAGCGTGACGTTCCACCCGAAGGCGTCGAGATCGAGCACGCGTGCATCGACCAACGCCTCCCATCCGCGGTTCCGCACTTCACCGAGGTTCTCGAAGCGCTCCGTCTCGCCGGTGCCGCCCGACGGCGGAAGCACGCGGCTGACGAGTGCATCCTTGGAGACCTTGTGGTAGTACGTCACCTCCACCGACAGACGATTGCCCAGGAGACTGCCGTCGAGCCCGACTTCCAGCTCCGTCGAGCGCTCGGGCTTGAGATCCGGGTTGCCTAACGCGGTGAAGACCGCGCCGGGCACTTCACCGCTCTCGCCGAGCGTACGGGTCGGGCTGTAGTACTGCACGGCGTCGGTCGTTCCGGGCTGTACACCCGACGCGCCGTATGCGGTGCGGAATCGCAGCTGATTCATCCAGCCGATCGTCGGGAAGAACTCTTCCTCCGAGAGCACCCACGAGACCGAGAACTTCGGATAGAAGACCGTGCCGAAGTCGGCCCCGAACGCGCTGTTGCGGTCGGAGCGAATGGCGCCGGTCACGAACAGGCGGTCACGGACCGCGAACCGTTGCTCGAGGAAGGAGCCGAACGTGCGGCTCTCGGTGGTCGTCTCGTCGGCTTCCTTGACGGCGCCGGCGGTGACGGTCGTAGCGCCCGGCGCGAGCTTGGTACCCTGGGCGCCGTTGCGGTGGAAGAGATTGCGGTAGAGCTGCAAGCCGACCGTGGTTTGCGACTGGATCTGATCGGTCAGCTGCCGATTCGCGCTCGCGGCCGCGTCGAGCGTGTAGATGAAGAAGTTCGTGCGGTTGTCGATCTTGAAGCCTTCCTTGTCGGTGTTGCTGGTGCAGTCGCCGAAACGGCACAGCTGCGAATCGAGGCGGTTGATGTAGTCGACGCCAAGGTTCCCGCGCACCTGTAGCCAGTCTCTCGGTCGCCAGTTCGTCGATGCGGAGCTGATGAGCCGCTCGATGGATTGCGTCGTCACCGCCTCGTACACGTCGCGCGGCGTGAACTCACGCCACCCGTAGAGGGTGTCGCCGGCAGAGTTCAGGTTGTACTTGAAGCCAGGTCCACCGTAGGTGTTCGCCGCGATCCCGGCCGTGCCGGAGTCATCGCTCCGCGGCAGCCGCAGATCCTGCGTCGTGTATCCCGCGTTGACGGCGACATCGACATTGTCGCGCGGCGCGAAGTTGATGTTGGCGCGCGCGCTGATGCGACGGAGATGGTTCGGGTTCTTCTGCTCCGGACGAAGCGACAGACCTCGCGACGCGAGGTAGCGCTCCTCGAACTCCGGCACTTTCGTGACGCCGTCCTCGTCCTCCCACTCACCGTGCACGAAGTAGCGAACGGCCTCGGAGCCGCCGCGCACTTGCAGCCCATGCTGCTGGCGATAGCCCACCCCATAGGGCGTCGTCTCGTCATCCTCGTGCAGATTGAAGCTGGTGACACTGTCCTGCACGCACGCCGCCGCAACGACCTGACTGAGGAAGCATTGCACGGTGTTCGATGGCGTCGAGTTGGTGGTGCTGGTAGTTCCTGTCCGCCATGCGCGATACGCGGTGGGATAATCGTTGCGGTCGGTGATCGCCGTCTGCTCGGTGTAGTAGGTCCACTGCGGGCGACCGGCGATTCCCCTGCGCGTCGTGATCACGACGACGCCATTCGCCGCATCCGTTCCATAGAGCGTCGCCGCCGAGGGGCCTTTGACCACCTCGATCGACTCGATCTCCTCGGGGTTGAGGTCACCGACGCGACTCGGCGTCGTCCCGCCGACGCTCACTGACGATGAGCCGGTCGTGCCCTCGACACGGATCCCGTCGATCACGTAGATCGGGTTGTTGCTGAGCGAGAGCGAGCTCGTTCCGCGAATGCGCACGCGAACGCCCGCGCCCGTTTGTGTTCCGGGAATGACCATGACGCCTGCCGCCCGCGATGTCATCAGGTCACCCACATTCGTGATGGCCCGAGTCTCGACGACTTCCCGGGCGTCGACCTGGGCGATCGCGTTGCCCACCTCGACGCGCCGCTGTTCACCGGTGGCGGTCGTCACGATCGGCGTCAGCGAGATCGGGACCGGCGTCATGGCGAAATCGGCGGTAACGCTCTGGCCGGCGGTGACGGTGATGGACCGTTTCTGCTCGCTGTACCCGACACGGAGAACGCGAAGCTCGACTGTTCCCGGACGCAGACTGCGAATCGTGTACTGCCCATCGCTGTTCGTGCTGGCGCCAGTCGTCGTTCCGACGATGCTGACCTGCGCCGCGGGAATCGGCTCGTTGCTGCTCGCGTCGGTGACGCGGCCGGAGACGCTCCCTTGTTGCTCCTGAGCGCCGGCGATGCCCACGGCGAGCAGGCCGACGGACACCGCCGTCGTGGCTGCGCGGAGAGCACTACGCGTTGTCATGAGAACCTCTGAGCAAAATGCTGCTTGAACGAAAACCGCACCATGATGCGCCTCGGGCGGGGAGCCCGGGTGGGCGGAACGGGAACGGGCCCAAACCTACGTGCGGGCCATCGCACCGCAACTCCGCTTGACGATCCGGCCCACGAGTGACGCCAGTCGCGTGGTCGACGTTGGTGGGCACTCCGAGGGAGCCGTCCGTGGCCGATTGCGACGGGAGCATAGCGACGCCGGTCGCGTCTCACGCTGACCTCGCCGCCCGTCGCCTCGGTTACGACCGCGTGGAAGCCCTTCACGAGATCTACCGAGGGGAGATGACCGTTCGCGAGCAATGCGACGCATAAAGCTCCCTCTTTCCAAAACCCCAGGATTAACGCATTTTAAGCCTCGTTTGCCGGACGCAATGCCGCGACCGGTTGCTGCGCGACGCTGCCACCAAGGTCCCGACGGCCTTTGCTTCGTAGCTCCTTCCCGTGGGCTGTTCCCCTGACGTGCATCCGGCCGAGCCTAACGGTGGTCGCCGCGGTCGCGTCACTCTGGGCCCTTCCCGCCCTCGCCCAGAGACAGGTCGAGATCACGCTCACGGCGGCGCCCACACGCATGGCGCTGATTCCCGGCGCCACGACCGAGATCTTCACCTACAACGGACAGTTTCCCGGACCGACCCTCGAGCTCCGGGAGGGCGATCGCGTCACCGTCCATTTCCGCAACGAGCTCCCCGAGCCGACGACGGTTCACTGGCATGGCTTGCATCTGCCCTTCAAGGCCGATGGCAGCCCGTTTCATCCCGTCGGGCCCGGTGAGACGTACGACTACGTCTTCACCATCCGGCCGGGCACGGCGGGAACGTACTGGTATCACCCACATCCGCATCACCGCACCGG
>DASRHU010000306.1:0-3843 GCA_035650335.1 Gemmatimonadaceae bacterium | reverse complement strand
CCCGCGCGCTGGAGCAGCGCCTCGTCCAGGGCCATGTTGGTCGCGCCATCGGCCGGCGGCGAGATCAGCATCGATGCGGGCTGCGCCGCCGTCGATGCGCGCGAGCGGGCGTGGGAAGCCAAACCGGTCGTGGATTCCATTGAGGTGCGAGGAAGGTAAATTCATGAACATGTCAACCGCCACGACCCCCCTCCTCGCGCCCGATCCCTTCGTCGCACGGCACATCGGGCCGACCGACGAGGAGGTAAAGGAGATGCTCGCCGCGCTGGGCTACGCCTCGCTCGATGAGCTCATAGACGAGACCGTTCCCGCAGCCATCCGGCTGAAGCGCCCGCTCGATCTGCCCGCCGCGCAATCGGAGCATGAGGCCCTCGCCGGCATGCGCGCCCTGGCGCGCAAGAATCGGCTGACCCGCTCCTTCCTCGGACTCGGCTTCAACGAGACGATCACGCCGCCGGCCATCCAGCGAAACGTGCTCGAGAACCCGGGCTGGTACACGGCGTATACGCCCTATCAGGCTGAGATCGCGCAAGGTCGCCTCGAGGCGCTGCTCACCTTCCAGACGGTCGTAATCGACCTCACTGGTCTCGAGATCGCGAATGCCTCGCTGCTCGACGAGGCCACCGCGGCGGCCGAGGCGATGACGCTCGCGTACGCGGTGCGTGGAAAGCCGGGCAAGGAGACGTTCTTCGTCTCGGAGCTGTGCCATCCGCAGACGATCGACGTCGTGAAGACACGCGCGCACGTTCGCGGAATCGACGTCGTAGTCGGGGATCACCGGACGGCGGCGCTCGGCGATGATGTGTTCGGCGTGCTCGTGCAGTATCCGAGCACCGATGGCGTCATCTACGACTATCGCGAGCTCACCGCGAAGGCGCACGCGGCAGGCGCGCTCGTCGTCGTCGCTGCCGACCTGCTCGCTCTGACGCTGCTCACCCCGCCCGGGGAATGGGGCGCCGACATCGCCATCGGGAACACGCAGCGCTTTGGCGTACCGCTGGGGTACGGAGGGCCGCACGCGGCGTATCTCTCGACGCGTGATGAGTTCAAGCGTCAGCTGCCGGGGCGGATCATTGGGGTGTCGCGTGACTCCGAGGGACGGCCGGCGCTCCGGATGGCCCTTCAGACTCGAGAGCAGCATATCCGGCGCGAGAAGGCGACGAGCAACGTCTGCACGGCGCAGGTGCTGCTCGCGGTGATCGCGGGGATGTACGCGGTCTATCACGGGCCCGAGGGGCTGCGGCGCATCGCGCGGAACGTTCACCGGCTGGCGGCACTGTTCGCGGCGGGCGTGCGCCGGCTCGGGTTCGAGGTGACGAACGGCCCCTTCTTCGACACGGTGCGAGTCGAATGCGGCCAGGGCGCTCCGCGAGCCGCGCAAGCGATTGCGGACATCGCGGTGGCGAACGGAATGAACGTGCGCGTCGTCGGCAACGCTGCGATCACCGTCTCGTTCGGCGAGCCCCACTCGCTGCAGGACGTCGCGGATCTGCTGGCCGCCTTCAACGGCGGCGCGAAGCCGAGCTTCGATGTCGCGTCGCTCGCGCGAGAGGCGGATGAGAAGTTCCCGACCCCGCATGCGCGCACGACACCGTATCTCCTGCACCCGGTGTTCAACTCGCATCACTCGGAAACCGAGCTGATGCGGTATCTCCGGAAGCTCGAGTCGCGTGATCTCTCCCTCGTGCACTCGATGATTCCCCTGGGCTCGTGCACGATGAAGCTGAACGCGGCGGCCGAGATGTATCCGATCACGTGGCCCGAGGTGGGCGGACTGCATCCCTTCGCACCGCGCTCGCAGGCCGAGGGCTACGCGGAGATGTTCCGGCAGCTCGAGCGCGACCTGGCCGAGATCACCGGCTTCGCCGCGACGTCGCTGCAGCCGAACGCCGGCTCTCAGGGCGAGTACACGGGGCTGCTGGTGATTCACGCCTACCATGCCTCGCGAGGCGAGACGCATCGCGACGTGTGCCTCATCCCGCAGTCGGCGCATGGAACCAACCCGGCGAGCGCGGTGATGGCGGGGATGCGGGTCGTCGTCGTGAAGACCGACGAGGATGGCAACATCGATGTCGACGACCTCCGCGCGAAGGCCAGGGAGCACGCGGCCGGGCTCGCCGCGCTGATGGTCACGTATCCCTCGACGCACGGCGTCTTCGAGGAATCCATCCGCACCGTGTGCGAGATCGTGCACGAGCACGGAGGGCAGGTGTACCTCGATGGCGCCAACATGAACGCGATGGTCGGCGTGGCGCGACCCGGCGACATTGGCGCCGACGTCTGTCACCTCAACCTGCACAAGACGTTCTGCATTCCGCACGGTGGCGGCGGTCCCGGGATGGGGCCGATCTGCGTCGCCGCGCACCTGGCGCCGTTCCTTCCCGGGCATCCGGTCGTTCCGGTCGGCGGCGAGAACGCGACCGGTGCGGTGAGCGCGGCACCCTGGGGCAGCGCGAGCATCCTGCCCATCTCGTACCTGTACATCCGCATGATGGGATCCGAGGGGCTCACGAAGGCGACGAAGGTGGCGATTCTGAACGCGAACTACATCGCGAAACGGCTCGAGGGGCACTACGAAGTGCTGTACAAGGGTCGCAACGGTACCGTCGCGCACGAGTGCATTCTCGACACGCGCCCGCTCAAGCAGTCGGCGGGTGTGGATGTCGAGGACATCGCGAAGCGGCTGATGGATTACGGCTTCCATGCGCCGACGGTCTCGTTCCCGGTCGCGGGGACGCTCATGGTCGAGCCAACCGAGAGTGAATCGAAGGAGGAGCTCGATCGCTTCTGCGATGCGCTCATCTCCATCCGGGAGGAGGCGCGGGAGATCGAGCTGGGGATCATGGACCGGCAGAACAACCCGCTGAAGAACGCGCCGCACACGATGCACCGCGTGATCGCCGCGGATTGGGATCGGCCATACTCACGCGAGCGCGGCGCGTTCCCCGCGCCGTGGACGCGGGACTTCAAGTTCTGGCCGTCGGTCGGTCGCGTGGAAAGTGCCTACGGCGACCGGAACCTGGTATGCTCCTGTCCGCCGACGGACGCCTACGCGGACGTCATCGCGAAGGCGGGGGACTAGCTCGCTGGGCTCGCGCTACTGTCCGATGTGCTTCGCGTAGGCCGCCGCGTCGAGCAGCTGCTTCCGTTCTCCCTCGTTCTTCACCCGGACGCGGATCATCCAGCCTTCGCCGTACGGGTCCGTGTTGACGAGCGCGGGCTCCTTGTCGAGCCGCGTATTGATGGCGACCACCTCGCCGCTCACCGGGGAAAAGAGCTCTGACACCGCCTTCACCGCTTCGATCGTGCCGAACACGTCCATGCGGTTGTAGCTGGTGCCGACCTGCGGAAGCTCGATGTAGACGACATCACCGAGCTCGCCCTGTGCGTAATCGGTGATGCCGATCTGAACGACGCCGGACTCGCCCGTCCCCTTCACGTACTCGTGCTCCTCCGTGTAGAGGAGATCCTTGGGAATGTCGGCCACGCGCGATGCTCCGTGAGGGGAAACGGCGCCAAGTCTAGACAGGCTTGGGAGCGGAGTCAAGAAAGGCAGAGACGTCAGATCTCAGATGTCAGATCTCAGAATTCAGACAAAACCAATGGGCAGCCCCGAGATGCCCGCCCGTAGTAGCCTCTGAATTCTGACATCTGACATCTGAGATCTGACGTCTCTGCCGTTCCCTAAGAAGCCGCGGGCTTCGCATCCCTCTCCAACGCCTCCCAAATCTCCCGCGCGCGTTGCGTCAGCTCCGTCATCGTTCCCGCGTTGTCGATGATGTAATCCGCGCGCGCTCGCTTCAGCTCGGCCGGCATTTGCGAGGCGATCATCCGCATCGCTTC
>DASRHU010000305.1:0-2427 GCA_035650335.1 Gemmatimonadaceae bacterium | reverse complement strand
CAGGTACGCGACATCCCCGCGTGAGACGACTATGCCCTCGACCAACACCGCGAGGAAGATGGTGATCCCGAACGCGCCGACGGTGAGTGCCCGAAGAAAGCTCATTCTTAATCCGAGAGGCTTCGCCCCTCGGACTCCCCTACACGCGCTCTCGCCATGCTCGCTCGCAACTGCAACGAGCGCAGTTTCTGAGCCAGCTTCTAGCCCGGTATCAACTAGTCGACGGTCGCGGTGGAAAGGAACGCGCGATCCTCACGACCTCCTTGTTACTGACGGGTCCTTCGTCCACCCACGCCGCGCCATCCGGCGCAGTTCCGCCGTGTGCCGGGGGTCGGCGTGGAGACTCTCGATCAGCGGCGAATAGTAGTTGAACGGCGAGGCCCCGTCCTCATAAGCCTGCGTCTGCCACTCCAGTGCCCGGTCGATGTCCCCCATGCCCGCGTGGATGCACACATAACAATGTGGCGGGACGTAGCGGTCGCCTGCAAGACGGTCGAGCTCTTCGAGAATGTCACGCACCTTGTCCAACGCGCCGCTTCGCGCGTAGTAGTGGCCCAGGATGCCGAGATAGAACGGGGCGCGGCCTGACATCGACACCGTTCGCTCGCCTATCGCCACCGCTTCGGCCAACCGGCCCTGCAACGCCCGGCACATTCCCATCACGTTAATTCCCAGAATGAAGCTGGGATCGATTTCCAGGCTCTTCTCGCACTCGGCGAGTGCTTCGTCGTAGCGGCGCGCCAGGTAGAACGTGTGGGCCACGCCGCCGTTGACCAGCGGTGACAAGGGCTCGGCTTCCTGCGCGGTTCGCGCCTCGATGATCGCGCCGGCGATATCGCCCTGCAGCACCATGAGCCACGACCGGTACACCCGCGCCATCACTTGCTTTGAATCCAGCTCCAGCGCGCGCGTGAACTGACGATCCGCCTCGGGCCAGTCCCAGTCGCCCATGCTGACCAAGGCGAGAGAGGTGTGCGCCTCAGGCAAGTTGGGGTCGATCGCCAACGCGCGCTCCACAGCCTCGAAGGCCTTCGAGAACGCGGTGCGCGGCTTCATCAACGAGTAGAAGCCGATCATCGCGTAGGCGTCCGCGACGCCGGCATGCGCCAGCGCGTACCCCGCATCTTCACCGATGGCCTGCTGAAAGTGTTCGAGCGCGGTCTGCAGCCCGCCGTGATACCGGCGCAGCCAATAGAATCGTCCCCTCAAGTACATGTGATACGCCCGCGGATTGTCCGTATGCCGGCGGATGAGCGGTCCCTGCGGATTCTCCGTCAGCGTTACTTTCAAGCGATCGACGACGTTCCGCGCAATTTCCTCCTGCACCGCGAGCACGTCCCGCATCTCGCGATCGTAGCCTTCAGACCACAGGTGACAGCCATCGTCGGCGCTCACGAGCTGCGCCGTAATCCGCACTCGATCGCCGGCTTTGCGGACCGTCCCTTCCAGCACCGCATCCACTTGGAGCTGCCGGCAGATGCTCCTCATGTCGGCTTCGGCTTCGATCTGTTTCATGCTGAACGACGAAGCTCTGGACCGGACGCGCAGGCCCTCGACCTTCCCCAGGGACGTGAGCAGTTCCTCGGCGAGCCCGCTGCAGAAGTACTCGAGACCGTGTTCGGGCCCAAGGTTCACGAATGGCAGTACGGCCATTGAAGGGATGCGCGACCGTTGTCTCGTGGAGATCGGCCGGGTCGCCAACGGCGCCGAAGATGTTTCGAGCTCGAGCGCGCTGGCGAGGTCTTCCTGCATCGCACCGCAACTGCGATATCGCCGCGCAGGGTCGCGCTCGAGCGCATGCTCGACGACCCGGGTGAAACTCCCGGGAAGGTTGGGCCGGCGTTCGGACAGCGGGGTCATCTCGCCTCGCCCATGCGCCGCCGCGATCTCGCCGACCGATTCACCTTCCACTGGATACCGCAGCGTCACGAGGTGGTAGAGGACCACGCCCAGGCTGTACACGTCGCTGGCGATGGTGGCAGGAGCCCCGCTGAAGATCTCGGGCGCTACATAGACGGGCGTCCCGGTGATCCCATGGGGGGCCGGCGTCGGATCCGCCCGAATCTCCCCTGCTCCAAAGTCCATCAAGACGATGCGGCCCTCCGCCTCGCGCATCACGTTGTGCACCTTGATGTCGCGATGCAAGAGTCCAGCTTTGTGAACAGCCGCGACCGCCCGGCACAGATCGATGCCGATCAGGGCGGCTTCACGTGATTCGAAGACGCCGCGAAGCGCCAGAACCTGTTTGAGCGTCAGGCCCTCGACGAGTTCCATTCGGAGACCGACGATGTTTTCCTCCCGATCCACGCCGTACACCGTCACCACGTTCGGATGGCGCACGCGCGCGAGGAGCCGCGCTTCCTGAATCACAGACGCCGATTGATCGGCATCGTGCAGGATTTTGAGGGCGACCTCGCGCTCGAGCCC
>DASRHU010000304.1:0-7696 GCA_035650335.1 Gemmatimonadaceae bacterium | reverse complement strand
GCGCGCGCCGGTCGCGCAGCCGCCGAGCGTGATGACGAGTAGCACGAGCGTGACGTGGCGGGCGTGCGTCATCTCCGGGCACCTCCGGATCCGTGTAATGTCGCGGGCCACCGTCATTCAGCCTACGTTTCGCGTTCACGCGCTGCAAGGCGAACGCAACGGGACGTTGCAACTGGCAGCCGTGATGTCTATGGTAGTCGTCCTCGCATGTTCGCCGGTTCGCGATCGGGAGCGAGGGTCATCACTTCTCCATTCCTGGTACCCGAGGCGTGAGTCGTTAGGCCAGCCATGCTCTATGTGCTCCAGCTGGTGGGTGAGGCGGTATTCGCCGCGAGCGGGGCGCTCGCGGCGGGGCGACGCCGCATGGATGTGCTGGGCGTCCTCGTCATCGCGGTCGTCACGGCCATCGGCGGCGGCACGATCCGCGACCTCCTGCTCGACCGCCATCCGGTGTTCTGGATCGATGATCCATGGCACGTCGCCACGAGCATGCTCGCCGGGGCGGTCACGCTCCTGTACGCACGGTTCCGTCGTCCGCCGAACCATTCCCTGGCGGTCGCCGATGCGCTCGGTCTCGCGCTCTTCACGATCACCGGCGCGGGGATCGCGCAACGCGAGCTGATGAACCCGATCATCGTCGTGGTGATGGGGACCATGACGGGCGTCGCGGGCGGCGTCATCCGCGACGTCCTGTCGGCGGAGGTGCCGCTCATTTTTCGGAAGGGCGAGCTCTATGCGACGGCGGCCATCGCTGGCGTGATCTTCTATCTGCTCCTCGAGGCCGCCGGGGTCCCGCGACAGGTTGCCGCGCTCGCGGGCATGGCCGCGATCGCCGCGCTCCGTCTCGCCGCGATCTTCTGGGGGCTGCACCTCCCCGTACTACCAATCCGCGAGGAGTGATCGGCCTCTCCGGGGCCTCGCCTTTTTGCCTGACGAGCGCCATGTTGGTTCGTCCTGGGACAACGCGCACGCGCGAATCGAGGTGAGTATGCTCACGCGACTGATGCTGGTCACTGCGGCGACGTTCGTGTCGATGTCGCTGCCGGCTCAGGCACCCTCCGCCTCACGCTCCTGCACCGCGACCGAGAACGCGGTGCGGGCGGTCGCACATGACTACTGGGCTGCCTATAACCGCAGGGACACCGCCGCCCTGGACAGGATTCTCGACGATCGGCTCCTACATGTGAACGAGAGCGGTGCCCTGCTGTCGAAGGCGCAGGTCGTGGCGCCGTTTCGCGTTCCGCAGGGCAGCATGAAGCTGGAATCGGCCGAGGAGCCGGAGAACGTCCGCATCATGTTCCTCGACGACGTGGCCGTCATGAGCTTCACCAAGTCCTTCACGGTCACGCATCTGCCCACGGGTGCCTCGTTCGGATCGCGGGTGCGCATGACCGAGACGTTCGCTTGCGTCGGCGGGGAGTGGAAGGTGGTCGCGTTTCAGGAGACGATGGTCCCGAACCCGGCTCGCCAGGTATACAAACCAGCGGTGGAATACTTCGGCGATTACGTCGGCAAGTACCGCTTCGGCGAGGACGGCCAAGGTGGCGAGATTTCGGTGATGCGCAACGGGGCTCGGCTTTACGAACGCTGGGGCACCGACCAGCCCATCGAGATACTCCCCGGGAAATTCGACATATTCTTCACACCGGGCATCCCGATACTCGAGCGCTTCGTGCGCGACCGTCGAGGACGCGTCGTCGGAATCGTCTACACCCTTGGCGACACCGAGGTCGAGGCCAGGCGCGTCCAGTAGCCCGCCCCGGCCGCGAACGTCGCGCCACGTTAGGCACAACCCCAGACGTCACGCGATGGACGGCGACTCAGTAAAGGTCCTGCTCACCGGCCCCGACGGGGAAGTCGAAACGCTCTGGGCCATCGCTCGCGGGAACGATCGCTACGAGCTCGACAATCTTCCGTGGTTCGCCTACGGAGTATCGGCCGGTGACGTGGTCGAGGCATCGCCAGACGAGCTCGGCATGCCTGTATTCCGCCGCATCGTCCACAAATCGGGGAACCGGACCGTTCGGGTCATGCTCGAGCGCGCCGAAGGCACCGATCAGATGACGGCCGAATCGCAGCGTACTCTCGATCAGCTCCGTGCGGCTGGGTGCGACTACGAGGGGATGCACCGCAAGCTGTTCGCGATCAACGTCCCGCCGGCTGTCGCCCTGAATACCGTGGCGGACATCCTGATCGCGTCCGGGTTCCAGTGGGAGTACGCCGATCCCACGTACGACGAGCTTCATCCCGGGTCGGCTGGACAGGGCGGCAACCGTGATGCATAAGCAGGTGCTACGAACTGAGCGCAGGCACCCATGAAACTCTACACGTATCTCAACTACGGTGGCAACTGTCGTCAGGCGTTCGAATTCTACGTCGAGCACCTCGGTGGGAAGATCACCGAGGTCACGACCCACGGCGAGCTTGGCGATCCGAACACGCCACCGGACATGAAGGATGCCATCGTCCACGCACGCATGGAGCTCGGCGGGACGATCCTCCTCGGTGCAGACGTACCGCCGGCTCGCTTTCAACCCATGCGCAGCGCCTACCTCACACTGATGCTGGACAGCAGCGCCGAGGCGGAACGCATATACGATCTCCTGAAGGAGGGCGGGCAGATCTTCATGCCCATGGAGGAGACGTTCTTCGCCCGCCGATTCGCCATGCTCCGGGATCGATTCGGGACGTCGTGGATGCTGCTTCACGAGCACGCGCCAACATAGCCTGAGCCACCCGCCATGAGTGAGCTCCGGCGCACGATGCGCCTCCCCGACGCCACCGCGATGGTCGTCGGGATCATCATTGGCGCGTCGATCTTCGTGCAGCCGTCGGAGATCACGCGGCTCGTCCCCGACGCCGGCGGCATTGCGCTCGTCTGGGGGCTCGCGGGGATGCTCACGCTCATCGGCGCCCTGATCTGCGCCGAGCTGGCATCGGCGTTCCCGCGCACCGGTGGCGTCTACGTGTGGCTGCGCGACGTCTTCGGCAGGCCCCTCGGCTTTCTCTGGGGCTGGGCGATGTTCTGGAGCATGCACACCGGCATCATCGCGGCGATCGCCGTGGTGTTCGCGCGGTACGTCGGCTATTTCGTTCCGCTCGGCACGACGGGAATCAGGATCGTCGCCGTGACGGCGATTCTTGGCCTCTCGGCCTTCAACTGCCTCGGGATCCGCCACGGGACCCGGCTTCAGACCATCGTCACCGGCGCGAAGCTGGCCGCGATCGCGCTGCTGATCATCGGAGGCCTAACGATCGCTCCCGTCGCTCCGGTGGCCGAGTCCGCTGCCGCGGACTTCGGCGCATCGGCCGTTCTGCTTGGATTGGTGGCCGGACTCTTCGCCTTTGGCGGGTGGCACATGGTGAGCTACACCGCCGAGGAGACGGTGAACCCCGAGCGCACGATCCCGCGATCGCTGGTGCTCGGCACGCTGATCGTGACCGTTTGTTACATCGCGCTCAACGCGATCTACCTGCGCATTCTGTCGATCGATCGCGTGACCGCGTCCACGCGGATCGCGGCCGATGCCGCCGAGGCGCTCGTCGGTCCCGTCGGCGCGACGCTCGTCGCCGGGTTGGTCATCCTCTCCACATTCGGGGCGGTCAACGGCATTATCCTCGCCGGACCGCGCGTGTACTTCTCGATGGCCAACGACGGCCTTTTCATTAGATGGGCGGCGACGCTGCATCCGCGTTTCGGCACGCCCGCGCGGGCAATCGTGCTACAGGGGCTGTGGGCGTGCGCACTGGTGATGACGGACACGTATCGCGGACTTTTTACTCGTGTCGTCTACACCGAGTGGATCTTCTTTGGCTTGCTCGCGGTGGCGGTGATGCTGCTTCGGAGAAGGTCCGACTACGCGCCGCCGTTCCGCGTGCCGTGGGCACCGACGTTGTCGTTCGTCTTCGTGGTGTCGTGTATCGCCATCGTCGTCAACCAGGTTCGCGCGGATCCGTTGAATAGCATCATCGGCCTTGCCGTGGTCGCCGCCGGGCTGCCGGTCTACTACTTCTGGCTCGCCCCGCGGGCGCGCCACACGCGAGGAGCGATCGCGACGTGATCATCGATTTTCACAACCACTACTACCCTCCGGAGTACCTCGAAGCCATCAAGGCAGGAGGCCTCCGGGTGAAGATGGACTACGACGCCAGGGGAAACCCGCAGCTTCATTATCCCGGCGACTACAACATTCTCGTCCCCGGTCATCGAGACCTCGACTTCCGCGACAAGGTCCTAGACCAGCATGGCGTGACCCACCAGGTGCTGACGTTCACCACGCCTGGCGTGCATTACGAGGAGCCGGCGGTCGCCGTCCGCCTCGCGCGAGTGGTCAACGATGCGTTCGCCGCCGAGGTGTCCCGGCGCAAGCACTACACGGCGCTGGCGACGCTGCCGCTGAACGACCCGCGAGCCTCGGTCGTGGAGCTCGAGCGGGCGATGCGGCAACTCGGGCTCAAGGGCGCGATGGTGTTCAGCAACGTGAACGGCGCCGGCCTCGACGAGCCGGCCTACCTGCCGCTCTGGGAAAAGGCGAACGAGCTGGGCGCCGTCATCTACATCCACCCCACGCACCCGTTAGGCGTCGAGGCGATGGAGAAGTACTGGCTCATGCCGCTGGTGGGGTTCCTCATGGACACGACGCTGGCGGCGGGAAAGCTCGTGTTCAGCGGAATCGTCGAGCGATTCCCGCGCATCACCTGGGTGCTCACGCACATGGGAGGCGCCATCCCCTACCTCGCCGAGCGAATGGACCGCGGCTACGAGGCGTTCGCCGAGTGCCGCGCGAACATCACGCGGAAGCCGAGCGAGTATCTCAAGCGCTTCTACTACGACACGGTCAACTTCGATAATGCGGCGCAGCGGCTCGCGATCGAGTTTGCGGGGATCGACCGCATCCTGGCGGGGAGCGACTACCCCCACCAGATCGGGAGTATCCCAAAGATGCTGTCGAGTATCAGAAACCTCGGGTTGAAGGACGCCGACCGCGCGAAGATCCTTGGCGGCAACGCGGCGCGACTCCTCGGCCTCGAGGCTCAGTGAATGGTTCCTGAGCGTCCACAGGCATTTCCACCGAGCTTCCTGTGGGGAGCGGCTTCCGCCGCCTATCAGGTCGAAGGCGCCTGGGATGCGGACGGGAAGGGACTCTCGGTGTGGGATGTGTTCACCAAAATTCCCGGCAAGACGTTCAAGGGATCGAACGGTGATGTCGCCGTAGACCACTATCGGCGCTACCGGGAAGACGTCGCCCTCATGGCGGAGATGGGCTTGAAGGCCTACCGGTTTTCGGTGAGCTGGCCGCGTCTCTATCCTCGCGGAAGAGGAGAGATCAACACCGCCGGACTTCGATTCTACGGCACGCTCATCGACGAGCTGCTATCTCATGGGATCGAGCCCATCCTGACGCTCTACCACTGGGATGTGCCGCAGGCGTTGATGGAGGAGTATGGAGCGTGGGAGTCGAGACGAATCATCGAAGACTTCGACAACTACTGCGTCACGCTCTACAGGCACTTTGGTGACAGGGTGCGCTACTGGGTGTCGCTCAACGAGCAGAATTACAACTTCCACCACGGCTTCATCACGGGCATGCACCCGCCGGGTGCAAAGGACAGAAAGCGGTTCTACGAGGCGAACCACATTGCGTTCCTGGCGAACGCGAGGGCGATCGAGTCCTTTCGCCGGCATGTTCCCAACGGGAAGATCGGGCCGAGCTTCGCCTATTCGCCCGCGTACCCGCTGACGAGCGATCCGCGTGATGTGCTCGCGTACGAGAATGCGGAGGCATTCACCAACGACTGGTGGCTCGATGTCTACTGCCGGGGCAGATACCCGGAGGTCCCGCTTCGGTACCTGTGCGAGCGAGGACTGGAGCCGACGATCCAGCCAGGCGACCTCGAATTGCTCGAGCGAGGGATCCCCGACTTCCTCGGCGTGAACTATTACCAGACCCTCACGTACGAGGCCAATCCCCTCGATGGTGTTTCCGAGGGAACGATGAATACGACGGGACAGAAGGGAACCACGCAGGACACCGGCATTCCGGGGCTGTTCAAGACGAAGCGTAATCCGCACCTCGAAACCACGAACTGGGACTGGGCGATAGATCCCGTCGGGTTACGCATAGGTCTTCGCCGTCTCGCCAGCCGTTATCGAATGCCGGTACTGATTACGGAAAACGGTCTCGGTGAGTTCGACGTGCTGGAGCCGGATGATGCCGTGAACGACGAAAACCGAATCGCCTATCTACGCACCCATATCGAGCAGTGCCGGCACGCGATCGCCGATGGCGTCGATCTGCTTGGCTACTGCGTGTGGTCGTTCACCGACGTGCTGAGCTGGCTCAACGGCTACCAGAAGCGCTACGGGCTGGTGTACGTGAATCGCGACGAGCTCGACCAGCGGGACCTGAGGCGCGTTCGGAAGAGGAGCTTCTTTTGGTATCGGGACGTCATTCGTGCGAACGGCCAGCGCGTGTAGGTAGTGTATTTGGGAACCACAGAAGGCCGCAGAGGACTGCGAACCGCAGCCGCAGATGAACGCAGAATACGCCGATGGTTTCCGCCGGATCGACAGCTCCGCGCGAGATGAAGTTCCCAAGAATTCGTTGTTAACGGCTATCCGTAGCCAGTCCCGTCGCCGAGGCGATCTGCGTATTCTGCGTTGATCCGCGGCCTCCCAAGCCCGCGGGCCAACGAGAGTTAGGCCAGCCTCAATTCAGGGAAGCGAGCAGAACAGGCCGGCCACACCCTGATTTTCCTCAATGATCGCAATATCTTCGGGGTTTTCGTGATGTAGGTAACAGCGCACGCGCCACACCGCTGGTATCGATCCGGTCCCCAAAAAACAGGATGTTGTCATGGCAATCTGGAAGGAACCGTCCAGCTCCAACAAGGACGCGACGACTGTGACCCCCGAGCTCCCCGTGAAGCGTGATGCCGAGTACCCCGCGGATGTCGCACCCTCCACCGCACGCCGGCCCGCGGCGCGCGAAGCAAGGGAGTCCGTCATTTCGGGCGAGATCACGATTACGGGCAAGATCGACGGCGCCGGCAGCGTTCGGCTCCTCGGACGCTTCGAGGGCGACGTACACATTCAGGGCGACCTGACGGTCGAGGCGGGCGCGAAGCTCAACGGCAGCGTCCGGGCGAAATCCGTCACCATTGGCGGAGAGATCGAGGGCAACATCGAGGGCGCCGAAAGTGTCGAGATCCTCTCGACCGGCATTCTCAATGGCGACCTCACGGCGGGCACGCTGACCGTCGCGTCGGGCTCGCGGATGCGCGGCCGCGTCCAGTTCGGTTGGGAGGATGAGGGGTCGTCGAAGTCGCCGCTCACCCTGGCAGCTCGTCACGCCTCGTGAGCACACTTCGGAGGACTCCAGCTGGCGCGACGCGTACCTGCCCGCATTGCCGGGCAGTGATCCTGCAGAGCACCAGCGTCTGTCCTTCCTGCAAGAAGCACCTTCGGTTCGCTCCGGGTGGGGACCCGATCGTCCCCACCTTCTCCCCCCTTCGTGTCGAAGGGTCGATACGCCACCCTAACGGGGAAGAGGCGTGGGAGTACGCGGTGATGGTGTCAATCACCAACGATCGAGGCGACGAGATCTCGCGCCACGTCGTGGGAGTCGGGGCCATCCCCGCGGGCGAGCAGCGCAAGTTCATGGTATCGGTCGACGTGTTCAAGCCGGCGGAAGCG
>DASRHU010000303.1:0-8357 GCA_035650335.1 Gemmatimonadaceae bacterium | reverse complement strand
CTGAACCCCCACACGACGAGCCAGAAGATGAACGGCAGCTCGCCAAAGTAGAGAATCGAGGCGACCGGCACCACCACGTCCGCGAACCGGGGGAGAACCAGCAAGACAGTCGAGCTCGCCAGATAGCCGCCGCCCGCGATGATGAGCAGCACGCCCAGGATGCGAGGGACGAAGCGCGATCGGATCGCCAGCATTCCGAGAGGGAAGAGCCAGAGTCCCCAGAAGATGGACGCGACGACGAGGCCGCGGTCGTGCAACCGAACGAACAGGTACGCCAGGGCATCTCGCTGAGGCCTGGCGATCACCGACAGGAACTCCGCATCGCCAACGAGGGCGAGGCTTGCTCGGGACGTAGATGAGAGCGAACGGCGCGGTCACCGCCATCAGGAGATACAGGATGCCGGCGGATCTCGCGGCTCTGCACTGCGCTTCGGTCAGCGTCATGTCGCCGCCGGCTCCGGCCACTGAAAGCAGACCGTGAACCCATCAGGATCCTTGACCAACAGCTGCTTCATACCGTACGGCGCGATCTTCGGCGGCTCGACGTCGACGTGCTTGCTTCGCAGGTGATGGTACATACCATCGACGTCCGGGCATCGAATGAACAGGGCGGTGTCGTCATGAGCCGCCACGCGCGCCGGATCCGGTGTAGCTGGGCGCACGGCATCAGGATCATACGCGGTGTTCAACATCAGGTGGGCGCCACCGCGTCGCAGGTAGACCCAGTAGAGGTCATCGCCCGTTTCATCAGTGCGCGGCGGAGCCGATTCGACGATCTCCATGCCGAGCGTGTCGCGATAGAAGGCGAGGGAGGCCGGCATGTCGAACACCTGAATCAGCGGGCAGAGGCCACGTAGCTCGATCATCGGCCTAACGTTCCGCAGACGAAGCGCGGTCGTACGGCACGCAGTTCTCCCACTCCGATGCCGGGTTCGAGCTTCAAGCCCAATTGTGAGAGGCCTCCCATTCGACCGGCAGATCCTGCCTTGCGACGGCCGCGAATTTCTCCGAGACGCGGATCTGGTACAGGATCATTGCGATCGCTCGAGTCCTGCAATGGTGAGGGGCAGAGTGCCAGGTACCGCCGACGCCACCAAAGTCCGGCTTGTGGCGCTGGGTATGCCGCGACGTCCTCGGGTCGAATCGCGGTTCCTCGTTCCCATCCAGAGCGCGCACGAGGATCACGAACGCAGCACCGACGATAATTGCGGTACGGTGGCCGGCGTATGCACCCCACGCGGTAAGGCCCGCGGCGAGGAGCGATGAGAGCAGGTAGCTCGGAATCTCCGGGTCGGTGAAGATGCAGACCCTCGAGGGCCACAGGACTCTGCCACTCTCGTCGATCGGTGCGCGGAACAAGAGACTGCCATCGACCGCGATGGTGAGCGGTACGAGCCACAACGTCCATTCTGTTCGCGTCAGGTTGCCAAAGGCGACCGCGGCCAGACCCATGCCGCCGACACCGAACGCGAAGCAAGGCACGGCGCGCAGAACATCATGAGTCACGGCCCGACGATCCTCGCTGACTTGATGTAGTCGAGCCGCGGGAATTCCCGCTTCAGGTATGCGTTTCCTTCGCTCGCGATGCGCGCCTGGTCGGGAGTCTCACGATAGCCGGCGTAGATGGAGTCCACGACGCTCATCCCTTCGACCACTCGGCCGAACGGGGAGAACCCCATCGGGTCGAGCCTCGCGTTATCGGCGTAATTGATGAAGAGCTGGTTCTTTCGAGTATTTGGCCCACTGGTGGCGAAGACGATCGTTCCCCGCGCGTTGGTCTGAACCACCGGATCGTCGGCGATGGGCCTGTCATCCCACTCCCGATTCACGGCCGGATCGCCATGCATCCCGAACTGCGCCACGAATCCCGGCACGACGCGGAAAAAGCCAATGTCCGTGAAGTAGCCGGCGTTCACGAGCTCGTGGAAGCGGTCGACCCCTCGAGGAGACCACTTTCGCAGAGCCTCGACGACGAAGGTGCCGCGCGTCGTCTCGAACGCGACGCGAAAAGAGTCGGGCGCTGGCGGTGCCGCCTCGGCCGGTGCGCGTGCGGCGGAATCGGATGCCTCCGGCCGCGATTCGGGCGCGCAGGCGAGCATGATCATGGACAGCGAGATAAAGGCCAGACTGGACCGCGGCGGCTTCGAGCGACTGTTAGGCGTCATGGACCGTGAGAGTGAATGAGGCCACAAAATGCTTGTTGCTGCAGCTCCAAAAGTCTCCTGGAGTTTGCCGTCTCCGTGAAGGGTCGCCGTTCACAATCCGAATTCTCCGTGGCAACGCTGTTGACGTGGCAGTTTCTGCGTTCCTCTGTCGTGTCGCGGCCTCCCCGCATCTATCCGCACTCGCCGCACTCCGCAAGAGAAGGTCTCGGCGTCATAGCGCTCAGCACCGATACATATCGGCCTCCCCACTCGGCAACGGCTCGGTGAGGCGCTCTGGTCGGAACAGGTCTTTTACCGAGCACACGTAAATGGTGAGCTCTTCACGCCCCTGTCGGGCCGCAATCTCGAAAACAAGCCAGTGCGGCTCGAGGATGATCTCATCACCCAGAGGGATCGTGAGGCGGAGCGAGTCGAGCTGAACGTCTTCACCGCGGGCCAGGCTGTCGCGCACGCGGAGCTGCGATCCTTGCGGCTCGAACTCCCACGACTCGGCGAGCCGGCGCCCAAGACCCACGCGCAGGCGCACATTTTTCACGGGAGCGCTGGAGCGGAGGCGAGCATCGTGAAGGAGCACGACCAGGCGTCCGCGTTCTCGCGCGACGGTGCCGGCGAAGAAGCCGCGCACCGCGTATTGACTCTCGAGCGAAGAGGCCTGGAAAGCGATGGGCGTCACGGGCGCCAACGGCCCGGGCGACGGGGCGCGGCAAGCGGCGCTGCCGAGCGAGACCGCGATGGCGAAACAGCTGAGCGTGCGAAGGATCATTGTGGTATCGCGTAACGCGTCCTCCCATTCGCACGACACGACGCGCCCTCGGCGAAGGCGCGAAAATGCGGGCGACGGGGTCGGCGTTATCGACGCAGTGCCTTTCGATTCAACTCCCGGAAGAGTCGCAGGGTAGAATCGGCCTGCGACATGAGCGGATCGTAGAGTGGTCGGCGCGCCGAGTCGGGCGTCGCCAAGGCGATGGCGAGCGTATGACGAGCCATAAGGCCGCCGTGCGAGTCCGGGACGAAGCGCGACTCGAAGCAGTCGCTGCAAGCCGCGCTCCAGAGTTGGTCCCTACCGCTTTACCCTTCAGGCGTTGGCGCCGTAACATGTAGGAGTCCGCGTTCAACCACATATATACTGTTCCCTCGATCCCGACCGGGAGAAGCCTCGCTATGACGGTGTCCTCGAAGTCGCCCGACGGAGCGGGCGAGAAGGGTTCGCCGACGCTCTCGCGGCGCGAAGCGCTGGCCGGCGTTGCCGGCGCACTCACCGGCGCGGTATTGAGCGGCGCGGATACCACCGCGCTCGCGGCGCAACTGCCACGGCAGGCGTCAACAACGCCAGCAGCCTCCCCGATTGCGGTGCCTTCGGACCCGACTCGCGTCCCTGGAATGGCGTCCGAGGCGCTGGGCGCGCGATCGCCGTTCGAAAACCCCGCCCTCGCACCTACCGGAGTGATGACCGGGGGCGTCTTCTCGCCTCTTCAGTCGTTGAGCGGCACGATCACGCCGGCCGATCTTCATTTCCAGCGCCATCACAATGGCATCCCGCTCATCGACCCGCACCGTTACCAGCTGACCATTCACGGGCTGGTCGACCGACCGACAGTCTTCTCGCTCGCCGATCTCAGACGCTTCCCCCCGGTGACGCGAACCTGCTTCATCGAATGCTCGGGGAACGGGCGCGCGGCATTCAAGTCGCCGCGGGCCGAGATGACACCACAGCAAATCGACGGGATGTCGAGCAACTCGGAGTGGACCGGTGTGCCCCTCCGCACCCTGCTCGAGGCGGTCGGCGTGCGCCGTGGCGCAACCTGGTTCCTCGCCGAGGGCGGTGACGCGGCGCTCTTGTCGCGCAGCGCACCGCTCGAAACAGGGATGGACGACGCTATCGTAGCCTATGCCCAGAACGGCGAGCCGTTACGTCCCGCCAACGGATATCCCGCACGACTGATCCTGCCCGGTTTCGAGGGTAGCTCCTGCATCAAGTGGCTACGGCGGATCGAGCTCGTCGACGGACCGATCATGACGCGCGATGAGACATCGAAGTACACCGATCCACTCGCCAATGGTACAGCGCGTCAGTTCAGCCTCGTGATGGACGCGAAGTCGATAATCACCTCCCCCGCGTATCCGGAGAAGCTGAGTACCCCCGGTTGGTGGCCGGTGTCCGGGCTGGCGTGGAGCGGTCGCGGGATGATTGAAGCCGTACACGTGAGCACCGACGGTGGCGCGACCTGGACGCGTGCACATCTCCAGGAGCCGGTGCTCCCCAAGGCGTACACGCGGTTCGTGCACATGTGGAAGTGGGACGGGGCGCCCGCCCTGCTCATGAGCCGGGCGACAGATGAGACAGGGTACGTTCAGCCGACGCGGGCCGAACTGGTTAGGGCCCGAGGGCAGGGAACGGATTATCACTTCAACTACATCCGCGGATGGCGGGTGGGATCGGACGGCCAGGTGCTCTTCGCGGCGGACGTGTGAGGACGCGCCACACTGCCTGGTTAGGCGCGGCTGCACTTGGGGTGGCGATGGCGGCCGCGGCGTGCGCGGGTCGCGACGAGAGCGTCACGCGCGCGGCTACGACGCCGCCGGCCGAGAGCCTCGGCCTGGGTCGCCGCGCGTCAGTGCAGGAGATCGCCGCTATCGACCTGGATGTGAATCCCGCCGGTGCGGGTTTGCCCGCTGGCCAGGGCACGGCGATGACCGGCACGAAAGTCTACATGGCGCGTTGCGCGAGTTGCCACGGAGTGAAGGGCGAAGGCGTCTCGCCCAGCCCACCGCTCGTGGGCCGGGTTCCCGGCGACAACTTCCCGTTCGGCGCCGACACACGTGCCGTGAGGACGGTCGGCAACTACTGGCCATACGCGACGACACTGTACGACTACATTCGCCGGGCGATGCCGATCGACGCGCCCGGATCGCTCGAGTCGGATGAGGTCTATGGCGTCGTCGCGTTCATCCTCGCCGAGAACGGGGTCATTCGCCGCGACGAAATCATGAACGCGGCGACGCTACCGAACGTGAGAATGCCCGCGCGCGATCGGTTCGTCGTCGACGACCGCCGCGGAGGCCCGGAGGTCCGGTAGCGGTCGGTTTGGCGGGCGTGACGTCACGCGAGCGGCTGCCCGAAATACAACGTGTGTCCTTGATCGTCGCGGACCGCGAACTCGCGCGTTCCCCAGGGCGTCTGGTGTACCTCGCTCGCCAGCCGCACGCCCGCACGCCGACACGCGTCGGCGGCCGCGTTCACGTCGGGCGTCTCGAAGTAGAGGTGAAAATGCGCCTCGCGGGCGACCACGTCGATCGATGGATCCCTGGCGTCGACGAGCTTGAGATGAAACAGCTGCGCGCCCGCGCGAATCCCTGCGTAGAAATCCTCGTATTGGAAGGCCAGCGTGAACCCTGGCAGCATCGTGTAGAAGCGGATGGAACCGGCGAGGTCGGTGGTCCGTAGCTGCGCGACGACGTTGGATATCTCCATGTGGCCTCTGAGGCGAGGAGAGTCTTTCACGGGCCGGGTCAAGGGTTCGACTGCCGGCCCTGATGGGATGGTTTCCGTCACCTTACAACCCATTGCGGCGATCGGGTGTCGAATCCTGCATCGGGCCGACCAGGAGCGAGAATGTATAGCGCTGCCACCGCGATCGTCGCCGCTGCTCTTTCAATTCCCCAGCAGACCCAGGTTCCGGTCCCACAGGTCGCATCGGCGACCGCGGTGCGCGCCGAAGCCCCACCGCAGGTCGACGGGCGGGACGACGAGGCCGTGTGGCAGGAGGCGCCGAGGTACTCCGAGTTCCGCCAGTTCGAGCCGAAGGTCGACATCGACCCGTCGTTACGCACGGAATTTCGCGCCGCATACGACAGCAGGAACCTCTACGTCTTCGTGCGCATGTTCGACCCGCACCCCGACAGCATCATGCGCGCGCTGTCGCGCCGCGACGTCCGAGGTCCGTCCGATCAGATCAAGCTCCTCATCGACTCCTATAACGACCGCCGCAGCGGCTTCGAGTTCGCGGTCAATCCGGATGGAGTGAAGCGCGACTACTCGATGAGCAACGACGGCAACGAGGACGAATCCTGGAATGGGGTATGGGACGTCGCGACGCGAATCGACTCCCTCGGCTGGACTGCCGAGTTCCGCATCCCGCTCTCGCAGCTCCGCTATACGGGAGGGACCACAGCGATGGGATTCGGAATCTGGCGCGACGTCGAGCGCTACCGCGAGCGGAGCAGCTGGCCGCTGTATCACCCGCAGCGAACCGGCCTCTCCTCACAGCTCGGCCGGCTGGAGGGAATGTCCGGGCTCTCCACCGCCCGTCGTGTCGAGCTCACCCCGTACGTCGTCACGAAGAGCCTGCAACGCACGACGTCCGACAATCGGTATGACCGCATTGTGGATGTCACTGGCGGTGGCGACCTCAAGATCGGCATCACGCCTAACGTGACGATCGACGCGACCGTCAACCCGGATTTCGGCCAGGTCGAGTCCGATCCCTCGGTCGTCAACCTCACCGCCTTCGAGACCTTTCTCTACGAGCGCCGGCCGTTCTTCGTCGAGGGAACGGGGCTGTATCGCTTCGAGCTCAACTGCTACATCGTCGTCGATTGCAGCACGAATGAGGGACTCTTCTACTCACGCCGTATCGGGCGCGTCCCAGGACTGCGAAGCGAGTACGGGGACGAGAGCACGCCGACGGCGACCGCCATTGTCGCTGCGACCAAGCTCACCGGGCGAACGAGGCGCGGCCTCGCCTTTGGTGTCCTCGACGCGGTGACCCGTGAGGTCGAGGGTACGCTCCGCAGGACGGCCGAGCCGCTCACGAACTACGGCGTCGTGCGCGTGCTGCAGGACTTCCGCGGCGGCGACGCGGACGTTGGGGTGATTGGTACGGCAGTGAACCGCTCTGTCGATCCATGGACGGAGCCGTTCATGCACCGCTCGGCGTACACCGGCGGCGTGACATTCCGTAACCGGTTCTCGGCGCGCCGCTACGAGGTGGCCGGGCAGCTCGCCGGCTCGCACGTCGCCGGAACGCCGGCGGCGATTCTGCGAACGCAGCGGAGCTCGGTACACTACTATCAGCAGCCCGGCGATGATCTGCCACTCGATTCGGCGCGCGAGTCGCTGTCGGGGTACTCCGCGCAGCTCAAGCTCGGGAAGTACAGCGGAGGCATCACTCGCTTCGAGACGAGCGTCATCCGCATGTCGCCAGGATTCGAGGCGAACGACCTCGGATACCTCCGTCGCGCGGACCTGATGGACTGGAGCACCTGGGCGGCGCTGTCATTTCGGGAAGCACGAGGGATCTACCGCTGGGTGCAGCTGAACGGGAACCATTGGGAAACATGGAACACCTCCGGCCTGCGTTTGCAGAACGCGCTGAACTTCAACGGTCACATCGGGCTCAACAACAACTGGAACTTCCACGCCGGCGCGACGATGGATCGGTTGACGGAGAGCTATTGCGACCGGTGCACGCGCGGTGGGCCGGCGCTGCGTGGATCGCGCGGGTTGTACCCGTGGGGCGGCTTCAACACCGATAGCCGCAAGAAGATCTCGGGAGGATTCTGGGCGAACGTGTGGTACACGGACGAGGGGAAGAGTGACGGATCGTCACTGGATCCCTACGTCACGCTTCGGGTGTCGTCGCAGTTCGAGTTCACCGTTGGCGTCGGTTTCATGCGGGACGACAACAACACGCAGTGGTTCGGGAACTTCGCTGACGGCTCAGGCGCGACGCACCACTCCTTCGCTCATCTCGATTACAGGTCTACCTCCATGAGCGTCCGGATGAACTACACGATGACGCCTGACCTCACGCTCGAGCTCTATGGTCAACCCTTCCGGGCGACTGGCGTCTACTCCGACTTTCGGGAGGTCAGTGCGACGCCCGGCGCTGACTCCTACGACGCGCGCTTCCAGCCATACACGCCCCCTTCGTCGGCGCCCAGACAGTTCAAGGTCAGCGAGTTCATCAGCAACAGCGTGCTGCGCTGGGAGTATCGTCCAGGCTCGACGCTGTTCGTCGTCTGGCAGCACGGGCGTGAGGGCCCCGGCCCGGACGAGAGGTTCCGCCAGTCGTGGGTGCGCGACTATCGCAATCTGTTCGAGCGGCACCCGGAGAACACGTTCCTGGTGAAGGTCGCGTACTGGCTGAGCAGGTAGCCGCGGTCGCTGTCGTCGTGGCGCGGCGTCACGGA
>DASRHU010000302.1:0-11903 GCA_035650335.1 Gemmatimonadaceae bacterium | reverse complement strand
TCGCCATCGTATGTCACCGGCACCCACACCTCACGCCCCACTTGATGTCCCCGCTTGAGGAGCTCACGCTCCAGCGCCATGGTGTAGACCGTCTCCAGAAAGCCGAAGCCGAGCTTGTTGCAGACGTCGAAAAACGCCCCGATGGCGGAGTGGGTCAGACGTTCCTCGATGAGCTCACGCGGGGGCATGGCACAGCATCGTCCAGCGCGCGAGGCCGAGGCGCATCGAACCCGCGCTTGCACGTGCGTTTGGTCCCGCGGCGCATCGGTCTGATCGCGCTACTGGCGGCCGCGTGCACCAACGCCGAGAGCGCGCCGCCGCTGTTCGATCTGCTCGAGCCGAAGGTGACCGGCATCGACTTCGTCAACGAGCTGCCGGAGCGGCGGGAATTCAACATTCTCAACTACCTCTACTACTACAACGGCGGCGGCGTTGCGGCTGGGGACATCGACAACGACGGGCTTCCCGATCTGTACTTCACGTCGAACCTCGGACCGGACCGCCTCTACCTCAACAAGGGAAGCTTCCGGTTCGAGGACATCACCGACCGCGCCGGCGTGCCCGGACCTAACGGGTGGTCGAGCGGCGTCACCATGGCCGACGTCAACGGCGACGGCTGGCTCGACATCTACGTCTCGGCCGTCCGCTACCTGATGATGGCGGGCGGGAACGTTCTCTACATCAACAACGGCGACCGCACGTTCACCGATCGCACGAAAGAATACGGGCTCGAGCACAACGGGTACTCCACACAGGCCGCCTTCTTCGACTACGATGCCGACGGCGACCTCGACATGTATCTCCTCAACCACTCGCTCCACGTCGAGCGCACCGTCAGCCAGCGGCCCCAGCGCGAGCCCCGACATCCGCGCGCTGGGGACAGGCTCTTTCGGAACGATGGGAATCGCTTCGTCGATGTCAGCGAGAAGGCGGGGATTTTCGGCGGCGTCGAGGGCTATGGGCTGGGGGTCGTGGCGAGCGACCTGAACGCCGATGGGTGCATCGACCTCTTCGTTACCAACGACTTTCAGGAGAACGATTTCTTCTACGTCAACAACTGCGACGGCACGTTCACCGAGTCCATCGGCCGCGCGATGGGACACACGAGCCGATTCTCGATGGGCGTCGATGCCGCCGACTTCGACAACGACCTGCGCCCCGACGTCGTCGTCCTCGACATGCTCCCTGCGCGCGAGGCCATTCTCAAGACCTCGGCGAACGCCGAGAGCTTCGAGATCTACGACCTGAAGCGGCAAGCCGGGTATCACCCGCAGTTCGCGCGGAACACGCTGCAGCTGAATCGCGGAAGTGGCCGGTTCAGCGAGATCGGATATCTCGCGGGCGTACACGCGACCGACTGGAGCTGGTCGCCTCTCTTCGCCGATCTCGACAACGACGGGCGCAAGGATCTGCTCATCACCAACGGCGTCTACCGTCGCCCCAACGACCTCGATTACATCGCCTACGTCGGGAGCGGCGCGGTGCAACGGTCGCTGGCGACGTCGCTCCCCGATCGCATCACCGAGGAGAACCTGGAGCTGCTTCGACACATGCCGCAGGTCCCGCTCGCCAACTTCGCCTTTCGCAACAATGGCGACCTGACGTTCAGCAACCAGGCGAGTGCGTGGGGGCTGGCGCAGCCGGGCTTCTCGAACGGCGCGGTGTACGTCGACCTCGACAACAGCGGGTCGCTGGACCTGGTGATGAACAACATCAATGCACCTGCCGGCATCTACCGCAGCCGTGCACGCGATAACGGAAATCACTATCTGACGGTGCGCCTCGAGGGCGATGGCAGGAACACGGCCGGCATCGGCGCGAAGCTGATCGCGCGACACGGCGCGACGCGACAAATGGTCGAGCAGATGCCCACGCGCGGCTTCCAGTCATCGGTCGAGCCGCGGCTCCACCTCGGCCTCGGCGCGGCGCAGTCGGTGGATTCGCTGATCGTCATCTGGCCCGACCGGCGCTACCAGGTGCTCACCAACGTCGCCGGCGACCGCGCGCTCACGCTTCGGCAGAAGGACGCGGGCGGGCGCTACGACTACCGTCGTCCGGCCGTGGCACCCGCGTTCGCCGACATCACCAACGAGACGGGGATCGACTTCAGACACCGAGAGAACGCGTTCGTCGATTTCGTTCGCGAACCGCTCATGCCGCACATGCTCTCGACGGAGGGGCCCGCGCTCGCCGTCGGCGACGTCAACGGCGACGGGCTCGACGACCTCTACATCGGCGGCGCCAAGTGGCAGCCCGGAGCGTTGCTCGTGCAGCAGGCGAACGGTCGCTTTCGCCCGAGCAACGAGCGCGTCCTCGCCGCGGACAGCGTGCACGAGGACGTCGATGCGCTCTTCTTCGATGCCAACGGGGATGGTCACGTCGACCTGTACGTCGTCACCGCCGGCAACGAATTCTGGGGCGAGCAGGAGGCGCTGCGCGACAAGCTCTACATCAACGATGGCAAGGGCAACTTTCGTCGCGCGGCGAGCGCGCTGCCCGACATCTTCGAGAATGGATCAACCGTCGCCGCTGGTGATTTTGACGGAGATGGCGACGCCGATCTGTTTGTGGGGAGCCGGGTCGTCTCACGGAGCTATGGATTGACACCGCGCAGCCACTTGCTCGAGAACGATGGGTCGGGTCGGTTCACCGACGTCACCCAGCAGCGAGCACCTGGGCTGTCAACGGCTGGAATGGTGACGTCGGCGGCGTGGGTGGACTATGACGGCGACGGGCGACTCGACCTCATCCTGGTCGGCGAGTGGATGCCGGTGACGGGATTTCGGAATACGGAAAGCGGAATTCTCGAAAAAACCGACCTCGGACTCGAGCGCAGCCACGGATGGTGGAACGCGCTGACGGTCGCCGATCTCAACGGCGATACTCGTCCGGATCTCGTCCTCGGGAACCTCGGGCTCAACTCGTACATCCGTGCCTCACGAGATGAGCCGGCGAGACTCTACGTCCACGATTTCTTTGGCGATGGATCGATCGAGCAGATACTCACCGTGTACAAGGACGGCGTGAGCTACCCGGTTCCCGGACGCGACGACTTCGTGCGGGCAATGCCGCAGCTGCGAAGTCGCTTCGACTCGTACGCGAAGTTCGGTGACAGTGGCATCGAGGACATCGTTCCTGGTGGCGAGCTGCGGAAGGCGACGGTGCTCGAGGCGCAGGTCTTCGCGAGCTCCGTCGCGATCAACGAGGGCGACGGCGCGTTCGATCTCCGGGCTCTTCCCGCCGAGGCGCAGTTCGCGCCCGTATACGCGAGTATCGCCGAGGACGTCGATGGGGACGGACGGGTGGATCTGCTCATCGCCGGGAACTTCGACGGGGTGACGCCGCTGCGCGGCCGCTACGATGCGAGCTACGGGCTGCTCCTTCGCGGCGACGGACGGGGCGGCTTCGCTCCGGTGGACATGGAGGAGAGCGGTCTGGTGATCGAAGGGCAGGTCCGCGACCTCGAATGGGTGCGCCGCGCGGGCAATCGTGTGATTGCCGTGGCGCGAAACGGCGAACGTCTCCAGATTCTGCGAGCGCACCCGGCCATGAGACACCCTGACCGCGGCCTCCGCTCGACCGCGGCGCAGCATTGACGCGCACGATGGCCGTGCCGAAAACCCGGTGAATCCGAGAAAGACTTCATCCCCAGGTATCGCGTGTTAGACGATCACGATCCATCCAAACCCAGCTCGCCACCGTGGAGCACATCGCCGTCGGCGAAGGCGCGAAATGCCGTTCAGCGCTCCGTCACGGCACTCCTCGATGAGCTGGCTCCGGAGCGGGTGCTCAAGCGCGTCGATCAGCTGCCCGGCCCGGTGGAGCAGCACCGCACACCCACGGGGTGTGTGCTCCAGGCGGCGACCGCCGCCGTCAGCGTCTCCTGGTTCGCCGACGCGGGAGATGACGCTCCGCTCGGCGAGCTGCATGTCGTCGTGTGGCAGGGGACGGTGACACGGCGCGGCGGATCCGGCAAGCGCAAGGCCGCGAAGACGGTCGAGGAGATCGTGTTCCGTCCCCTCGAGCCCCCGGCCGGAGGGTACCTCTGGGAAGCGAAGGACGGGACGCGATACGACACCGGGTCGTTGGCGGCGAAGTGTCTCGCACTGCTGGCGGCGCAGTCAGGCGCGACCGGCTGAGCGTTAGGCGGGAACGATCCGGAAGTTGCGCATCATCCCCATGTCCTCGTGCTCGAGGATGTGGCAGTGATAGAGAAAAAGCCCGGGATGACTGGAGAACGTCACCTGGATGCGGACGGTCTCGTCGGGGAGCACGAGGACCGTATCGAGAGGGCCGCCATCGACGAGCCCATCGCGAAGGGTATTCGTCGGACTCCCACCGCTGCGGCTGACGACGCGGAACTGGCGCCCGTGGAGATGAATGGGATGGGCCATCTGCATGCCCATCCCTCCGCCGAAATTCGTTAGGTCCCACAGACGCGTCGAGCCGGCGACGACGGTTTCATCCGCGGCGACCTCGTCCATGTCGAACACGCGTCCGCCGAAGCTCCACTGCATGCGTTGAAAGGTCAGCGGAACGCGGCGCGCTAACGCATCCGTCGCTGGTTGCGGAGCGGGTTCGAGGGTGCTGAGCCGCTCCGGCAGGCGAGCGCTCGCCGTTTCCCGCCGCGCGACTGTCATCTCGAGCAGAGTGATGGGGATGCCGAGCGGGAGCGTGTTTCCCCGGCCGCCTCGCCTGCCCATGCCGCGACCCATGCCCATGCCGCCCCCTTCCATGCCGGGTCCGCCCATCATGACCATGGCGGCGTCGGATTCCTCGAACGCGACGCTGCGAAGCTCCAGCGTCGTGCCCACCGGCCGCTCGCTGAGATCCAGCCAGAGATCCACCCGCTGAGCGGCGGCCAGCGTCACGTACCGCTGGGTCACGGGACGGTCGAGCAGCCCGCCGTCGGTGCCGATCACGGTCATCGGCGTGCCATCGCTCCACGCGAGCTTGTAGACGCGCGCGTTCGATCCATTGAGAACGCGGATGCGGTAGGCACGCGTCGCCAGAGACCAACTCGGCCGCGGAGTGCCGTTGACGAGAACTCGGTCGCCGAGGAATCCCGTTGCCCTGTCCATCATCGCGTTGGAGTAGACGAGCTGATTGCCCTCGTCGAAGCGTCTATCCTGCAGAACGCACGTCAGCTCCTGCTCACCGCTGGGAAGTGCGAGGGCGTCCTCCTCCTCGTCGGAAACGACGAGCAGTCCGGCGAGTCCGCGATAGACCTGCGGACCGGTGAGCATGTCGGGGTGCGCGTGGTACCAGTACGTCCCCGCGCGGTTGGTGACCTCGAACTCGTACACGTACGTCTGGCCGGCACGTATCGCGAGACGCGGATGACCGTCGGCGGCGGCAGGGACATCCATCCCGTGCCAGTGCATGATCGACTCTTCGGCGATCCGATTCTCGAAGCGGATGCGCACCTTCTGCCCGCGGCGAAGCCTGAGCGTGGGGCCGAGGTAGGACTCGGGGAGCGTGTCGAGCGTCGAAGGAGGGCCCTTGATGACGTTGGCGGTGTAGCGAAGCACACCCGTCGGCCTGCCCGGAAGGAGGGGCACCTCGGCCGGCGCCGCGGTGAAGGCGACCTCCACGTCGGGAACGAAGTCGGGCGACCGAGCCGCGCCCGATTCGATCAGGCCCACGGCCGCGGGAGTGGCGCTGCCTGCACGGCACGCGAGCCCCGCAAGTCCCGTTAGGCCCAGTGCCAGCATCTCTCGACGATTGATCGGTGGCATTCCCGTCATACCCGCGCCCTCGCGAATGAGCGTCAGCGCTTGACCTTCGCCGGCCGAGTGAGGTCCCTGAGCGCGTCCTTCCCGATCCAGCGCCGCGTTGGATCGGATGATGCCGACAGCCGGCGGGCCAGCTCGACGGCCGCCGTCTTGAGCGCCGGGTTGCGTCTCCCGACGGCCCGCAACGCCCAGCTCACCCCTTTCTTGACGAAGTTCCGCTCGTCATCGCTGGCCCGCTCGATCAAACGCAAGGAACGGACGAATGACGCGTCAGCGGCTGTCTTGTCGTGCAGGGCCACGCTCGCCAGCAGCGCGAAGGCCGCGCGCTTCACGAACTCTTCGCGACGCGTGCTCCACTGCTCGATCTTGCTCCACGCGTGCGGCGTGCGGTCGAAGAGGTGAAAGCAGAGCGTATCGACGATCGCCCAGTTGTCGAAATCGCGCGCCCACCGATCCATCTGTGCGGCAGTGACGCGCTCGGGCTCGTCGACGAACGCGGTGAGCATGCGGGCCTCGTACCAGCCAGTGTCCCACAGTGCGAGCGCGAGCTCGTGGGAACGCCCGATCCGCTTGGCGAGCTGCTGAATCATCGATACCGACACGCCGAATACCTTCGGCGCAGTGATGGCATAGCGGGCCATGCCGTCGCGGTTGCGTTTCGTGCCGCGACGCTCGAGCCACGCCAGCGCTTCTCCCGCCTGGTCCTCGATTGCCGCTGTCTTTGCCTTCGTCCGGGGCATGGGCGAAATCGACGTCCCTCGCGGGGAGCGCGTCAAGGGTCAGATTGACGCCCCCCCGGCTACGCCGTATGCTCTGGCCAGGGCGCTTCAGGACGCCTCCCGTCCGCGGGAAGGACCGAGTCCACCTGAGTTCGGCCTAACGAGCGACACCGGTTTTCACGAACCTCCTTCGCCCGGCTCAGCGGACCACGGGCGCTCCACAGGAGGCTCGTTATGCCCGTCCGTTCCCTCCCGGTTCGCCCGAACCTGGATCAGCTCAGACACCAGGCCAAGGAGCTCCTCCGCGGCATCCGTCGCGGCGACCCTGCCGCCGTCGCCGAGCTCGCCGAGCATCACCCTCAGAAGATCGATCCCGCCGAGGCGAAGCTCGCCGATGCGCAGCTCGCGCTCGCGCGGAGCTACCAGGCGCCGGGATGGTCGCGTCTGGTACTGGCGTGCCGGATGGCCGACGCCATCTGGCGGGACGACGTCGACACCGTCAGGAAGCTCATCGCCGAGAACCACAGTCTGCTCCATGAGCCGGTGATCGTTCGGCGCAACAGCCACTGGGGGCCCCCGATGACGTACGCGGCCAACCTCGGCCGCGATCGGCTCATCAAGATGCTCCGCTCGCTTGGCGCGACCGATCTCGAGACCGCGATGGATCGCGCGACGTTGCAGGGAAAGATCGAGACCGCGCGGATGATTCACGCGATGCTCGGATGGCCGCGCGTCCCCGATGACGCGCTCGGGGGACCGGCCTACACGCTCAGCGCGGCCGCGACGGAGTATCTGTTCGAGGTCGGCGCGAGGGTGTACGACGATGGCGGGAACCGCATCGCGCCGGTGGACGTCGTCCTGGAGACTGACAGTCGCAAGCCGGCGGAGAAGCACGCGATTCTGGAGATGTACGTGCAGCACGGCCTCCACCTGCCCGACACGCCGACCATGGCGCTGCATCGTGGCCGGATCGATCTGCTGGAGGAGCATCTTCGACGCGATCCGCAGCTGTTACGGCGGACGTTCACGCACGAGGAAATCTACCCGCCCGAGCTCGGGTGCCACGACGAAGTGCTCGCCACGCACGGGACGCCGCTGGCGGGCACGACGCTGGTCCACATGTGCGTCGACTACGATGAGATGGAGATCGCGCGTTGGCTGATCGAGCGAGGGATGGACGTCAACGCGAAGGCCGCCGTGGACGCCGACGGCTTTGGCGGACACACGGCGCTCTTCGCGACGGTGGTATCTCAGCCGGCGTACTGGATGAACCACGGCCGCAAGGCGAAGGCCGCTCCGTTCACGGAGCTTTTGTTGAACCATGGCGCCGACCCTAACGTGAGAGCATCATTGCGGAAGCAGCTCCATCCTGGATACGGGGCAGAGGAAACGCTGCACGAGTACCGCGATGTCACAGCGCTGTCCTGGGGGGAGCGATTTCACAACAAGCTCTTCGTGAACGATGCCGCGCTTCGGCTCATTGCCGAGCGTGGCGGGCGGGGTTAACCGCAAAGGGCGCAAAGGGTCGCACAGGACTGCTTTTTTTCGCCGCAGATGACGCAGAATACGCAGATCGTTTGTCGGCGCATGGAAGGCTGTATGCGAGAGGAAGTTCCCAGAGTTCTTTGTTGACAGCGACGCGGAGTCAGAGCTGCGCGTGGGTGAACCTGCGTCATCTGCGTTCATCTGCGGCCACAAACAAGGCAGTTCTTTGCGGCCCTTTGCGGCCTTTGCGGCAAAAAGGAGGGAGAGCACGCATGAACGGGTACAACTTCACCGAGCGTGTTCGAAAGGTCCTCGCGCTGGCTCGCGAGGAAGCCGCACGTCTCTACCACACATACGTCGGCACGGAGCACATTCTGCTCGGTCTCGTGCGCGAGGGTGGCGGCGTAGCCGCGGCTGTCCTGCAAAACCTCGGAGCGGATGCGGACGAGATTCGGCAACTCGTCGAGGAGCACGCCAAGAAGGGTCCGCCCGCGACGGTCGCGCCCGACCTGCCCTACACTTCGCGCGCAAAGAAAGTCCTCGAGCTCTCCATGGCGGAGGCGCGGGAGCTCAACCACAGTTACGTTGGCACGGAACATCTTCTGCTCGGCCTTCTGCGGGAGGAGCGGGGGATCGCCGCTCAGGTCTTGAATCACCTCGGCGTGACTCTCACAGCCGCACGCGAAGAATCGCTGCGGCTCCTCGGGTCTCCTGCTCCCGATGCCGCGGTCGCAAGCCCTGCTCGCGACGACCGCGGCAAGGTGAGCCCCTCCGAGGGGCGGAAGCTTCGACCGCTTGGGTTCCGCGTGCGCGTCGACTGCGAGGGCGGCTACTGGTTCGCTGAGCAATTCGAGACGGTACAGGACGCCATCACGTTTCTCCAGAAACTCCCGCCGTCCGCGCCGCCGGGCGGGGCGTAGCCACCCATGTCGATCCTCGGGGTCTTCGTCGTCGCCCCCTGGCTTGCGCTCGTTGTGGCGCTGCTATTCGGCGTGGGCTACTGGAAGACGCGTGTCGGAGGCGTGGCGGTGGCGGGCGCGCTCTGGCTGCTGTACTTCCTGTACGAGGAGGGAATGCGGCGAAGGATTCTCTGCTCGGGAGAGTGCAACATCCGCGTCGATCTTCTTCTCTTCTACCCCGTGCTCCTCGGCGTCTCCATCGCGGCGATCATCGTCGCCCGCAGGCGCGCCGCGAGGCAGGGCACACCGTCACCCTCGACTGATGCCTAAGCCCAACCGAGGGGGGTGGAAAACCTGCTCCCGCGGCCACAAGGACCGCGGTGCGGCCCGGTGCCCCATTTGATGGAGGAAGCACAGGCGCACCGGCGGTGCGCACCCTCAGGATCGGCCTCCGAAAAGGCCGGCCAGCTAATGGTGGCCGGCCCGGATTAGCGGCATAATTGAAGCCCCCGGATTCCCTCGACGGCCCCTTCAGCGTGAATCGCTCGACATGACGCCACGCGACGGCTCCTCGGCGACGACGATCTTCGCCCCCATCTCGGGAGTGCTCGTGCCGCTCGAGGACGTGCCGGATCCCGCCTTCGCGCAGCGACTCGCGGGAGACGGCATCGCGATCGAGCCTCTCGACCAGCGTGTCGTGGCACCTTGCGACGCGCGCGTGCTCCAGATTCATCGCGCCGGACACGCACTCACGCTCTCGGCATTCGGGCTCGAGATCCTCATTCACGTCGGGCTCGACACCGTCAAGCTGAACGGCAAGGGATTTCAGGCGGTCGCGAAGCCCGGCGATGAAGTGAGGAAGGGCGACACGCTCATGACCTTCGACGCGGACTATGTCGCGACGCACGCGCTGAGTCTCATCTCTCCGGTGCTGATCACGAACATGGATCGCGTAACGTCGGTGCACGCGCGATCCGGGAAGGTCCGAGCCGGAGAGGACATGCTCCTCGAGATCCTCACCGGCGCGCCGCCAGCCGCTCGCGCCGTTGAAACGCCGAGCGAGGGCATCCGCTCTGCCCCAATCGTCGTCGCCCATCAGACGGGGCTGCACGCGCGGCCGGCGGCGGTGGTCGCCGCCGTCGCCCGTCAGTTCACGTCCGACATCAGGCTGATCAAGGGAGAGCGGGAAGCGAATGCGCGCAGCGTCGTGTCCATCATGGCGCTCGAGGTCGGTCGGGGTGAGACGGTGACCATCGCCGCGCGTGGCGAGGATGCCGGGGAGGCGATCGCCGAGCTGTCGCGAGCCCTGACGAGCGACCTTTCGCGCGGCGCGCACGCCACCCCGCCATCCGTGCCCGCTGCGGGCATCGCTCGCGCTGCGGCGCCATCCCGGCCCGGCCTCTACGACGGCGTGCCCGCGTCGCCCGGCGTGGCCATTGGAAAGGTGTTCCAGCTTCGCCACGATGACACCGTCCTCGAGGAGCGCGCCGCGGATCCGCATCAGGAGCGACGCTCCCTCGATGCGGCGATCGCGGCGGCGCATCTCCAGCTGGAGGCGCTCCAGGAGAGGATGGCCGAGGAAGCGGATCCGGAGCAGGCGGCGATCTTCGGGGCGCACCAGGAGCTTCTCGAGGACCCCGATCTGCTCGATCGCGCGAGCGAGCTCATTCGCGAGGGCGGATCGGCGGCCTATGCCTGGCGCGAGGCGTACACGCAGCAATCGCGTCGCCTGCTCGCGCTGAAGAATCCGCTCTTCGCGGCGCGAGCGACCGACCTGCGTGACGTCGGACGACGCGTGCTTCATCTGCTCGCCGGTCGCGACGATGCGCCTCACGACATTCCGCCGGACTCGATCGTGGTGGCCGAGGATCTGGCGCCATCGGATGCGGCGTCGCTCGATCGCACGCGGCTCCGAGGTTTCTGCACGACGATGGGAAGCGCGACGTCCCATGTCGCGATTCTCGCACGCGGTCTCGGAATTCCGGCGGTCGCCGGCATCGATCCGCGCGTGCTCGACATCGCGCCCGGCACGCGCGTCGTGCTCGATGGCGACGCGGGCACGCTGCACGTCGGGCCGACCACGGCGGAAGAGAAGCAGATCGGCGAGCGGCAGGCGACGGCGGCGCGCCGGCGTAACGAGGAGATGGCGGTCGCGGGGCAGGCGGCAGTGACGCGTGATGGCCGCCGCGTGGAGGTGGTGGCGAACATTGGCAGTGAGGACGAAGCGCGCCGGGTCCCGGAGGTCGGCGGTGAAGGCGTCGGGCTCCTTCGCACGGAGTTCATGTTCATGGAGCGCCGCTCCGCGCCTAACGAAGATGAGCAGGCGCGCACCTACGAGGCGATCGCACGCACGCTCGGCCCCGACCGGATTCTGGTGATCAGAACGCTCGACGTCGGCGGCGACAAGCCGCTGCCGTACATGCCGATGGGGACGGAGGCCAACCCGTTCCTCGGTGAGCGCGGCGTGCGGCTGTCGCTGAGTCGCCCCGAGCTGTTCCGGGCACAGATTCGCGCGATCCTCCGTGCGGCCGGGGCGGGGAAGGTCGCGATGATGTTCCCGATGATCTCGACGATCGCCGAGTGGCGGGAGGCGAGAGCGTTGGTGGAGGAAGAGCGGGCGGCGCTGGGCGCCCCGACGATCGACGTCGGCATCATGGTCGAGACGGCGTCGGCCGCGCTCCTGGCCGATCGCTTCGCGAGGGAGGCGGACTTCTTCTCCATCGGGACGAACGATCTCACGCAGTATACCCTGGCGATGGATCGGTCGAATCCGCGGCTCGCGTCGCAGGTGGATGCGCTGCATCCCGCGGTTCTGCGGCTGATCGAGCGCACGGTCACGGGAGCGAGAGCCCATCGGCGGTGGGTTGGCGTCTGCGGCGCACTCGCCGGTGATCTCCACGCCGTGCCGGTGCTGCTCGGGCTCGGCATCGACGAGCTGAGCGTGGACGTGCCGCTCGTGCCGGCGGTGAAGGCGCGCGTGCGTTCATTGAAGTTGGCCGAGTGCGAGGACACGGCTCGTCAGGCGCTCGAGGCGTCCGACGGGGCGGAAGTGCGTGCGCTGGTGA
>DASRHU010000301.1:0-7563 GCA_035650335.1 Gemmatimonadaceae bacterium | reverse complement strand
AGCGTGATCGTCTCCCCGCGATGCAGGCGTCCCCAGAGCGGTCCTTCCGGAATGCCGAGCTCGCGCGCCAGCTCCGGGTTGAAGCGGCCGCGCCGCTCCTCCTCCACCAGCGCGAAGCCTAACGAGGGCCCGCCGCCATGCTCGGCGGCGAACGGCTCGATCGCGTAGCCGTTCCGCCTGATCGTGTCGCCCGGCTGGACTTCGGTCACGTCGACGCGGAAGCCCACGCGCTCGACGCCGAATTCGGACGCTCGGCGAAGGTGACGGCCCGACCCTCGCGGCCCCCACAACCGCAGCGCTTCCGTGCGACCCTGCAACGCCATCGTGCGCATCAGCCCGATGACGCCGATGACGTGATCGGCGTGCAGATGCGTGAAGAAAATGTCCTCGAGCACGAACGAGATGCCGTAGCGCATCATCTGGCGCTGCGTCCCTTCGCCGCAGTCGAACAGCATCGTCTCTCCCTCGCGGATCAGCGCGAGGGAGCTGACGTTGCGCTCGACGGTCGGGCGAGCGGCGGACGTGCCGAGGAAGCGAAGGGCGAGCGACATAACCGAGGAAATATAGAGGTGCCGAGGTCGTCCACGTGCAGAGGTTGTCGAGGTCGTCAAGGTCGTCAAGGTCGTCGAGGTGCTCGAAGTGAAAGCGCTTCACCTCGACAACCTTGACTACCTCGACTACCTCGACGACCTCGACGACCTCAGCCTCTCCAGCACCTCCCTATCCACGTTCCCCCCGCTGATCACCACCACCACCGGATCGGGACGCGTCGCGATCGCGTTCGTCAGTAAGGCCGCGACGCCAACGGCACCCGCGCCCTCGGCGATGACAGCCTCCTCGTCGGCGAGCACGGCCATCGCGCGCGCAATGTCCGCCTCATCGACCGTGACCAGTTCGTCGAGCGCGTGTCGTCCGACGTCGAGCGCGTGCTCGTCGATCGCCCCGGCGAGCCCGTCGGCAAGTGTCGGGAGTATCGGCGTATCGGTCACACGGCCGGCCGCGAGTGACGCCGCCATCGCGTTGGTATTCGCGCTCTGCGCGCCAACAATGCGTACGTTCGGCTTCACGTCGCGCAGGAAGGCGCCGATCCCTCCGAGCAAGCCGGCGCCCCCGACCGGGGTGATCACGGTGCGGACGCCGGGGAGTTGCTCCACGATCTCGAGCGCCACCGTTCCCTGTCCGGCGACGAGGGGCCCGCCGACGCAGGGATCGACATAGGTCAGGCCATGCTGCTTCGCGAACACGATCGCGCGTGCGTGCGCCTCGTCGTAATGCGCGGACTCGGCGTCGATCGTCGCGTTGCGCTCGCGCATTCCCTCCAGCTTCACGCGCGGCGCCGTGCGCGGAACGAAAATCGTCACCGGAGTTCCGAATCGCTGCGCGGCGAACGCGAGTCCACGCCCATGATTGCCCGCGCTGGCGGTGACGACACCGCGAGATCGCTGCTCCGGCGTGAGCGACGCGAGCGCGCTGTACGCGCCGCGGAGCTTGAACGAGCCGGTGAGCTGCTCGTTCTCGAGCTTGAGCCACACGTCGCCGCCCACATGCGCGGAGATGCGCGGCGCGCGTCGTAGAGCGGTTTTCAACGCGACATCACGCAGGCGCACGGCTGCGTGTCGCACGTCATCCGCGGTCACGTCGGCAAACACGGTGCGGAGGCTACGGTCGGTATTCGGGACGCGCAAGCGTCGTTGAGCACAGGCCGTCCGTCAGATGTTGCCCGGAGCGGAGTGAATCGGTCTAGTGCGTAGCGGGGTCATTTTCGGCCCCCGCGCGCTCGTTGCGGGCGCGCGGCAAAGGTGAAGCGGTGGGGGGACAACTCCGGGGGGAGTGTGGGCAGTTTGGGAAACGACGAAAGTCGTGGGATCGCCCCCCATCGCCCTTCTTCGTAGGCATTGAAAATCGTCGGAAGCCCGTGCGTGAATGCCGCATTTTCACGCGCGATGGGTGTTGATCCGGAGCACCGCGAAGACATTGGTGTTCGCTTGACGCGAGGGCTGAAAGCTGTTAGCATTCAACAGCTTGAGCGCGGCCCCGCGAAGTGAGCGGGGCTGTTGTCTTCAGGTGGTCCGGGTGCGAGGGATCCGCCGTGTTCTCCCGTGCCCGCGATGTGCGGGGCTGTAGCTCAGTTGGGAGAGCGCCTGGATCGCACCCAGGAGGTCAGGGGTTCGACTCCCCTCAGCTCCATTCTGGCATGCAACCTGAAATACCGGTTGCGCCGACACTCGACTGGTTGCCGGTCTCTCTCGGTAGGACGTAGAGTTCCAATGAAGAGACTCGGCCAACCCACTTCGTAGGGGTTGCCCGCCGCCGCTCGGTAGGACGCAGAGTTCCAATGACGGCGCGCGAGGCATACCCTGGCCGAAATCGATGGTAAGGCACCGCCGCGGATTCTAACCGATCCGCGGCGCTTTCCATTTCTGGGCTCCACGCCGAATGCGGAAGGCGGAATGCGGATTCCTATTCGCAATCCGGATTTCGACTTCCGCATTCTATGTCCTCCGCCAGCCCTCTCAACGTTTCGCCCCACAGGCGCTCCGCCTCTCGTTCCGCGCCTGCGCGGAATTCGCTGAGGGCGGTGCCGCCGAGGCGGCCGAAGAACCGGAGGATCCCGCTCTCGCGGACGGTGACATCGATGTCGCGCCAGACCGTGGAGGCGGTGTCGTCTCCGGTCGCCTGCGTGCGGACGCCGTAGCGCATCAGCGCTCCCGACCCCTCGAACGGACGACGGAGCGGCGAGCGAATCAGCCGTGCGACGAGAGGCGGGAGCTGCCACTCGGGCTCATCGAGGAAGCGGAAGGTGAGGCTCATGGTCATCGCGCTCGTCGAGCGCGACGTGAGCACGTCGAGGTCGCGAACGCCGACGCGGAAAATCCCGACCTTCACCGACGCGTCCGCCGTTAGGCGCATGATGTCATCGAGTCGCCGCGGCGCGGCGTTGAGCGGAGCGAGCGAGCCGTCCTTCACGCGAAACCGGAGAACGATCGACGAGTCCCGTTTCGTGAATTCTCCCCACCGGACATCCAGCGAGTCGCGGAGCACGGCGTGCCATCGGATGGGAACCCAGTATTTGCGCGCGTACGCGCCAAGCGACTGAAAGAACCGCTCGGCGTGCTTCGGCCGTAGTCCAATGCCGAGCACGACCGACGTCGCGCCATCCGGATCGCGGACGTTTCGAAGCGAGTCGATGACGAACATCCGCGCGATCGACGCCGACGCGCGTGGAAACGCCGGCCGCGCCTGGCTTCGCGCGTCATCGCCATCGCTTCGCTCGGCGGCGAGAAAGATGGCGGTGAGCGCGCGATCGAGATCGGCCGCCGTAATCGGACCGAGCGCAACCTCATCGATCGACGTCCAGCGGAACTCGTCGTCGCCGAGGGCCTCGAGGTGCATCACGTGCCGCGCGTGGCCGGGGGTGCGCGGCGCCTGAACGCCGTGATACGGGAAAAGCGTGTAGATCCCGCCGCGGCGCGCGCCCGCGATCTCGAGCGTGCGGTCGTCGTCCCCACGGCTCGTCCACATGGCCGTGTCGTCGAGGATGCGAGACGGTGTCATGCTGTAGCGCGTGAGGCGCGGTCGCGTCCGCGCCAGCTCGGGCGAGAGCTCGACGGGGCCGAAACGATCGGCGAGCGCGTTGAGGAGCGTGGTAGCGTTCGCCGTGGCCCGCGCTGGGCCTGATCCGAGGGCGGGGACGGCGTCTCTGCACGCGATGGTCGTCGCGAGCAGGAGCACGAGCGATGGTGTGACGGCGCGCGTTCGAAACACGCCGCAATGTCTCCGCGGGACCGGTCGGGCGGTAGCTTTCGGGGTTGATCGAAGGGCTTGGCGCGGCTACGTTTAGGGTCCGCACAAAAACACGTTTCTGCCCCTTGGTGTAACTGGCAACACGCCTGACTCTGGATCAGGAGAGTCCTGGTTCGAGCCCAGGAGGGGCAACGTAAGAAGCTTGTGGCCCCGCGTTACTTCGGTAACGCGGGGTTTGTGCTTGGGGGTCGCATGTTGGCCGGGGTTGCCGGCTCTGGTCCCGCCGACGTCGCGGCGTTGCACTGCGGCGATTCACACCATTCCTGATTCAACGCGATCTGCCTCCTCTATTCCGCCCCCAGCGCTGGCAGCCCGGCGCCCACTCGCCAGGCAGTCAGCTGGCCCACGTGATACGCGAAGTGGCCGCTCAGCAGGTAACCGGTGAAATCGCCGGCACGCGGGAACGGCCGGGCCGCCGGTTCGTACGGATTCTCACGCGCCATCGCTGCGTCGGGTGCCCGGGATGCGGCCTCAGGAAGCTCTTCGTATACGCGCAGGAACGCGGAGCGCAGCTCCTCCATGCTGGGGTAGTCCTCGCGTCGAAGCGAGGGCTTGGTCCCCGGATTGAACCGCTCGCGCCAGTCCTTTGGGCACACCGCGTCGACCCGGCCGAGCAGACGACGGGCGAAATCACCGGTGACGGCCAGATGCCCGATCAGCCAACCCGCGGTCTTGAGCCCTGACTTTGGCTCGAGGGCGAGATGTGAGTCGTCCAGATCCTTCACCGCGCGCACCGCGATGGTGAACAGATGCCGGCACTGCGCGGCCGGTGATTCGAGCAGTGGGACCATGTGCCGAGAATCAAAGCTATGGGCCCTAACGTCGCCAGCAGCCGCGGGAAGAAAACCGTCGTGCGCTGGGACGGTTTCCTTGACGGAGGCGGGAACGCGCTCAACGTTGCGGTCCTGCGCGGTGTCGATAGCCGTGCACCTCCAGCCTATCGCAAGGTCGATGCACATTTCATCCACGCGCACCGCGTCCGCGCTGCTCGCCGCGTGCCATGTCGTGATCGGACTGCTCGCGGGCTCCGCCCCGGCAATGTCGCAGCCGCGGACGGTCGCGCCGGTTGTGCTCTCGGCTCGATCGGCGGTCGATAGCGCACTCGCGCCTTCGGTAGCCCATGATTACACCCTGCGCCTCCCGCGAGGTGGCTCTGCGCTGCTGCTCGTTCGGCAGATGGGGATCGACGTCGTCGTGGAGGTGCGCGATCCGGGCGGGCGACTGATCGACGCCGTGGACAGCCCCACTGGACGGACGGGTGAGGAGCGCGTGGAAGTGGTGGCCGAGGAGCGCGGCTACTTTGCGATCCGCGTGCGGCCGTTCGCGCCGAATGAGCCCGCGGGTCGGTATCGCCTGACCGTGGCGGAATGGCGGGACGCACGAGCTACAGGGCGCCTCCTGGCACAGCGAGCGCGCGTACGCGATTCTGGCGCTGCATGGCTGCGGGACCGCGCTGCGCCTCTTCGGCTCGACCAGCTCGACGCGGTCCGCGAGCTCGCGAGTGCGGTTGAAGGCGCGCGCGTCGTCGGCCTCGGCGAGGCGACGCACGGAAGCCGCGAGCTCGCGGACCTGCGTCTGGCGGTCACCAAGCATCTGGTCCGCCGGCACGGGTTCCGGATGATCACCGTGGAGTACAGCGCCACCAAGATGGGGATCCTGAATCAGTGGGTTCTCGGGCTGCCGACCGACGAAGCCGAGGTTCGCCGCGTTCTCGAGTCCGGGTGGATCGGGCGGCGAGCGATCCGCGAGCTCACACAATGGGTGCGCAGGTGGAACGTCGAGCATCCCGGCGACCCCGTTAGGCTCGTGGGCGTCGACGCTCACGATCACGCAGAGGCGCGTGCCCGAGTGCGCGAGATCCTCGCGCGTGGTTTCGGCCAGGCGGTGGTCGCGAAATTCGACACGGCAGCCGCCGACATCGCGCGAGCCGACTCGCAGGCATCGGTGTTCGCCAATTCGAGCGTCGGCGTCGAGACCCATCGCATGCTGGTCGAGCTCGTCGCGCGTCTCGATGCGGACGCGCCGCTGCTCGCCCGTTTGCTGGGGGATACGACGGTGGAGGCAGCACGCGATGCCGCGCGAACCCTGATGCAGTTTGCCGACTTCAATGCTGGGGCGAGCGACTCTCGATCGCGCGATTGGTACATGGCGGTGAATCTCCTGCGCGCCCTCGATCACGCGCCCCCGGGGACGCGAGCCGTGTACTGGGCTCACAACGCCCACGTGGCCATCGCTCCGTCGCGTTCACCGCGTTCCCGTACGACTGGGGGACTGCTGCGGGAGGCGTTGGGCTGTGCATACCGCGCATTGGGGGCCAGCTTCGGTAGCGGCGGATTCGTTGCGCAGCGCTTCGGAGACCCCTCCCACCGGCTCGAGATCTCGACGCTGCCGCAGGCGCCGGTCGAAAGCATCGACGGTGTCATGGCGCAGCTCTTCGGCGGTGCGGCGCTCGCGACGTGGCAATGCAACATGGACCACCAGCAGGCGCCGGGCTGGCTGCGTCCGCCGCGGCCTCTCCACTGGGTCGGCGGCGTCTTCGATCCGTCCGGCCCTCCGTCGAGCGCGTTTCAGCCGTTCGAATTGCTGCGGGACTTCGATGGGATGTTTTACCTGCCCAGGGTTACTGCCGATGAGATGCCGGACCATCGCTGAACGACGCAGACACGTGGCCGCGGGGCGGAGCGCCGCGGCGCTGCGAAGACGTTACGCAACGGCGCTTGGCCGGCGTCACGTCGGTGACGTGCGCCCCCGCGTGCGCTGTATCCGCTAGGGGGTGAGCAGCCTGGTGAACGAGAGCGAGCCTAACGTCCAGGTACCGTTCTGCCGCACGTACACTTCTGTGACCACGAAGGGATTGGTGACCTCGTTGCCGCCAACGACGGCCACCAAACGAATTCTGTTCAAGACGATGGCGGTCGTCCCAACGAACCGCACCGACGCCTCCTGGATCTCGACGTTCTTGTAGTGAATCCGTCCGGTGCTGATGACGTCGAGCTCCTGGCTCTTGGACATGGTTCCGCCCATGTGCACAAAGACAGCCTCTTCATGGAAGAGAGCAGCCAGGGTGTCGGCCTTCCGCTCCGACATCCAGCGCCACTTCTCCCTCGAGAGACTGAGTATTTCCTGTTCTGCGTTCGTGCCGGCCGCGCCAGACTGGTTTACTCCGCTTTGTGGTGCGCAGGATGATTGCACACTCAACATCAGAAGGCACAGCCCGAGCGTTGATGCTTTCATATTCATGCCTGTTTGTGAGTTGGAGAGTCGAGATAACGTCCATGGTTAGGCGGTATTGTCCCTTTCGCGAGCGTCATCGCTGCGGAAGCACCTCCCTCACCACGGCGATCGTCGAAACCGCGCTCGGCCAGCCAGCATAGAACGCGAGGTGGGTGATCGCCTCGATCAGCTCGTCGCGTGTCACGCCGTTTTCCCGCGCCAGCGCGAGATGCGACCGAAGCTGGTCGGGCCGGTTCATGGCGACTAGCGCACTGACCGTCACCAGGCTCCGGTCTCGACGGGAGAGCCCGGGCCGCGCCCACACGTCCCCGAAGAGCACGCTGTCGGTGAGCTGCGCCAGCTTGGGGGCGATGTCGCCCATCAACTGCTGAGCGCGTGATGGCGGCGCGGGGTCGACGCCGGCCGTTCCTGAGGCGTTAGGCGGAGCGCCGTACTGCGCATCGCTCACCTTCTCCATCCACTCGGTGTTCCTGCCGTCGAAATGCTCCACGATCGCAATGTGCGTCATCGGCGTCGTGGGCGACG
>DASRHU010000300.1:0-2596 GCA_035650335.1 Gemmatimonadaceae bacterium | reverse complement strand
GTCGACGCCCGTCGCGGTCCCGAGGCGGCTGTCGGTCGTGGGCGCGACCGCCTCTGCCTCGATGGCCGGTGGCGACGGAAGGCGGCGTTCGCGCACGCGATGTTGCTGAATCGCGACGACGGCGGCCGTTGCGGCGACGAGTACGGCGATGGTGCTGAACTCACTTGTCCTGATCACGAGCCTCTCCGGGGCGTAGCGCCGATTAGCCGGCGCAGGCCCCAGGGATTCGCATAATCCGTTCCGATATCCGTCCGGGCGCGCGAGCGCTTGGCATGCGGCTCGCCCCTTTGGCGATCCGCGTTCACCGAGGCGACCAATATGCCGGACCGACGTTCACCGGATCGTCAGCCGTCTCCCGACCGCCGGCAGCGCGCGGTCGGCACGGCTCGTGCCGTCCGCGCGCTCAAGTCGCGCCACGCCGCCAGGCGATCGAGCCTCGAGACCGCCGCCGACCGCCTAACGCGCATCGCGAGCTCCGGGTACTTCCTCGCATTCCACGCACTCTGGTTCCTCACGTGGATCCTGTGGAACACCGGACTCCTGCCGGGACTCGTTCCGTTCGATCCCTTCCCGTTTGGCCTGTTGACGATGGTCGTCTCGCTCGAGGCGATCTTCCTCGCGATCTTCGTCCTAATGGCGCAACGCCGGGAGTCGAGCATCGCCGAGCTGCGGGAGGAGATCACCCTTCAGGTCCTGCTGCGCGCGGAGGAGGAAGTGACGAAAACGCTCCAGCTCATTGCCGGGCTCTATCCGCGTCTGGGGCACAAGCTCGCCGAAGACGCCGAGCTTGCCGATATGATGAAGCCGCTGGACGCCGACGCAATCGAGCGTCAGCTCACGACGCAGATCGAGCGCGCCGGCGGGAATGGAAGGGGCAGCAGAGCACGGCGCGCCGACGCGGCTGAAGTCGCCGAGCCCACGCCCGCGGCGCCCGAAGGCCCTACAGCCTGAAGGCGACCTTCACGCTGCGCGAGCCCTTCTTGTTCATCGCGGCCGCTAGCGCCGCTCGATAGTCAGCGAGTGGGAAGACGTGCGTGACCAGCGGCTCGAGCGTCGCACCACGTGAGGCGACGATATCGGCGGCCTCTCGAAAGGCATTCACCGCCGGCGACGCGTGCGAGTGATCGCTGTAGCATAACGAGCCCCGGAGCGTCAGCTCCTTGAGCCAGATCGGCGTCCAGTCGACGCCGTCCAGGCGCGACGCGTTTCCCATCAGGATGAGTGTCCCGCCGGCGCGCGTGACGCGCATGGCGTCATCCGTCGCCCGGGCGCCGCCAATGCAGATAAAGGTGCGGTCGAACCCTCCGACGCCGACCGGCCTGCCGATGATGGGCTTCAGCAGCCGGCCTCGCCCCGCTTCGGCAAGCTCCAGGAGATAGTCGCCGCGCGCGTACACGACGCGATCCGCTCCCAGACGCATTGCGTGCTCCGCCTGGAATGCGTGCCTCGCGAGCACGGTGATGTCGCATGAAGGGACGATTGCCTCGAGCGCGGCGATGGTGAGCAGCCCGATCGAGCCGGCGCCGATGACCAACACCCGCTCACGTGCCGCCGGCATTGCCAGCCGCACGGCGTGAACGGAGCAGGCGAACGGCTCGATGAGAACGCCCGCCTCGTCGCTCACGGCATCCGGCACCGGAACGAGCTGGGACGCATGCGCCACGAACATCTCCCCCCAACTCCCGCCGAGCCCGCGCGTCGTTCCAATGAGCATCCCGGGGGGGAGCGCTCCGTCGGTGTAGTGAGCGCATCGCGAATGCTCGCCGGCGGCGCACGCGTCGCACGGCGGGGTCACGCCGCGCGGCTCGCAGCACAGCAGCGGGTTGACGACCACCCGGTCGCCGACGCGCACGTCGCGAACGGCGCGTCCCACCTCGGCGATTTCGCCGATGTTCTCGTGACCGATCACGAACGGGAAGGACGAGAACGGCGATGTCGAGGGCGACGCTTTCAGGGTGATGACGTTGAGATCGCTCCCGCAGATGCCGCCCATGCGCGTGCGGACACGAACCCAGTCATCCCCCGGCAGTGACGGCACCTCGATGTCGGCGAAACGCGTGCACGCGTGTGGGCCGATGTACAGCGAATGGTTGAGCTTCCCCGCGACCAGCGTCGCGAGATAGGTCGGGATCGGCGCGGCGAAGGTGAGCGCTTTCATGCAGAGAGAGCGCCGAATGCGGAACGCGGAACGCGGATTTCGTGTGAGAACCCGCGGCCTTTCATTCGCACTCCGTATTCCGTATTCCGCATTCCACTATGGCGCGACGATACGCAGCGCGCGGGGAACACAGTCTACCTGGATGACGCGCTCGCTCGCGCGATGGTATTCCCCGTCGGTCTCGAAAGCCGGTGGCGAATCGAACTCGAGTGTGAACGCCGCGCTCTGCTCGACGAGCACCTCCGGGGCCATGACGTGGGTTCCCTTGGTTGCGGCGGCGAAGAGCCGCATGCGCGCGAGAGGCGCGGCATCGAGGATGGAGATGGCGTCGAGCTTCCCGTCGGTGAGCGACGCGGCCGGAGCGATCTTGAACGAGCCGCCGAAGTTGCGCGCGTTGGCGATGATCAGCATCAGGTGCCGGCGGCGATCCCGCTGCCG
>DASRHU010000299.1:0-6520 GCA_035650335.1 Gemmatimonadaceae bacterium | reverse complement strand
CGCTTCGACATCGCTGAGGTCGGCAATCGTGCGCGCGTCGTCGAGCGAGCGGGCCATGACGGCGAACGGTTTCGCGTCACGGTGCTTTCGCTGACGGAGGCGCAGCACCGCCTCGTCGTTGGTCGCATCGACGACGAGGTGAAAGCCGCCGAGTCCCCTCAGCGCGACGATCGCGCCGCTTTCGAGGAGGCGGACGGCGGCGTCGAGGCACGCGTCTCCCTGTTCGAGCTCTCCGGTGGCGCCGACAAGCGAGAGCCGCGGGCCGCACGCGGGGCAGCTGTTCGTCTCGCTGTGGTGGCGACGGTCACCAGGCGTCTCGTACTCGCGTCGGCACGGCTCGCACTGCGTGAACGCCCGCATGCTCGTGCGCTCGCGGTCGTACGGCATGCGCTCGATGACGGTGTATCGCGGCCCGCAGTCGGTGCAGGTGATGAAGGGATAGTTGAATCGACGGTTGGTGGGGTCGCGCAGCTCGCGAATGCACGCATCGCACGTCGTCACGTCCGGCGCGACTGCCTGACGATCCTCGGTAGACTCGGCGCTGGGGACGATCGTGAACGACGCCGCCGCGCCGGCATCGTAGGGCGCCGTCTCCAGCTCGGCGATCTGCGCGAGAGGCGGGGCGTCGGCGCGCAGCTCGCGCACGAACGCCTCGAGGGACTCGGCGTCTCCCGCGACCACGATCTCGACTCCGTTCTCGCGGTTGCGCACCCATCCCGACAGCGCGTGCCTCGACGCGAGGCGGTGCACGAACGGACGGAAGCCGACGCCCTGGACCACGCCGCGAACGCGGACGATCATGGCCGGACGATCGGCGCCCGCGAGCTGCGTCATCATCCCAGCGAAGAGGCGGGACGATTCGACCGGTGTGACACCTCGCGACGCAGCAACGCGAGCCAGTCGTCAATGCCCTGTCCCGTCGTCGCCGACGTCAGGAGAATCTCGAGATCCGGGTTCACCTCGCGCGCGTAACCCATGGCGCGCGGCAGATCGAAGGGCAGATACGGCAGCAGATCGATCTTGGTCATCACCGCGTGGCGGGCCTCGCGAAACATGCGCGGGTACTTGAGCGGCTTGTCCTCGCCTTCGGTGACCGAGAAGAGGACGACCTTCGCGTGCTCGCCGAGGTCCCAGGCGGCCGGACAGACGAGGTTGCCGACGTTTTCGATGAAAAGGAGATCCGTCCGCGAGAGGTCGATCGCCTCCAGTGCCTTGTCCACCTGAAGGGCGTCGAGGTGGCAGGCGCCGCCCGTCACCACCGCCTGGACGAGCGAGGACGTGTGACGCGCGAGGCGGTCGGCATCATTCTGGGTCTGCACGTCGCCGGTGACGATGGCGATCGCCATCTCGTCGCCTAACGCGTCGAGCGTCTTCTCGAGTAGCGTCGTCTTCCCGGCGCCGGGAGACGACACGAGGTTGAGCGCGAGCACGCCTTCCGACTCGATCCGCTCCCGCACGCTCCGCGCGATCTCGTTGTTGCGCGCCATCACCGACTCGCGGACGTCGATCACGCGGACCGTCATTCATCCACCTCCAGGTAGTCCACCCGCAGCTCGTCGCCGGGCTGGCGAGCAATCTTCGCCGTCGCACCGCCGAAGGGCGGCTGCGCCAGCAGCGCGTCGAGACAGAACTGCAGGTTCGACGGCTCCACACCGGCATCGTCGCCGACGACGATTCCCACAGTGAGCAGCCGTGGCAGCGCCTCGGGCGTGAGCCGCGTCTCCGCGATGCGGCACACCTCGAGGGCGATGCTCATCTCATGCATGCGTGCCGCGGAACCGGTACTCGCACCGATGCCCCCACAGCTCCAGCTGATACGCGACCATCGCCACCAGGTGATCGATGTGTCGCTCGACCGACTCGGACAGGGGCGCCCCGAACTCCACGCGCTCCGGCTGGAGCCCTAACGCCGTCATGCGCTGCGGGAGCGTCCCGCGCAGCTCGGCGAGCGCGATCACCTCGGAGAGATCGATCTGGTGGGGAGAGACCTTGAGCGCCAGCGTACGGGGGATCTCCTCGCGCTCGAGCACGATCTGCGTGCCGGGCGGCATGTCCTGGTTGATCGCGTCGATCAGCAGGAGCTCCTCCGCTTCGTCGATGATCGGGAGCAGGTTCATTCCCCACGTCCCGCCGTCCACCACCTGAACTTCCGGCGGAAGGATCCACTCTTCCTGCAACCGCTGCGCGGCGTACACGCCAAGGCCGTCATCGCCCATGAGCGGGTTGCCAAGCCCGATCACCGTCACCCCGCGCCGGGTGCTATCCATCGATGTACTCCTCGTCGGCGGGGACGAACCGTCCGCCGGTAATGATCGACGACATCGTCCCGCCGCGCTCGATGATGTCCGCGCGAATGGCGAGGTAGATGTGGATCGGAATGAAGATGAGGAAGAACCAGGTGAGGACGTGGTGAACGAGCCTCACGTTCTGGATGCTCCCGAACAGCTGCGGAACCCAGAGTGTCGCACTGCGGATCAGGCCGCCCGGATTGGCCTGGCCGTACATGGCGAACCCGGTGATGATCATGACCGCGGCGACGAGGTACACCATCGTGTAGAACAGCTGCTGGAGCGGGTTGTGGCCGAGGTAGTGCGGCGCGCGCTCGGGGTGGATCAGGAGATAGAACTTGATCTGCTTCCACATGTTGACCCAGTCGGACTTGCTGACGGGGAACAGCGCGTGGAAGCGCTCGTAACGGTTGCCGACGAAGAGCCAATAGATGCGCACGATGACGGTCGCCACCAGCGCGCCGGCCGCGATGAAGTGCACGAGCCGCATCCACCCGATGAAGAACTCGCCCGTAACCTGGCCGGCGGGCAGGTAGTACGGGCGTCCGATGACGAAGCCGGTGAAGATCAGGAGCATGATCGACGCGGCGGACACCCAGTGCATCGCGCGAATGGGCCAGTGCCAGAGATAGACCCACCGGTAGTTGCCGGGCGCCGCGTCGGCGGGGTACGTCACTCCGCGCGCGCGCGCCGTATCGACGGTGCCGCCGAGGTGTTCGGTCATTGGACCTTCACCTCCGTGATGACCTTGCCGGTCGCGTCGAGCACGTGAACGCCGCACGCCATGCACGGGTCGAACGAGTGGATCGTGCGCAGGATCTCGATCGGCCGCTCCGGATCCACGAGCGGATGGTTGCTGGTGAGCGCCGCCTCGTACGGCCCCATCTGTCCCTGCGCATCACGAGGTGAGCAGTTCCACGTGCTCGGCACGACCGCCTGGTAGTTGCTGATCTTCCCGTCGTTGATCCGTACCCAGTGGCCGAGCGCGCCGCGCGGCGCGTCGAGGTATCCATACCCTCTCGCCTCGGATGGCCAGGACGACGGCTCCCACTTCGAGCCCTCGAAGGTGCGAACGTCGCCCCCCTTGATGCGGGCGACGAGATCGTCGTACCACCGCGGGAGCTGCCGCGCGATCAATACCGTCTCGATCCCGCGCGCGGCCGTGCGGCCGAGCGTCGAGAAGAGCGCGGGAGCGCCGACGCCGAGCTTGCCTAACGCCTCGCCGATCAGCGCGCGCGCTTCCTCGTGTCCGGAGCCGTACGCGACGAGCATTCTCGCGAGTGGACCGACTTCCATCGGCTTCCCCTCGTAGCGCGGCGCCTTCATCCAGGTGTACTTCTGCTTCTCATCCTGCAGGTAGCGCCAGGGCGTCGCCGGCCCGGTATACCGGGGCTTCGTCTCCCCGTCGTACGGATGCAGCCCCGCCGCATCGCCCGTCGAGTACTCGTACCACGAGGCGTGGATGAACTCGGCCACCGCCCGCTGGTCGTACTCGTGCACGCGGCCGAGGTCGCGGTTCAGGATGATGCCGCGCGGGAAATAGAGCGTCTCGAGGTCGCGAATGTCACCGCGCGGAAACTCACCGACCGCGAGATAATTGCCGGTGCCCGCCCCAATGGCTGCCCAATCCTTGTAGAACCCCGCGATCGCGACGAGATCCGGCCAATACACCTGCTCCACGAACCGCTGCGCCCGCGCGATCATGTCGTGAATGTCCGTCAGGCGCTCGGTGTTGATCGTCGCCGTCTCCTCGAGGTTGATGGCCGACGCCATTCCGCCAACGAGGAAGTTCGGGTGCGGGTTCTTTCCGCCGAACACGGTGTGCAGGCGAATGACATCGCGCTGCCAGTCGAGCGCCTCGAGGTAGTGCGACACGGCAATGAGGTTGACCTCCGGCGGCAGCTTGTAGGCCGGGTGTCCCCAGTAGCCGTTGGTGAAGATGCCGAGCTGCCCGCTCTGCACGAACGTCTTCACGCGGTTCTGCACTTCGCGGAAGTGCGTCGCCGAGTTGTTGGGCCATGGCGAGATGGACGCGGCGATCTGCGCGGCGCGCGCCGGATCGGCGCTGAGCGCGCTCACGACATCCACCCAGTCGAGCGCATGCAGATGGTAGAAGTGCATCACGTGGTCCTGCACGAACTGCATGCCGACCATCAAGTTGCGGATGATGTTCGCGTTCGCGGGGATGCGGATGCCGAGCGCGTCTTCCACCGCGCGGCACGAAGCCACCGCGTGCACCACCGTGCAGACGCCGCAAATGCGCTGGGTGAAGGCCCAGGCATCGCGCGGGTCGCGCCCCTGCAGGATGATCTCGATGCCGCGGAACTGCGTCGACGTCGCCCACGCGTTGGCGATCCGCCCATTCTCGGCGAGCGCCTCGATGCGAAGATGCCCCTCGATGCGGGTGATTGGGTCGACGACGACCTTGGTCGTGGCCATGGCTTATCTCCCCTCGGGGTTCGTGGGCGGTCGGGTCGGCGGAGGTGGTGGTGCATTGGGGTTGCTCACCACCGGCAGCGCACGTTTCGCGCGGACGCGGTGCACTCCGGTCGCCGCCGCGTGCGCGAGGACGCCGGCGGTCGCGCCGACGGCCAGCGCGGCACCGATCACATCGGCGGTGCGCTCCACGCCCACGCCGGCGACGTTAGGCATGCGTGTGTAGAACGGGCTCATCGAGTCCCAGAAGTTGCGCTCGGTGCAGCCGATGCATGGATGGCCGGCGCCGATCGGCCAGCTGGTGCGCGTGTTCCACATGAAGATCGGGCACGGTGAGAACGTCGCCGGGCCTTTGCATCCGACGTGGTACAGGCACCATCCCTTGCGGGCCGCGTCGTCGTCGAACTCTTCCACGAACTGTCCGGCGTCGAAGTTCGCGCGACGCGGGCACTGGTCGTGGATGCGGGCGCCGTAGGCGAAGATCGGGCGGTTGTCGTAGTCGAGCTCGGGGACGCGACCGAAGGTGAGGTAGTGCACGATCGTCGCGGTGACGACGTCGGCGATCGGGGGACACCCGGCAATGTTCACGACCGGCTTGTCCTTGATGACGTCGCCGACGCCCACGACGCCCGTCGGGTTCGGCCGCGCGGCCTGCACGCTTCCCCAGTGCGCGCACGCACCGACGGCGATCACCGCCGAGGCGCCCGCGCCTGCTTCCTCGAGGATCTCCTTCGCGGTCCGTCCGCCCACCGTCGTGTAGACGCCATTCTCCGCGAGCGGAACGGATCCGGTGACGACGAGCAGGTACTTGCCGCGATTCGCCGCCATCGCATCCTGCAGCGCTTTCTCGGCCGCGTGTCCGGCGGCCGCCATCAGCGTGTGCTGATAGTCGAGCGACACCATGTCGAGCACGAGGTCGCCGATCGTCGGCTCGGCGGTGCGCAGCACGCTCTCGACGCATCCGGTGCACTCCTGGAGCTGCAGCCAGACGACGCTCGGTCGTTTTATGGATTGCAACGCTTCGGCCACCCTCGGCGCCACCGTGCTGGCGAGGCCAAGGATGGCCGTCATCTCTGCGCAGAATCCCAGGAAGTCGCGACGGGTCACCCTGCGTCGCTCGAGGGCGGAGCTGAGGTCCTCGTCAGCGCTCCAGGGGATGGAACTCGGCAGCAACATGGCGAACACCTCCAGGACGAGGGCGCGAGCCGTTCATGTCTTGCCTGCCGTACCGTTATGTCCCTGCCCAAGTGCGTGCGATGCGACACCGCCGCACGGACCTCGGCTCAGTCAGCTATCAGTACGCCGGTCGTGCTCGGGCTGCAAGTCGGAAGCCGCCCGACTTTTGGTCGGGTAAACCCTCCCGGTGCTCCGAACCCGAGTCTTTCTGTCGGGAACTCGCGTTACTGGCATCAAGAACGGAGGGGTTCATCACGGATGACACGGATTGGAGGGAAGAAGCCGAATTGCTCCTGGCGCATTGAACCCGCCGTGCGCGACAACAAAGACTGCTTTGGACCTGAGCGTGGAGAGTCATTGCCCCATGGAGCGATCAGGCCGTTACAGTCCAATCCGTGTCATCCGTGATGAACCCCTGGGTTCTTGATGCCAGCCAAGCGCGGGCCCTCTTCTTGATGCCAGAGCCGAGCAGACCCAGACTACGCCGGGCCACTAATCAGACCACGCCGTGCGCCTCAAGCTCACGCTCGTCATCCTCATCGGCATCATTCTTGGCCTGGGCGCGTTCACGTTCGGGTACGCGCGGGGCGCATCGTATCTCACGAACGATCCCGCGGCGT
>DASRHU010000298.1:0-4297 GCA_035650335.1 Gemmatimonadaceae bacterium | reverse complement strand
CCGGCGGCGGCGCGACTTGCGGCACGGAGCACAGGTGAAATCGAGGATGGCGCGATCACGGCGCTCGCCGCCAACCTGCGTGTGTCACGGCGCCGCGTAGCCTCCCAGGTGGAGGCGTGCTGGATGCACGACTGGCAGGGCGATCCGTTCTCCCGGGGCGCGTACAGCTACGCGCTCGTCGGCGGCGCCGACGCGGCGTCCACTCTCTCGCGCTCGGTGAAGGGTGCGCTCTGGTTCGCGGGGGAGGCCGCCGACGCGGAAGGTCGAACCGGGACGGTGCATGGCGCCATCGGGAGCGGGCGGCGAGCCGCGCGGTCGGTGATCCGTGCGCTGGAGCGTGATGCGCGACCGTTCTAGGACGGCGTCCCGCGATTATCATCCGCGCATGCATCGCTACCCCGAAATTGCCGTGGCCGCCGCGCTGGTGGCGGCCCTTTGCGTCCCGCAGCGGCTCGCTGCGCAGGACACGACTCGCGCGCCGATTGACACCGTTCGGGACACCGCCGGTTCGAAATCATCGCCGGCCGCTACTGCAACGCCCGCGAAGAAGTCACCGCCGGCGCGGCCGCCGAGGCCAAAGCCCGAATGGCCGGTCAAGGGTCCGACGCCGCTCCCTGGCTCGATCCTTCCCGATCGCCGAATCGTCGCCTTTTATGGCAATCCGCTCTCGAAACGCATGGGCATTCTCGGCGCTTTACCACCGGAGAAGATGCTCGCGAAGCTGGACACCGTCGTGCAGAGCTGGCGCCTCGCCGACTCGCTGACGCCGGTACAGCCGGCGCTGCATCTCATCGCGGTGGTCGCGCAGGGATCGGCGGGACGGGACGGGAAGTATCGCGCGCGGATGGCGGACACGCTCATCGACCGGGTGCTGAGCTGGGCGCAGACCCGGAACGCAATCGTCTTCCTCGACATTCAGGTGGGGAAGAGCACGATCCAGGAGGAGCTGCCGAGGCTGTCGAAGTATCTGTCGCTGCCTAACGTCCACCTCGGAATCGATCCCGAGTTCTCGATGAAGCGCGGCGGTCGGCCCGGAGAGCGCGTAGGGACCTACGACGCCGCCGACATCAACTGGGCCTCGCAGTATCTCGCCGAGCTGGTCACGCAGCACAACCTGCCGCCGAAGGTGTTCGTGATTCACCGGTTCACGCGCCCGATGGTCACCAACGCGAAAAAGATTCGGCTCGACCCGCGCGTGCAGATCGTGATGCACATGGACGGGTGGGGATGGCCGTCGCTCAAGAAGGAATCCTACCGGCGCTACATCTACGAGGAGCCGGTACAGTTCACGGGATTCAAGCTGTTCTATCGCAACGACACGAAGACGGGGACGCCGCTCATGACACCCGCCGAGATTCTGAGGCTCGAGCCGAAGCCGCTGTACATCCAGTACCAGTGAAGTCGTGGGGGCGATGCTGACGCTCGTCCGTCACCTGCTCGCCATCCTGTTGCTTCCGGTCGTCGTGACGATCGTCATGCCGTCGTGGCTGATGACGCGTTACGCGTCGATCGATTCGCGCTGGAGTGACCCGGTCAGGTGGCCGGCGCGCGGACTCGGCGTCCTGGTGCTCGTCGCCGGGGTGAGTCTCTTCCTCTGGTGCGTGGTGCTGTTCGCGCGAGTTGGCCGCGGCACGCTCGCGCCCTGGGACCCGACGCAGCGCCTCGTCGCCGTCGGCCCGTACCGCTACGTCCGGAATCCGATGATCAGCGGCGTCGCCACTATTCTGGCGGGGCAGGCGTTGATCACCGGGTCCTGGGTCATTGCGCTCTGGCTCCTGGTGTTCGTCGCCATCAATCAGACGTATTTTCTCCTCTCGGAGGAGCCGGGCCTCGAGCGCCGGTTCGGCGATTCCTACCGCGAGTACAAGGCCCGGGTGCCGCGATGGATTCCGCGTCGGCCGGCGGATCCCGAATCCCGTTAGGGCGACGAGCCTGACGCCCCCGTCACTGCGGCGGTCGCTGCCGAGGGGCCATGTGTCCCATCGCTTCCTCCAGCTCCTCTCTCAGCTGCGGGTAGCCAGTGCGGAGTGAGCCGAGTGCCGCCTGCTGCTCCTGTGTCAGCTGATTCTTGATGCGAACGAGCAGCATCATGTGCGCGCGCTTGATCTCGCGCTCGATTCCCAGAACCCGGTCAACCTGCGCGAGCGTCTGTGGCTCATCCACTCTCGCGACTTCAACCAGCGCGTTCAGCTTCTGCGCCTCGTCCTGCATTTTCCACTGCAGGTCGACGACCTTGAGCTGAAACTCGCGAATCCCTTGCGTGATCGACGTCCGTTGTTCCGCCGTGAGCTTTATCGCCTGCTGGTGCTTCATCACGAGCTCGGGGGCAAAGAGATGCCGTGCGAATTCGGGCTCGGGTTCCTGCGCGGCAACCAGCGGGGTCGCGGCGAGAAGCAGACCGATGGCATAGACGCATGCGCGGATCATGACGGTTTCCTCCTGGTGCGAATGGATTCTGATGCGGGCGAGAGCCCCTGCGGCTCGATTGGTGTCCACCCGCGCGGCGATCCAATGGTTGGCATCGTGCGCAGCAGCTCACGCCCCGGCGTGCTCAGGAGAAAATCCGTGGGTGAGTGCCAGGCAGCGTCACCGAGGTCCACGAGCTGAACGGGTGGTCTCCTCTGCCCTGAATCAGGGATCGCGAGCACGACCGCGACGAGGATGACGGCCGCCGCTGCGGCCACCTTCATTGGCATCGCCCACGGCGACACTGGATGTGCCGCCGGGAGTCGAAACGGCGGAACGTGCGCGTGATCCTCCCGCCTCAGTCGCGCGAACATCTCGCGCAGCTCCCGATCGTCATCGTTCATCGGACGTCCTCCAGCTTCAATAGCTCACGCAAGCGCTGCTTGCCGCGCTCGTAATGCGTTCGTGCCGTTCCGAGCGAGATCCCGAGCACCTCGGCGGCCTGGGCAATGGTCAGGTCCTGATAGAACACGAGATGCATCACCTGTCGTTGCCGCTCCGGTAACGTCGCGAGGGTTGAGATGAGTCGGGCGGATGAGTCCGACTCGGCGAGCATCGCTGCCGGGTCAGCGGAAGGGTCGGCACGCTCGGCGAGCGGTGTGAACCGAAGGCGCCGCAGCGCACGCCAACGGCGATGTTCCGCCGCCGTCCGTCGAATCACTCCGAAGAGCCACGTCTTCACGTTCGAGCGGCTCCCGAAGACCGCGCGCCCATCGAGCACCTTCAGATAGCTCGCCTGCAGCACATCCTCCGCTTCGTTTCGGTCTCTTCCGCAGCACGCCATCGCCCACGCAAAGCAATCGGCATGGTTTCGCTCGAGCTCCGCCTCGACGCTGGCCCGCGCGATACCCATTCGATCTCCGAGAGCAGTGGCTTGCTGATGATAGGTGCGCCGGGGATGCTCCCTATATGACAGAAGGGAATCCGAAAGGATGGTCTGGCGACCAGCCGGCGCCCGGCTAATTATTCTCTCGACGCCACATTCGGGGAGGCTTTATGAAGCGCAAGCATCGTCCAGAGATCCCAAAGTTCGGACGCGCTCCCGCGGCCAAGCCCGGCCGAGTGCGCCCGGAGGGAGATGCACAGGCGCACGCGCCGGTAAAGCCTGTGTCGCCGGCCCGCATTCCGGCGATCAAGCCCCATTCGACGTCGATGAAATCCGGACGGCGGGGCTCGTGAGGTCGAGGGGGCGCGAGATCTCGCGCCCCCTTCAGCATTTCGGATTCACAGTTCTTGGGAGCCGCAGAAGGCCGCAGAGAGCTGCGAAACGGCAGCCGCAGATGCACGCAGAGGACGCGGATTGTTCCGCCGCTCGACAGCGCCGTGCGACATGAAGGTCCCAGAAGTTTTGTTGTCAACAGCTACGCGTAGGCAGCACGGTCGCCGGAGCCGATCTGCGTACTCTGCGTTCATCTGCGGCCAACTAAGCTCGGCTGCGCCTTCCGCGGCCATCCGCGGCGATCTGCGGTTCCTCGGCCAGCCGAGTGCCACCTAGCTCTGAGCGGCGAGCTCTTCGATCTGACGCAAGTGATTCAGATCGTGCCCCGCGTACAGCCGGATGAGATGACTGATGGTCTCCTTGCCTCGTTCCGCGTGCATCCCGTGATTCTCGAGCCGTTTCGGATCGACGCGACGCAATAGTCTGAGGTTCGCCGTGCGGGTGACGTCGAACAGATCGATTGATTCAGCCGGATCGACTCCATCGTAGCGAAGGTGCCTGGACCAGTCATCCTGGTCGAACGCCTGAACCGGCACGCCATCGCGCGCGATGATCGACCGTATCCGCCAACTCGCGACGATCTCCGCGTCGGCGAGGTGCGCCATGATCTCG
>DASRHU010000297.1:0-12028 GCA_035650335.1 Gemmatimonadaceae bacterium | reverse complement strand
ACGAGCTGGATTCCGACGATGATCGATGCCGGCGCGAAAGGCGCGCTGCTCCTCGTCGCGATCTTCATCGTCGCCCGCATCCTGCGCGGCGCCTCGGCGGCGACGCGCCACGTCGCATGGGCTGCCGGGATCGTGGTGCTCATTGGCCTTCCCGTACTTTCGGCGCTGCTCCCGCGATTCGAGGTGAAGGTGCCGGTGCCCGCGGTCGAGAGCATGGCGCGTCCGCCGGCTCCAGCGAGTGCGCCCGAAGCGCCCGAGGAGAGCACGCCCAGGCCAGCGCGGGCGATCTTCGCCGACAACGACGCCGCCCTTCCGCAGGCCGCCGATCTCGCGGCTCGCCTGGTCTCGGGCGCGGCGGATCCATCGCCGGCGGCCGATCCACCCTGCCCGCTCGTTTCGCGGTGCACCGCTGTCAGAGTCGCAGCCATGTCACCCGCGGAAGGCTTCGTCACCCTCTGGTTCGTGATTGCGGCCGTGCTGCTCGGTCGCCTCGGACTGGGTGCGATCGCCGCACACCGCCTCGTCAGGCGCTCCCGGCCGATCGCCGACCCGTCGTGGCAGCAGCTCCTGCGCGACGGTCAGGAGATGGTAGGGGTGACGGGAAGGGTCCGTCTCTTCGAGAGCGCCGATGTGGCAATGCCGGTGACGCTCGGCGTATTGCGTCCGACAATCGTGCTTCCGCCGGTGGCGACCTCGTGGAGCGAGGAGCGGCGTCTCGCCGTCCTCGTTCACGAGCTGGCGCATGTGCTTCGCAAGGATGTTCTCACCTGCCTCACCGCGCGCATTGCCTGTGCGCTGCACTGGCTGAATCCGCTCGTCTGGCGCGCTGCGCGCAAGCTGCGTGATGAATGCGAGCGCGCGTGCGACGATCTCGTGATCCGTGCCGGCGTGCGCGCCTCATCGTACGCCGACGACCTCCTCGACATCGTTCGGAGCGCGGGTACCTCGCGGTCGCCGGCGGTGGCGCTTCCCATGGCGCAGGCTTCCGATTTCGAGGGACGGCTGCTGGCGATCCTCGAGCCTTCGGCGCGGCGGCGGGGTCCGTCTCGCGTGCGCTCGTTCGCGATGGCCGCATTCGTCGCCGCGCTCGCGATGCCGCTCGCCGCGATGACGCCCGCGCCTTACGAGGCGGTTGCTCCCGAGGAAGGCGGGGCGGGTGACGTCGACATCGACGCGGTGGCCGATGGCGGCTCCGGGAGTGGCGCGGGCACCGGCGTCACCAAGGCCGTTGGCTCCGTGCTCGACGACCTGGGTGTCGATCTCGGCGGGCTCACGCAGAGCGTGGTTGACGGCGTCGCGACCGGGCTCGAAAGCGCGAAGAGCGTCGCGCGGGATGCCATGGATGACATCTCGGTCACGCTCGATGAGCAGTTTCCACAGCCGGCCCCAACTCCCGATCCCGATCCAGAGCCGCAGGGTCGTGAAGCGGACGAACGCGTGCTGAACGGGCTGTTGATCGCGCTCGGTGACGCCGATCGGTCCGTTCGCCTGGCGGCGGCTCAGGGACTCGGCGGTCTCGAGGATCCGCGTGCCGTCGAGGCGCTGAGCCGTGCGCTCGTCTCGGACGACAACGTCGAGGTGCGTCGCATGGCGGCGTGGGCGCTCGGGGAGATCGAGGATGCGCGCGCGGTGCCGGCGCTCTCTCAGGCGCTGCGCTCCGACAAGGACGACGAGGTCCGGAAGACGGCCGCCTGGGCGTTAGGCGAGATCGAGAGCGCCACGGCGGTGGAGGCGTTGGGCGCGGCGCTCAAGGACTCCAGTCCCGAGGTGCGCAAGACCGCCGTCTGGGCGCTCGGCGAGATCGAGTCGCCTAACGCGGTGCCTCATCTGTTGCCATTCCTGCGCGATGAGAACGCCGAGATTCGGGCTCAGGCGGCGTGGGCGCTGGGCGAGATCGAGAGTGCGCAGGCGGTGGAGGGTCTTTCGACCGTCATCAGCGATCGAGAGCCAAAGGTCCGCGAAATGGCAGTGTGGGCGCTCGGCGAGATCGAGAATGCCGCCGCCGTCCCGGCGCTTTCGAAGGCGATAACCGATGAGAACGTCGGTGTGCGGCGGAAAGCGGCCTGGGCGCTCGGCGAGCTCGACCTCAGCGAAGCGCCGGCCGGACTGATCAAGGCGACTACCGATGAAGATCGCGAAGTTCGCAAGGCGGCGGCACACGCCCTCGGTGAAATCGGTGATCCCGCGGCTGTGCCGGCGCTGACGACGCTCGCGCGGGGGCAGGACAACGCGGTGCGGTACATCGCCATCAATGCGCTCGCGGAAATCGACGAGGGCGCTGCCGTCGAAGTGCTCGTCGAATTGCTGAAGGACCCGGACCCGGAAGTGCGGAAGATCGCTGCCCGCGCTCTCGGCAAGAGGTAGGACTCGAATGAGGACCGAGGATCGAGGAATGACGACGCGTCGGGGAGCAGTCTCATCGGGGGTGATAGCGGCGCTCGTGTTCGGCGCGGGTGTCATCTTCGCGAACGCGACCGCCGGTGGCAGGCGCCCGGCGATGTCGGCCGACAACGATCCGGAAAAAGTCGCCGCGCTGATTGCCGCCGTGCGAAACGCGAATCCGGTGCTGTGCGAGCTGGCCGCGCGCGGCGCGTCGTGGGATGGAAACTGGCGTGGCGGGGACCCCGGTGTCCCATTCGGTGACCGGAGTGCGGCGGTAGCGGATCTGGTCCGATTCGCCGCGAGCTCTCCCAAGGGGCGGGATGTCATCGCACCCCTTCGCGCGACGCTCGGCGATCCCGATCCCTGTGTGCGGCGATTCGGGGCGCCCCTGCTCGGTCGGACCCAGCACGAGGAAGCCGTCGAGGTACTCGTGACCGCCCTGCGTGATGCGAACCCGGTTACCCGTGAGTCCGCCGCCGTCGGCCTCCGCTTCGCGGAAAAGCCGAGCACAGTGGAGCCGTTGACCCGCGCGTTAGGCGATCAGGAAGCATCCGTACGCGCGGCGTCGGCATGGGCGCTCGGCGAAATCGAGGACACGCGCGCGATTCCATCGCTCGAGCGGGCGCTCAAGGACGCCGACGCCCGGGTGCGCATCAACGCGGCGTGGGCGCTTGGGGAAATCGAGGATCCAGCCGCGATTCCAGCGTTGACGGCGGCGCTTCGTGAGGATCGGGATCCCGAGGTGCGGAAGATGGCGGCCTGGGCGCTGGGGAACATCGAGTAGCTCAACGCTCACGCGCCGGTCGTTCGCGTCCGGGCACCCGGAACTCCTGGGCCTCGTATCGTTTCCCGGTCTCCGCGAGTGTTCCTGACCGCGCGAGCCAGAGGAAGACGCTGGTATGCTCCTCGGGCGCCGGGACCGACTCCGGATCTTCCTTCGGAAACGCGTGCGCGCGCATCACCGTACGCAGCGGGCCGGGGTTGACGACGAAGACGCGGAAGCCCCGCGGCTTCAGCTCGATTGCGTACGTCGACGCCACCGCGTCGACCGCTACCTTCGACACGAGATACGCGCCCCACCGTGGCCGCGCTCCCTCGACGATTCCGCTCGATACGAAAATCAGCGCGGCGTTCGGCGCCAACGTCGGCAACAGTCGTTGCGTCAGCAGGAACGGGCCGCGCACGTTGGTCGCCATCACGGCGTCCCACGTTGCCAGGGGATAGTCAGCGAGCTCGACGCGGTCACCCAGTAGTCCTGCGTTGTGAACCACGACATCCACCTGGGCGGCGTCTTTCTCGAGGCGGTCGATGAGCGTGTCCGCTCCCTGCTCGGTGGCGGCGTCGGCGCGAAGCGGGCGGATGTCGAGCTTCGCCTCGCGCGCCTCCTTGCCGAGCGCCTCGAGCGCGCCCAGCGTTCGCCCGGTTGCGTAGACGGCATATCCGTCACGAGCGAAATCGAAAGCGAGTGCGTGTCCGAGACCGCGCGTGGCTCCGGTGATGAGCGCTGTTGGCATGGGTGCAGGGTATGAGGTGCGACAGGGGGTCCCTGAGCCTCGTCGGCCCATGACCCGTTCCGGCATTCAGTCGTCGAATCCTAGATGAACTCACGCTCCGTCGGAACGGTTCTCTTTCTTGCCATCCTTGCCGCGTGCGGTGAGGATACGAGCAAGTACGCGCGCGGGCGCGGCCTTCAGGTCGCGCAGCTCTCCGCAGTGGACCGCGCGAAGATCTACGCGGCCGCCCTGGGAGGCGCTTTCGATCTCGACCCCGGGCTGTCCCTGCTGGTCGACACGGTCATGCTCGCCCGGAACAGCGGCGAGCGGCCGGGTGGCACGTTAGGCGCCGACGTTCGCGGTGCGATCGCGACGACCGGTGCCACCAAGGGCGAGTGCCAGCCGGAGCGCCGCGCCCCGACGCGTACCCCCATCTGCCGCGCCGACATCCCTGGGTACGTGGTGCGCTTTTCCGACGTGTTCGCCATGTCGGGCGATTCGGTGCAGACGCACGTCTTCGCCGAGCGATACGACACTCCGGCGACGGGCGTGCACAACCGGTTCACGATCGAGCAGGCGTATCAGCTCGTGAGGCGCGACACCGGCTGGCGGGTGGTCCGCAAGGCGAGGATCGAGTAGGGCGACGCGCACCACACGTCAGCCCCGGAGCGCGAAGTTGAAGGATCGCGCTCCCCCCGGCGGCAATGGCGGGACCGCGAAGCGCAGCGTTCCGGCTTCGCTTCGGAGAACCCGAGGACCCGAGGCGCGTTCGGCATCACCAAGCGTGATACGGGCGACGAGGCCGCGCGTGGTGTCGGGACCGGCGTTGCGAACGTCGACGCGGATCGATCGGGCGCCAACGCGAGTCGCGCGCACCGACACGGCGGCGCGAGCACGCCACCACTCGACGACGTCGCTCGCCGTCGTGAGCCACACGGCGGTGTCGGCCCGGACGCGGCGGGCGATCCGGGCGAGCGCGGGGACCAGCTCTGGGCGCGCCAACCATTGCGAGTGATAGCTCAGGAGATAGAGCCCTCCGAGCGCTCGCACCTTCTGGTACTCGCCGAGGTATTCCTTGACGACCTCGTCGAGCGACCCGCGTGACGCCAGGCTCGCGGCGTCGAAGTCGTCCACGTTCGCGCGGCCGAGCAGCACCATCGTGTCCTTGCCGATGCGAAGCAGCTCGGGTGCCGCGGTGCGCGAGTTGTTCGCGCCGAACACGTACCTGCCGCCCGCCTCGCGCCATGCGGCGAGCGTCGCGGTGTCGAACTGCTCCTCGGGCGGGCGCAGCCCATCGACCGGGAAGCCAAGCAGGTCGCGCAGATGCACCTGTGTGATCGCGAGGCGACGGCGTTGCACGTCCAGCGGCTCGCCGCCGAGCAGGCGATGGTTCTCGCTGTGCGTGCCGATCTCATCCTGCTCGGCGATCGCCCTCGTCAGGCCCTCGTGACGCCGGGCGAGTTCCGAGGTGAGGAAATACGTCCCCGGAACGCCCGCGGCCCGAAGTGAATCGAGCGCGAATCGGGCATTGGAGAACTGGTCTTCGACATCCTGCGCGAAGACGGCGGCCGCCACCTTCCCGTTCGGCCACGGCTCCGCCTCGGCCAGCGGAAGTCGAGCAGTCCAGGCGACGGCGTTCCGGACGAGGAGCTGGACGATCGACCGGTCCCATGGAAGATCGTTGACCCTCGTCAGCTCGAAGCTCCACCAGGCGACGCGGGCGCGCCCGTATCGCGATCGCACCACCGCGCCATCCATGAGCGGTATGTCGCGCGCCGGATCAGGACGCAGCGTGAATGACGAGAAGAACCCATCGCGCCCGGGACGGCGAACGGCGACGTACGGCGCCGGATCCAGCTCGAGGCGCGTGCCCGGTGGTACGTCGGTGGCCAGCGCGCCTCCGCTCGGGAATGTGACGTACGCGATGTCGCGCTTTTCGAGCGTGTCGACCCGGGCTGCGCCGGTGAGGGCGACGAGCAGTCCATACCCGATCGGGCGGCATCGCGCATCCATGGTCGCGATCGCGCCGCTGACGATCAGCCCCTGCCCGCTGCGAACGGCGCCGTCGATCGCCTCACGAGTCGCGACCGACAGGCAGTGCGCCGACGGAATGACGAGCACGCGAGCACCACTCTCGCGGATGTCCGCCGGCGCGACCACGGCGACGCTGGCGCCGGTCGCGCGCAGCGTCTCCTTCCATCGATTCACGATGGAGTCGTATGACGCACGCTTTGTGAAGTACGACGCCGCCGCGGGGTCGTTCACCACCGCTACGCGCACCGGCGATGACAGCCTCGCCGGTGCGAGGATCGACGGCATTGGGATCACGGTCGTCGCTCCCGCGAATCGTCGGGTGCCTGACGAAGCGCGGGGCGTTCGCTCCCCGCGCGCCGCGAGGGCGATTGAGAGGCCGACGATCGCGACGCTCCCGGCCACGATCCAACGGACGTTACCGCGACGCCGCATCGTCCTCGGTGCCGAGCGTGACACGCTCGAAGTAGATGGGCTCATCGCCCTCCGGCCGCGTCTCCTCCTTCGGCCGCCGCGACTCACGCCACCGGTATGCGCCATAGCTCCCCATCGCGAGGAAGATCGTGACGAGGAAGGCGACGAGAATGATCGTGGAGAAGAGATTGTCGATGGTCATGAACCCCAGGTTGTCGAGGTTGTCCAGGTCGTCCAGGTTGTCGAGGGGAAGTCGTCAAGGTGAAGCGCGATCGAGGAAGTTCCTTGATCACCTCGACGACCTCGACGACCTCGACTACCTCTCACAGCGCCCCCACCCGCTCCAGCTTCCCCCACGTCATCCGCACGTGCGCGAACTCCTCGACGGTCGCGGACATCTTCGCGACGTCGATCAACGTGATGAAGAAGAAACGGTAGGGGATCGCCAGCGGGACGAGGGAAATGTCCTCCTCCTCCATCGCCACCGTGTACAGCGCGGCGGCGAGGTCCAGCATCGTCAGCAGCAGCCACCAGTGCAGCACCATCGACGCGGCGCCCAGCGCGAGCGCGGCGATCGCGAAGAGCATGTTGCCGATCACGTTCACCACCGGCCACACGATCGCCTCGAAGAGAAGCGCCTGCAGGGAGATCCAGACGGCGGTGTCGCCACGCGGGCGCGCGAGCCAGTCGCCGCGTTTGCGCAGCGCCTGCAGAATCCCGCGCGTCCAGCGATAGCGCTGCTTGAGAAGATCGTGCACCGTCTCCGGCGCCTCGGTCCACGCGATCGCACCGTCCTCGTACACGATCTGCCACCCCGCGCCGAGCAGCTTGATCGTCAGGTCCGCATCTTCCGCGAAGGTGTCGGTGTCGTAGCCGCCGACGCGCACGAGCGCATCACGCCGAAAGACACCAATCGGGCCCGGGATGATGTTCACCACCCGCAGAAAACCCTGCGCGCGGCGCGGAAGGTTCAGTCCCTGGATGTACTCGAGCGCCTGAAGCCGCGTCCACAGCGTTCCGCGGTTGACCACCTTCACGTTCCCCGCCACGGCGCCGATGCGAGGATTCGTGAAGTGTCGCATCGCCAGACGAAGCGTGTCGCGACTGAGCCGCGAGTCGGCATCCATGCAGAGGATGAACGGCGATGACGCCGCCGCCAGCCCCGTATTGAGCGCGCTGGCCTTCCCCGCGTTGGGCTTCCGCAGAACGCGGACGGTCGCGCCGCCGTGCGTCCCCTCGAGCTTCGATGCGCGCTCGTAGGTGTCATCCGTCGAGCCATCATCGATGACGATCACCTCGAACGACGGCCAGTCGAGCTCGAGCAGACTGGCGATGGCCGCCTCGATCACGCGCCCTTCGTTGTAGGCGGGCACGAGGATCGAGACCGATGCATCCACTGCATACCCGCTACGTGCCTGACGAGTACTCAAATGATGCAGATAGCTCAGCCAGAGCAGCACGACGTAGCGGGCGACCAGCAGGATCAGGAACGCGAGCAGGAAGGTGACGCCGATCCGCAGGACCCCGCTCTCCGTCTCGATCGCGAATCGCGCGTGCAGCCAGAAGATCGCCGTCCCGATCACGAACAGCACGATCGCGATCGGGGCGATGTGGGCGAGCTGTCGGCGTGTGAGCATCAGTGGCCGAGCCGAACGCGCACGCTGCCGCCCCGGCGCTGATAGCCTCCCTCACGCCCACGCCCGTACCACGCGCCCAGCCCCATCTCCCACCCGGGCGCGCGATACATCACCTCACCTTCGGCGGCCGCGTGAAAGGCATACTGTGTCGTCATGCCCTCGATCTGCGGGTCGGGTCCAGGCTGGGTGCTTCGCGCCACGCCGCTCAGGATCCTCGCCACATACGACACGCCCCGATCCCGACGCGCGGCCGCCTCGAGACCTAACGAATGGGCGGCGTAATGCTGCGGATCCCAGTACAGGGCGCTGCGCTCGCGGAACCGCAGATCGCTCCCGACGTACAACGCCGCCACCTCTTCGCCGAGCGGGTAGCGAACGGTCGTCGTGATCGCGGGGCGGGTATTGCCGTCACTCAGCCGCATGAGGTCGGCGACGATGCCGAAGTCGATCACCCCCGCCGAGCCCGCGACGCTGTAGATCTGGCGCGTGGCCATGACCGACTCGCTCACCCCTTCGCCCTCTGGAGCGCCGCTGCCCGCCAGCACGCTCGCCGTCATGAGGTGAGGATACGCGAGCTCACGCTTGAGCTCGGCGGATGCGCGCCACCCTCGCCACCATCCGATGGCGCCGACGCCGCCGTACCCGGCGGTGGCCGCACCCCCATGACGCAGCGCGCCCGCGCGAACGCTGATGCGCGCGAATGGAAAACCGATCGTGGCACCGAGGTCGCCGCCGAATCCGTAGGTCTCGCGCGAATGCAGTCCGGACCTGGCCGCGACGCGACGCTGCTCGACCCCAATGCTCGCCGCGGCGAGCCGGCCGATCGGGATTCCGTATCGCCCGCCGCCACTCAGGTAGGAAAAGCCGGTGTTGTCGGACGCGAGCTCGGCCCGCGCCGTCCAGCCGGGTGCGTCGCCCTCGGGCGCGGCGCCAAGCGATGGGCGCGCTTCGCGCTCGACGAGCGCGATGAGGTCGCGAATCTCGTCAGCGGTCTCATCGTTCCCCGCGAGCTGCAATGCACGCTCGTACTCCGCGCGCGCGGCGCCAAGCTGTCCCTCCCACCGCCGCAGCTCGCCGCGAACGAGATACGCCTCCGCGGTCGGCCGCATGGCGATCGCCGATGCGAGATCACGCTCCGCACCGGCGCGGTCGCGGATCGCGATGCGCAGCCTCGCCCGCTCGACGAGCCAGGCTGGCGATGGGGAGAGCAAGAGCAGCGTGTCGTACTGCGCGAGGGCGGCGGCGCGGTCGCGCGATGACCAGAGCACTCGCGCGTAGTCGTGGCGCAAGGCGGTGTCGGACGGCGCCCGCGCGACAGCACGCCGATACAAGGGGAGCGCGACCGTGAAACGCTTCGCATCGGCATTGGCCGCCGCGGCTTCGCGAACGAGATCGTCGCGGACGCCACCGCGGAAGACGAGGGCGAACTGCTCGGCTGCCTCACGAGACTGCCCCTCGCGCGCGTACGCTCTCGCGAGCTGGATGCGGTATGGCAGATGGCCGGGGTCGCTCGCCACCCACGCTTTCGCTTCGCGCGACGACGGATCGAACGCGGCGCGAACGGTGCGGGTGAGCTGTGCCACCTCGGAGTTGCCGGGGCGCACCGCGCGCAGTCGAGCCAGCTGTGCCTCGGCTTCGCGATGGTGATTCGACCATGCGAGCGCTCGCGCCAGCCCCAGGCGATACTCGAAACGATTCGGGTCAGCCGTGACGAGCCGCCGATACTCGGTGATGGCCTCATCATATCGCTTCGACTGGAGAAGCACCGCGGCGTACTCCGCGCGGATCCTGCGCGTGTCGCCCGGTCGACGCTGTGCGCCGAGCGCCGCCGGCACGAGTGCGAGCAGCAGGAGCGCCGTTGCCGCCCGCCTCACCGCTCGCGTTCCTTGACCGCGAGCACCTCGCGGTACCATCGCACCGACTCGGCGTTGCGCCCCACCTGATTCGTGAGGCGTGCGAGGTCGAGCAACGCCTCGCTGTCACGTGGGTGTGTAGCGACCCAGCGCTCGAGCTCGGCGATCGCCTTGGTGTTCTCACCGCGCTTCGTCAGCGCGAAGACACGATCGTCGAGCGCCTGGCGCTCCGGGGTTCGCCAATCACCGCGCGCGCGATACTCCTCGGCGCTCAACAGACGCGCGTGCTTGCGGCGCCATGCAGCGTCTTCCGCCGCGAAGCGGCGATAGTCGTCAGGTGATGGCTCAATGGCGCGATCGACGCCGACCTTCACCGGCTCTCCACTCGAGGGCGGTAACACCAGCGGGATACGCTCGCGAGTCGCCCCCAGTTGGCTGTAGGCGTACGCCGCCCCGGCGGTCAGGATGACGATGCCGAGGCTGAAGAGCATGGCGTAGCGATCGCGAATCACGCGGATGCCTTCGTCGCCAGCCGGAGCCCCTCACCGCCCATCACGATGCCTCGACCACCTTCCAGCCGAAACTCGATTGGCGCTCGTGAGGCGCCGGAGAAGCGCGTCTTCAACGCCTCCATGCGCCGGCCGCGCTCACTATGCGCGTTGAAGCGCACGACCGCCGCCGCCCGCTGCACGAGCGCATCGGCGCGCAGGTCGTCGGCGCGCGCGAGATCGCCCGGATACGTCACCAGCGAGGTCGCGCCCGTGGACTCGAGCCATCGCGCGAGTTGCGCGACCGGCGCGCTCGATGTCGGAGACACCTCGAGGAACGGCGCGACGGAATCGACGGCGATTCGGGTCGGCAGCTTCCATCCCACGAGGGAGCGCAGCTCGCCGAAGACGACATCGGGCTCCGCGGCCTGACGATAGCGTCGCGCGAAGTCGGGCCGACAGCGGAGAATCGTCAGCTGTCCCCCGCGAACGGCATCGCCGAGACGGAGTCCCAGATAGCGTCCGAGCGCGGCGATGTCGGCCGCGTCATCCTGTGTGAGCAGCAGCGCCGTCGAGCGTTCCTCGACGGCCGCATGCACGAACTGGAGCGCCGCGATGGTCTTCGCGGTGCCGGTTGTGCCGCAGATCACATGAATGCGGCCGGGGACGAGCGCCCCGAGAAGAGCATCGAGCGGCTCAATCCCGCTGGGAAAGGCGCCGTCGAAGAACGGATCGTCGGTTGACATTAGCCCGCGTAGCAGCCTGGCACGGTGATAGCTTATTCCGGAGCCTTTCCACTCTTTCAAGTGGCGTGCCCTCATGCGGCGGTTCACATCGATTGTCCTTGTCTTTCTGGTCCTGGTCGCCTGCGCAGCGCTCGGCGGAAGTGTGCAGGAGCGTAAGTCGTTCTGGGCCTTCACCGGACCGTGGGATGCGCGCAGCGACGCGAGCCTTCGCGCGAACGCGGCGAGCCTCGATGTGGCGGTGACGGGATGGATCGCGCTCGATAGTCTCACCGGCGAGCCCCTGCTTCCGTCCCCATATCCGGACACGATCCGGCTCGCCACGGGGACAACGCAGCGGTTCGCGCTGGTGACATCCTGGCATGGGCAGGGCTTCCATGCGGCCTCGATCCGCGCGCTCGGTCGCGACCGCGCCCGTCTGGGGAGGGTCGCCAGCCGAATCGCGCGGCATGCCGACTCCACGCGGTACGCCGGCCTGGTGCTCGATTTCGAGACGCTGAAAGCGAGCGATCTGCCGTCACAGATGACGGTACTTCGCGCAATCGCCGATTCGGCCAGGGCGCACGGCGTGACGACGATCGCCATCGCGATCCCGGCCGAGCCTGACGACGCGTACCCGACGCGTGAGCTGGTGAAGGTGGTGGACCACGTGCTGGTGATGCTCTACGACCAGCACTGGGCGGGCTCGCAACCGGGTCCGATCTCGGCGCCCGACTGGGTCGCGCGCAATCTATCGCGCGTCGTGGGTGAGGTGGGTGCCTCACGAGTGGTCGCCGGCTTGCCGCTCTACGGGTATCACTGGGTGAAGGGGAAGCCCGGCGTCGGAATCGCCTTCGACGCCGGCCTTCGCACCGCCGAGCGTGAGCGCTTCACCGTCACCCGCGACTCTGCCTCGAGAACGCTGCGCGGTGCGTCGAGAAGCGGCAACTCCGCCGTGTGGCTCACCGACGCCAGCCTCGTCGCCGACTTGATACGGGCGGCCGAGGA
>DASRHU010000296.1:0-4535 GCA_035650335.1 Gemmatimonadaceae bacterium | reverse complement strand
CGGCAGCTCGAGTCGTCCTTCCTCTTCGAGGACACGCCCGATCAGCGACGCGCGACCGAGGAAGTGAAGCGCGACATGGAGACCGAGCGACCGATGGATCGCCTGCTCGTCGGCGACGTGGGGTACGGCAAGACCGAGGTCGCGGTCCGCGCCGCCTTCAAGGCCGTTCAGTCGGAGAAGCAGGTCGCGGTGCTCGTCCCGACGACCATTCTCGCCGAGCAGCACGGGCGCACCTTCACCGAACGCCTCGCCGATTTTCCCGTTCGCGTCGAGACTCTTTCGCGCTTTCAGACTCCGAAGGAGCAGGTTGGTCTCCTGGCGGATCTGGAATCGAAGAAAGTCGACATCGTGATCGGAACCCATCGACTCCTCAGCGAGGACGTTCGCTTCGGCGATCTCGGTCTGATCGTCGTCGACGAGGAGCATCGGTTCGGCGTCAAGCACAAGGAGAAGCTGAAGCAGCTCCGTCTCGCGACCGACGTTCTCACGCTCACCGCCACGCCGATTCCGCGCACGTTGCACCTGTCGCTCGCCGGCTTGCGTGACATGACGCTCATCCAGACGCCGCCGCGGGACCGGTCGCCGGTGCTCACCTTCGTGGAGCCCTGGGACGAGGGGCTCATCGAGGAGGGGATCGCGCGCGAGGTCGATCGCGGTGGCCAGGTGTTCTTCGTGCACAACCGCATCGACACGATCGAGGCCATGGCCGATCACGTTCGACGCCTCGCGCCGCGCGCGCGCGTGGCGGTGGGACACGGGCAGATGCGCGAGCGCGACCTCGAAGAGGTGATGCGGAAGTTCGTCGCCGGCGAGGTGGACGTCCTCGTCTCCACGATGATCGTCGAGTCGGGACTGGATGTGCCGAACGCGAACACGATGTTCGTGAATCGCGCCGATCGGTTCGGCCTCGCGCAGCTCTATCAGCTGCGGGGGCGCGTCGGTCGCTCGCATCGACGTGCGTACTGCTACCTGCTCGTTCCGGACGCGGTGGATGACGACGCCGAGCGCCGTCTCCAGGTGCTCGAGCACCACACCGAGCTGGGCTCGGGGTATCGCGTTGCCCTGAAGGACCTCGAGCTTCGCGGCGCCGGCAATCTCCTCGGCCCGGAGCAGTCCGGCTTCGTGCAGGCGGTGGGGTTCGATCTCTACCTGCGCATGCTCGACGAGACCGTCAAGCAGCTCCTGCGTGGTGAGGGGGCGCCGAAGCTCGTCCCGGCCGACGTCTCGATGGATGCGCCGACGTATCTCCCGGATGACTACGTGCCGCTTCAGGAAGCCAAGCTCGACGTCTATCGGCGCCTGACGACGATGTCCGATATCGGCGAGGTGGACGCGCTCCGCGACGAGATGCGCGACCGCTTCGGGCCGCTGCCCGCCCCGGCGCAAGCGTTCCTCGGCGCGGCCAAGCTGCGCATCCTCGGCGCTCACCTCGGGGCGGCATCCGTCCTGGTGCGCGGCGAAGAAGCGCGTATTACCTTTCGTGAGGATGCGGTGCCGCGCCTCAAGGGGCTCACCGCGGCCTTTCACGATGTGCAGTTTCAGGCGGAAGTGAAGCGCTCGCACCCGTTGTCGCTCAAGCTCACGCGGCAGGGAGGCGCCTCGCTTCTCGATGGGCTCGTCCGCGCCCTCGGCAGTCTCCTCGCGGATCGGGACCGTTCGCCGAGTCCCAGGTCGTCCCCACAACTTCGGAGTTCCATCTCCCGATGAATCGTTCGCTGATCGCCGTCGTTTCGGCTGCCCTCACGCTTGCCGCGTGCGAGGGCTTCAAGGAAGCGCTCACCGCCCACGTCGATGTCGCCGCTCGTGCCGAAGACCAGGAGCTCTCCGTCGAGCGGCTCGCCGAGATGATCGGCAACACCGACTTCCCGGTCACCCCTGAGTTCGCGCGCACCCTCTCCGGCCTCTGGGTCGATTACCAGCTGCTCGGCCACGCTGCCGCCGCTGGTGACTCGCTCAAGGACACGACGCGTCTCGACAAGGTGCTCTGGCCAATGATCGCTGAGGCGCGAGTCAACGCTTTCCATGATCGGATGCTTGCCGCGGCGCCGAAGCACGATTCGGCGACCAACGAGGCACGATACGGCCAGGGTGAGGTGTTGGCGGCGCGGCACATCCTCTTCCGCACGACGCCAACGATGTCGGCCGCGCAAAAGGATTCCGTTCGCCGGCGCGCCGAGGCCACCCGGGCCCGCGTGACGGGCGCGAACTTCGCGCAGGTCGCCGGCCAGACGAACGACGATCCCACGGCGAAGAACCAGGGCGGCAACCTCGGACTCTTCCCGCGCGGTGCGATGGTCAAGGAGTTCGAGCAGGCCGTCCTCGGCCTCCAGCCAGGACAGATCTCACCGCTCGTCGAGACACAGTTCGGCTATCACATCATCCGCCGCACGCCGTACTCGGAGGTGCGCGGTGAGATCGGCGAGGCGATGCAGCGTCGCGCGACGCAGGTGGCCGACAGCACCTTCGTCGCCAACCTCGAGGCCGGCGCGAACGTGAAGATCAAGGACGATGCGCCGGTCGTCGCCCGCGCGGTCGTCGCCGATCTCGAAGGGCACGCCGACGACAAGACGGTGATGGCGACGACGAAGATCGGAGACTTCACCGCGGCGAAGTTCGGCCGCTGGGTGCGCATGTTCCCGCAGCGGCAGCAGGTGCAGCAGGTGATTCAGCAGGCGCCGGATTCGATCGTCAGGCAGTTCGTGAAGAACATGATTCGCAACGAGCTCATCCTGCACGCCGCCGACAGCGCGAAGGTCCCGATGGATCCTCAGCAGCTGGCGCAGCTCCGCACGACGTTCGCGCAGGTCATTGGCCAGGCGTGGACCCAGCTCGGCGTCGCCCCCAATCAGCTCTCGGACAGCGCGAAGACCGAGGGGGAGCGCGAGCGTCTCGCCGCGGCCCGCATCGAGGCGTACCTCACTCGCCTCCTCGCGAACCAGGCGCAGTTCGTTCCCATCCCGAGTGAGGTGTCGGAGCTCCTGCGTGACACGTACGAGTGGAAGATCGCCAACGCCGGCGTCGAGCGCGCGCTCGAGCGTGCGCGGCGTATCCGCGTCGCGCGTGATTCGACACGAGCCGCGGCGAGGCCGCAGTCGCAGGTTCCAATGGGACCGGAACAGCAGGGCGGCGCCGCGCCTCAGGGCGGTGGGCAGCAGCCGACGACGCCACAGCCGTGACGGAAACCCGGTCGCGTTCGGCGGGGTACGAGTGGGCATGAGACGATTCGTCATCCTGGCCGCGCTCGCCCTCGCCGGCGCCGGAAGCCTGCGCGCGCAGGCGCCTGAGACCGTGCCCATCGATCGCGTGGTCGCGGTCGTCGGCAACGAGGTGATCCTCTGGAGCGATGTGCTCGAGGAGATCAACGTCATGCGCGCGCAGGGTCGCGAGCTCCCGAGCGACACCACTGAGCAGCTCGCGCTCGCGCGGCAGATCATCGAGCGGCTCGTCGAGACGGAGCTGCTCGTGCAGCGCGCGCGTCAGGACAGCGTGGTGGTCGAGGACGCCGAGCTCACGAGCGCTGTCGAGCAGCGCATGCGGCAGGTGCGCGGGCAGTTCCCGACGGAGGAGCAGTTCCGTGACCTCCTGCGCCGATCCGGCTTCGGATCGCCGGAGGAGTATCGGCGCTGGCTGATGGACGAGCAGCGCCGCAGCGCACTGCAGGAGCGGCTCCTCCAGAAGCTGCGCCAGGAGGGGAAGCTCCCGCCGGCCCCAGTCAGCGAGCCGGAGGTCGAGAAGTTCTTCGAGGAGAACAAGGGACAGGTTCCGCGTCTTCCGGCGACGGTGACGTTCCGCCAGATCGTGATGGCGGTGCAGCCGTCGGAGAAGGCGCGCGAGGCGGCGCGGATCAAGGCGGAATCCCTGCTCGTCGAAATTCGTCGCGGCGGCGATTTCGAGCAGATCGCGAAGCGTGAATCGATGGATCCCGCCTCACGAGAGACGGGCGGCGATCTCGGATGGCGCCGGCGCGGTGGCGGAAGCGAAGGGCTCGTCCCGCAATTCGAGTACGTGATCTTCCGCATGGGGCCGGGACAGGTGAGCCCCGTGTTCGAGACGTCCTTCGGATTCCACATCGCGAAGGTCGATCGCGTTCAGCCCGCCGAAGTCAAGGCGCGACACATCCTCATTCGTCCCGCGCTCGATTCCGCCGACGTGGCCTCCGCTCGAGCGCGTGCCGACTCGGTGATGGCGGCGTGGCGCGCGGGCGCGTCGTTCGACTCGCTCGTCGCGAAGTACCACGACCCCATCGAGGAGCGCAGCATCCCGAATCCCTTCCCGCGGAATCAGCTCCCCGAGCCGTATCAGAAGGCGATCGAGGGGCACCAGGCGGGAGACATCGTCGACCCCTTCGAAATCGACGACGCGGCGCGCGACGTGCCGAAGTTCGTGGTGCTCGAGCTCACCAGTGCCGAGCCGGAGCGCGAGCCATCGCTGGCGGAGTTCCGACAGCAGATTCGCGAGCAGCTCGCGCAGCAGAAGGCGGTGCGGCGCCTGTTCGAGAGTCTGCGTCAGGCGACGTACGTGTCGGTTCGCATCTA
>DASRHU010000295.1:0-15839 GCA_035650335.1 Gemmatimonadaceae bacterium | reverse complement strand
CGTGGCCGCCGGCATTCCCGTGCAAGGCATCGGGATCCTCCTCAGCATCGATACCATCCCCGACATGTTTCGCACGGGGACGAACGTCACCGGACACATGACCGTCGCCACGATTCTCACGCGCTTTCGGCCGGACGCGGTTACCGTCGTCCCCGAGACGCCCACCACTGCGCGCCTGCCCGGAGCCACGATCTCGTGATGTGGGCGCCGCTGCTCGCGGCGGCGCCGTGGGTCGCGGCAGTGCTCGTCATGGTCTGGCGTGCCACGCAGTCGCGGCATCTCGACGAGTACTCCGACACACCACCGCCTGACGTGCCGCCGCTGAGCGTGATCGTCCCGGCGCGAAACGAGGCGACCAACATTGGACGATGCGTCGCGTCGCTCATCACATCCACCTACCCGGCACTCGACATCATCGTCGTTGATGATCATTCCACGGACGACACGGCGCGGTTCGCTCGTGAGGCGAGCGCCGGCGATGCGCGCGTACGTGTCGTCCGCGTCCCGGAGCTCGAGCCCGGCTGGCTCGGCAAGCAGTGGGCGTGCGCGCACGGCGCCTCACTCGCGCGCGGCCAGGTGCTGTGCTTCACCGACGCCGATACCGTCCACGCCCCCGATCTCCACGTTCGATCGGTGCGCGCCCTCATGGAACGGAAGGCCGATCTGCTCTCCGTCGCGGGAGCTCAGGAGCTCGGCACCTTCTGGGAGCGCTTGCTCCAGCCACAGATCTTTGCACTCCTGTTCGCCCGCTATGGGGGCAGCGAAATCGTCTCGCGCGCGAAGCGCCCGGAAGACGTGATCGCGAACGGTCAGTATATGCTCTTTCCGCGATCGTCGTACGAGGCGTTGGGCGGTCATGCCAGCGTGAAGGGGAAGGTCGCCGAGGATCTCGCATTGGCGATGCGCGCGCGGAGTCGCGGGATGCGGGTGCATCTCATCCTGGGACTTCACCAACTGTCCACGCGCATGTACGCATCGCTCGGCGCGCTGCTCCGCGGCTGGATGAAGAACGCCTATGCAGGCGGTGTCGAAACCCTCCCCCCGGGCAGGATCTGGCGCGTGATCTTTCCAGCACTCCTCTTGAGCCCCGTCATCTTCTGGCTCGCGCCGGTTGTGGGGCTGGCGCTCGCGGCCACTGGACTGGTCTCCGAAGGCGCATTGCTGTGGAGCGTTGTGGCCAGCCTCGCGCTGCTTGGATGGTGGGTCCTCGTCTACTGGGCGATGACGCGCCGCCCCTGGTACGCTGTCCTGGCGCCGCTGGGAAACTTGCTGGTCGCTTACATCTTTCTCCGGGCTATCGCCCGCGGGCGGCGGGTCGAGTGGAAGCAGCGGGAGTACCGGATCGGGTAGGGGAACCTTTTTCGGGCGATCGGTGTCGAACGGAATGGAAGCACATCTGCTTCCACCTCCGAGTGGAACCTCCCCGGTCGCGCCTGTATGGGTGGCCGGGGAGTTCCATTTTCGTGACCACGCGCATTCCCCCGATGCCGGTGGTTTCGCGGCACCGCTCTACCGTGGCGCGTGCTCTCCACGCGCACAGCCGCCGATCTGCTCACCGGCGCCGCCACACTCGACCATCTGCCCGCCATTGCGCGTGCCATCGGATGCACCGGGCCGGCACTCCCGATCGCCGACGACGCGCGCGAGTCGCTTGGGCTCGTGGGCGCCACCGGCGCGCGAATCATCGGCGGCGCCGGTGCGCTTCGCCTCCTGCTTCTCGAGTGGCCGCGCGGCACACCGCTGCGTGAGCGCGTCGCCACTACCGCCGCGCGCCTAACCGCTCGAGCACCACACTTGTTGTGGCTGGTCCTCGCGCTCGAGCGCGCAGGAAGTGCCTTGACCATTGCCACCTGGACCGCCGACCGTGCGCGACCGCGGGTCGCCGCGCTCACCGTCGACCGCCGTCACGTGGTGCCGAGTGACGCCGAAACACTGTGCGCGGTCGCCACGGCGACCGACGGCGACGACGTGATGACCCACACGCGCTGGGTCGACGTCCTCGGTCGAGACGCGCTGACCCGCCGCTTCTATCGCGCTCTCGAGGGCGTCGTGACGCGGCTCGCGGATGGCGCATCGACGCGCGCGGACGGGGACGATCGCCGCGACATTGCCCTGCTCTGGCTGTCGCGGATGCTCTTCCTCTCCTTTCTCGAGACGAAGGGGTGGCTCGACGGCGATCGTCGGTTCCTTGCCCGACACTTCGAGACGTGCGCTGGCCGAGCAGGCGGCGCGCACCAACGGCTGCTGCTTCCGCTGTTCTTCGGCACGCTCAACACCCCGGTGCACCGACGCGCCAACGCCGCTCGCGCGCTCGGCACGATCCCGTTCCTCAATGGCGGACTGTTCGCGCGTTCGGCGCTCGAACGACGCCATCGAACGCTGCGATTCCCCGATGATGCGCTCGCGCGCGTCTTCGACGAGCTCCTCTCGCGCTATCGCTTCACCGCGCGCGAGGACGACGGCGTGTGGTCGGACGCAGCCGTCGATCCCGAAATGCTCGGGAAGGCATTCGAATCGCTGATGGCCTCACGAGACCGCCGCGCGAGCGGCGCGTACTACACACCGCATGCCCTCGTCTCGCGAACCACACGCGCGGCACTGTCGGAAGCGTTGATGGGACCGGGACTCTCCGACACCGACGTTCGAGCTGCGCTCGATGGCCGCATGGTCGACGCCGCCGCGGCGACGGTGTTGCGCCATCGGGTGCACGACCTGACGGTGCTCGATCCCGCCTGCGGGTCAGGCGCCTTTCTCGTGCATGCGCTGGAGGAGCTGACGTCGGTGCTCCTCCATTGCGGAGACTCGCGCGACGCCGTCAGCATCCGCCGTACGCTGCTCACGCGGTCCATTTTCGGCGTGGACATCAACCCCACCGCCGTGTGGCTGTGCGAGCTCCGCCTCTGGCTTGCCGTCGTCATCGAGCACGACGAGGCGGATCCGCTTCGCGTGCCGCCACTCCCCAATCTGGATCGCCACATTCGCGTGGGCGACGCACTCGCCGGTTCCGCGTTCGACGTCGCCATCGTCCCCGGCGGTCCGCGCATCGCGCGGTTGCGCGCCCGCTACGCACGTGCGTCGGGATCGCGGAAGCGCACGCTCGAGCGTGAGCTCGATCGCGCCGAGCGGTCACACGCTCGGGCCGTGTTCGACGCCGCCATCGTGCGCTGCGCCGCGAGTCGTCGCGCGCTTCTCTCTGCGTGGCGCGGTCGCGACCTGTTTGGCGAGCGGTACGCTCCAACGTCATTGGAGCGCGCCGAGGCGCAGGCGCTGCGGCTCCGCTCGCGCGAGCTGCGCGCGGCGCGCAGGACGCTCATGCACGGCGGCGCGCTTCCCTTCTCCTTCGCGACGCACTTTCCCGACGCGGCGGCACGCGGAGGATTCGGCGCGATCGTCGGCAATCCACCGTGGGTTCGTCTGCATCGTATCCCGGTGGAGCAGCGACAGCGGCTGCGAGCCGCGTATTCCGTGTTCGCGCGAGCATCGTGGGAACACGGAGCCGAAGCCGCTCGCGCCGGCCACGGGTTTGCCGCGCAAGTCGATCTCGCCGCGCTGTTCGTCGAGCGATCCGTATCGCTGCTCCGCGACGGCGCACCGTTGGCGCTCCTCCTCCCGTCCAAGCTCTGGCACTCGCTCGCCGGCGGCGGAGTTCGCCGTTTCCTCGCCGAGCGGGGTACGGTGATCGCGCTAGAGGACTGGTCGGAATTTCCGGGTGCCTTCGACGCGGCAGCGTACCCGTCGCTCCTCGTCGCGCGACGAGGACGCACCGTCGGACCCGGCGATGTCACGATCGCAATCCGCCGCCGCGACGACACGATCCAGTGGGCGCTGGCTCGTGCGGCGTTGAGCATCGAGACCGATGACGCCGCGCCGTGGCTCGTGCTTCCGCCGCCGGCGCGCGACGCGTTCGACCGCCTTCGCCACGCCGGCGTCCCCCTCCACGAAACCCCGCTCGGCCGCCCCATGCTCGGCGTGAAGTGCGGCTGCAACGAGGCGTTCATCGTGCGCGCCGCGGACGCGCCGATCGAAGAATCGATGCTGCGACCGGTGGTGCGGGGCGAGCATCTCACACGCTGGCGTCTCGCGGCGAGCCAGGAGTCGATCGTGTGGACGCATGCACCCGACGGACGGCCGCTGATGCAGCTGCCTCCGCGAGCCCGCCGGTGGCTGGAGCGGTGGCGTCCTCGCCTCGCAGCGCGGACCGACGCGCGAGGCTCGTGCTGGTGGGCGCTCTTCCGCACCGCGGCCGCCGACTCTCGGCGCCCCCGAGTCGTGTGGGCGGACATGGGACGGGTGCCGCGCGCCGTCGTGCTGCCATCGGGTAACCCATCCGTTCCGCTCAACAGTTGCTACGTGGTCTCGTGTGATCGAGAGGATGACGCGCACGCACTGGCGGCGCTGATGAACTCTCCGCTCGCTGCCGCCTGGCTGAACTCGATCGCGGAGCCGGCACGCGGCGGTTATCGGCGGTACCTCGGATGGACGGTGGCCTTCCTTCCCATCCCACGCGATTGGGATCGTGCCCGGCGCATGCTCGCTCCGTTGGCGGAGCGCGCCGCCGGAGATTCCGAGCCGGATGATGATCAGATCCTGCACGCCGTTGCCCGCGCATATCGCCTTCGCGTCACCGACCTCGAGCCCCTCCTGGCATGGATCGGCCGTTGACGTTTCTCCCCGCCGCCGGGGTTCGATCGGTCATCGCGCATCGGTGGCTCGAGCCCGAACCCGCCGTGGCGTTAGGCAGCGTCACGTTGCGACCGCATCAACGCGAGGCCGTCGCGCGAGCTCGCACGGCGCTCGCCGAGCACGGCGGCGCGCTGGTCGCGGACGATGTGGGGCTGGGGAAGACGTTCGTCGCGCTCGCCGTCGCCGCGGACGCGCACGACCCGCTCGTCGTCGCGCCGGCCGCGCTGCGCGCAATGTGGGCGCAGTCGTGCGCACAGACAGGGGTGCGTGCCGAGTTCCGTTCGTACGAGGCGCTGAGCCGCCGGCCAATGCCCGAGGGTCGCCACGATCTCGTGATCCTCGACGAGGCACACCACGCCCGATCGACGCACACGGCTCGGTACCGTCATCTCGCCCGCGGGCTTTCCGGCGCGCAGCTGCTGCTCCTGACCGCGACCCCCGTGCACAACAGCACGCGCGATCTCCGCGCCCTCATCGCCCTGTTTCTGGGCGCGCGCGCGTGGGCCATCGATGAAACGGAGTTGGGCGGTCACGTCATCCGCCGTGAGCGAGAGGATGTCGCGGCCGACGAGCTCCCGGCGCTCGGCCCGCCGCACTGGCTCGCCATTGGGGGCGATGACGATCTGCTGGACGCGATCATCTCGCTGCCGTCGCCGGTTCCGCCGAGCGATGGAGGTGATGGCGGCGCGCTGGTGTCGTTCACCCTCGCGCGGCTCTGGGCATCGAGCCATGCGGCGCTTCGCGCGGGGTTGGTGCGCCGGCTCCAGCGCGCGCGTGCGATGGAAGACGCCCTGGCCACCGGCCGTCATCCGACCGCGAGCGAGCTTCGCGCGTGGAGCATCGGGGACGATGCGGCGCAGCTTGCTTTCCCGGAGCTCGTTGCCACCTCGATCGCCGGCGATGGCCCTGCACTGCTCGACGCCGTATGCGGTCACGCGGCGGCGATCGAGTCGCTCGCGCGTATCGTGCCCCGGGATTCGATGCGCGACGGCGAGCGCGCCGACCGTTTGCGCGAGATCGCATCGCGTCACGCGGGGGAGAAGGTCGTCGCGTTCACGCAATTCTCGGACACCGCGTCGGCATTGTTCCGGCGGCTCCGCGATTCCGTGCGCGTCTGTCAGCTCGATGGTGGCGGCGCGCGAGTCGCCGGCGGACGCCTGTCGAGACGCGAAGCGATCGCGCGATTCGCTCCACGCGCCACCGGGTCTCCGGAGCCACGGGCGGCGGAGCGAATCGAGATGCTCATCGCTACCGATCTCCTGAGCGAAGGTGTGAATCTGCAGGACGCCTCGGTGGTCGTGCACCTCGATTTGCCGTGGACACCGGCGCGCTTGGCGCAGCGCGTGGGACGTTCCCGGCGCATGGGTGCGCTTCATTCCGCGACCTCGGTGTACGCCTTCGCGCCGCCAGCGGCTGCCGCGACGTTGCTTCGACAGGAGCAGCGTCTGCGCGAGAAGCTCAACGCCGCGGTCCGCCTGACCGGCGCGTGTGGCGCCATCCTGCCCGTTAGGCTGTCGCTCACGCCCGAGCCGCCGCAAGATGAGCCGACTGCTCCGACGCGGGAGATCCAGCTCCTCCGCGACACGATCGGGCGATGGCGAACCGATGGATCGCCGTCGTCGCTGCCCGAGCACTCGCTGACGGTCGCGTGCGTTCGCGCCGGCGATTCGGGCGCCCTCGCGCTTCTCGAGCGCGAAACCGGGTTCGATCTCGTGGCGGTGCTCGGTGCGCGAGTCGGCACGCGACCAGCGGACCTCCTCGCGGCGGCGCGTCTGGCCCAGGGAGACGAGGCCCCCGCCGACGACGGCAAAGTCCGGACGGCGCTGGCCATGGTGGAATCGTGGGCGGCCGCGAGCGCGGGCGCGGCCATCGCCGGCGCGGGCCGAACGATCGCGGGACCGGCGCGACGCGTCGCCATGCAGCGCATCGCGCACATCGCCGCCCGAACGCCCCGGCATCACCGCGCCGTAGTCGCCCCTCTCGCGTCCGAGGCGCGCCGGATCATCACCGCCCCGTACGGCGTGGGCGCCGAGCGAATCCTCGCCGAGTTGGCCGGCGCTCCTCTGCCGGACGAAGCCTGGTTGAGGGCGGTCCGAGCCTTCGGCGAGGCCAATTGTCGCAGGTCCGGGGTGATTCCGGACCACAGGGATGCTGGGCAGGTTGAAGCCCTCATCGTCTTCGGTCCGTAAGGACGGGCGACTTCCGTTTTTCGCCTTCCTCCTCATTATGTCGGCAGACGCTCCTTCCCAGCCTCGATTCTGGCCGTTCAAACCTTTCCGGTCGTTCGGGTATCTCATCCCGCGACTCGGAGGCTTGGCTAGCGGATGCTTGCTGCCGCACGCGGCGCGGTGACACAACTCGAGAGCGTACCTGCCGATGACGTGGCGTTGGCCGCCTCGGGGGATCGCCGGGCGTTCGAGCGGCTGTACCGCGACAACGTCAACCGGGTCTTTGCGATTTGCGTTCGCATGTGCGGTGACCGCACGCGGGCCGAAGAGCTGACGCAGGATGTGTTCGTGCGGGTGTGGGAGAAGCTCCCGCTCTTTCGTGGCGAAAGCGCGTTCTCGACGTGGGTGCACCGCCTGGCGGTCAACGTCATTCTGAATGCGCGAAAGGCCGAAGGACGCGAGCGGGGGCGGCAGGATCCGGACGGGGAAGAGACCCTCGAGCTGCGCGGCACGTCGTCACACGACGGCGAGCGGATGGATCTCGAGGCCGCGATCGCGACGCTCCCTCGCGGAGCCAGACGCGTCTTCGTTCTGCACGATGTCGAAGGCTACAAGCACGAGGAGATCGCCGAGATGCTCGGCATCACCGCTGGCGGAAGCAAGGCGCAGCTGCACCGCGCCCGAATGCTCTTGAGGGAGGCGCTAGACGCATGACCGGACACCCGATGATCACGTGCGAGCTGCTCGAGGAAAGGCTCGCGGACTGGCTGGAGCACGACCTCGACGCGGCGACTCAGGCGGCGTTCGAGCGGCACGCGGCGGAGTGCGCGCGCTGCAGCCGGCTCGTCGCCGATCTGGCGGCCATCCGTCGTCAGGCGGCCGCGTTGCCCGAGCTCGTTCCCTCGCGCGATCTGTGGCCGGGCATCGAGACGCGCATCCAGGCGCCGGTCATCGCGCTCGATCGGCCGCAGGTTGCTCGGCGGCGGATTCGCAGCGCCTGGTGGATGGGTGCCGCGGCCGCCGGACTCGTGGCCGTGACCGCGAGCGTGACGTACTATCTGACGAATGGGACTGCGGGATCGTCGCCGGACGTAGCCGCGGTCGATTCACCCGCGGTCGGCACGCCTGATACGACGAACCGGGAGATGGTCGCCGATCCGGCGGCGTCGCTCGCGACCAACCCCGGGCAGAGCGTCGTACCCACCACCACGCGCCAGCAGCGGCCGTCGTCGTCGCGGCCGGCGGGCGCGGCGTCCGAATACGATCGCGACGTTGCACAGCTGCGGGCGATTCTGGCCGAGCGGCGTGCGGATCTGGATTCGACGACGATCGCGACGCTGGAGAAGAATCTGGACCTCATCGACCGTGCGATCGCGGAAAGTCGCGCGGCCCTGCGGCGTGACCCGGCCAGCGAGTTCCTCGCCGACCAGCTCGCGCGCGCCATGACCAAGAAGGTCGCCATACTGCGGACGGCGGCGATGCTGCCGGTTCGCTCCTAACGAGAGATATCGAGAATGATTGCCCGATACATACTGGCCGGCTCGCTGACGACGGCCATGGCGCTCTCGGCGGGCGCCCAGGCGAGAGACAGAGAGAGGGACAGGGACCGCGACAGGGACTACACGTCCACGGTGGACACGGTGCTCCCTCTCGCGCGGAATGGTGGCGTGGAGATCCGGCTGCATTCCGGCGAGGTGATCGTCACCGGATGGGCGCGCAGCGAGGTGCGAGTTCTCGGAACGAGCGAGCGCGGCCGGCTGAGCGTCGAGGGATCGACGTCGCACATCGAGATCGACGCGCAGCGGACGGGTGGCCGGCTCGGCGACACCCGCGTCGAGGTGAGCGTGCCGGAAGGCACGCGACTCACGATCTCCGGTAACTCGACCGACGTGACGGTGCGCGGCGTGAAGGGCGAGGTGGACGTCGAGACGGCGAATGGTGACGTGGTGATCGACAACGCCGCCTCCCGCGTGAGCTTCGAGGTGATGTCGGGCGACGTACAGATCTCGCGCGTGCAGGGAAACCTGCGGGGCGAGGCGATGAGCGGGGAGATCGACGTGACCGACGTGACGGGCGAGGTCGAGGTCGAAACCGTGAGTGGAGATCTCACCCTGCGGAACGTGCGCTCGCGGTACGTACGTGCCGAGACGGTGAGCGGCTCGGTCGAGTTCGATGGACGGACGGAGAGCGGCGGCCGGTACGACTTCGCCTCGCACTCCGGCGACGTCCACCTGCTCCTGCCCGCCACGTTAGGCGCGACGATCTCGGTGGAGACGTTCAGCGGGACGATCGACAGCGAGTTCCCCATCGAGCTCGTCCCGGGGCAGCGGCACGGCAAGGAGTACGAGTTCAAGGTCGGTGACGGAGGGGCGCGGATCGCGGCGAGCTCCTTCAGCGGTGGGATTTACATTCAGCGCGGCACGGGCCGCACCCAGGAGTGATCATGAAAGCTCTTCTTCCTTCGCTCATGCTGGTCGTCGCCACCTCCGCGCTCGCGGCGCAGGAGACGAGCCGGGACTTCCGCTGGGAGGGCGCGGTCGCGGCCGGCAAGTGGGTCAAGGTCCAGAACATCAACGGTGATGTCGATGTCGTGGCGGCCACCGGGAATCGCGTGGAGGTGACGGCCGTCAAGCGCGGCCGTGGGGATCCGGAAGCCGTCCGGATCGAGGTCACGCGCTACGGCAGCAACGATGAGAATGTCTCGATCTGCGCGATCTGGGACGAAGGCACCTGCGACGAGACCGGCTACCACTCCGACCGGAAGCGCAATCGCCACGACGACGATGACGATGACGTCGAGGTGGAGTTCACCGTACGCGTGCCGCGCGGCGTGAACGTCTCCCTCGGCACGATCAACGGGAGCGTCGACGTTCGCGGCGTCACGGGCGAAGTGAAAGCATCGTCGGTGAACGGGGGCGTCGAGGCCGTCTCGGACGGAGGCCCGGTGACCGCGTCGACGGTGAACGGAAGCATCCGGGCCAGCATGCGCTCGGTGGGGGATGGCGAGCTCGAGTTCTCGACGGTGAACGGCTCGATCACGGTCGAGCTGCCCGAGAACATCGATGCCGATCTCCGGCTGAACACACTGAACGGGAGCATCAGCTCGCGCGATTTTCCGCTGAGCGTGAAGGGCACCTTCAGTCCGCAGAGTCTGCGCGCGACGATCGGCAAAGGCGGCACGCGGCTGTCGTTCTCGACGGTGAATGGGAACGTGGAGTTGAGGAAGAGAGCTTAGAAGAGCGGGCCAAGGGCCAGGGGCCAGGGGCCAAGGGTGTGGAAAGGCGCGGCGCCGCTTCGCGGCTGCCGCGCTCATCAGATGAGCAAACGGCCGCGCGATGCGCGGCCGTTTGCCTTTCCACACCCCTGGCCCTTGGCCCTTGGCCCCTGGCCCTTGGACTTGGCCCGTGGCCCCTCTCAAATGCCGGCCACGGTCTCCGACCCCCGCACTACCGCCACCACCTGGCCCGACACACCGCTCACCGGACGGAAATCCCGCCGCGGCTCGAAGCGCTCCGGCAACAGCTCGAACGTCTCGATCCGCGCGACGTCGAAGCTCCTCCACCCGTACTCGCCGTCCGAGTCCGACCCTCGAGTCTGGTACGCTTCGAGGATCTCCGTCCCGTCCGGCTTCCGGACAATGGCGTGGGGCTGCACCGTCCGGAGCCCACCTGACGCATACGTCATCAACACGGCCTGCCGCTCTTCCAATGCGCGCACAATGTCACTGCGATCCAATGTCCCTCGCTTGGTGATGTGCGTCACAATCTACGCAAATCCCATTCATCCGCGAGACGCCACCTCCCGCGCATCGATGCCTCCGCGCCGACGCGAACCCTGCCGCCTCGTCGCCACCAGCTCGGCCACCACGCTGATGGCGATTTCCTCCGGCGTATCGGCGCCAATCGACAGACCCACCGGGGCATGGATCCGGTCGAGCCGCGCTCGAGATATCCCCTGCTCTTCCAGGAGCTTCCACGTCAGGGCGACCTTGCGGCGGCTCCCCAGCATTCCCAGGTATCGCGTGTCGAGTCGGGCGAGCTGCTCGACCACGACGGCGTCGTGCTGGTGCCCCCTCGTCGCGACGACGACGTAGGTGTCCGCGCCGATCCCCAGGCTCTGTGGGATATCGTGGTAATCGCAAGTGACCGTCGCCTCGGCCACAGGGTGTCGCGCCGGGTCGGCGAATTCGGCGCGGTCATCCACAACCATCACCCGCCATCCCGCGAACGCGGCCGCCTCCGCCACTCTCGCGCCGACGTGACCGCCCCCAAATACCACCAGTCTCGGCTTCCCGACCAAAGGCTCGGCCAGCACCCGACCGGCGAGAAGGGGAGACTCCGCTCTCGCGTCGACTGAGCGAGCGACTACGCACATCTCGCGTGACGCCCGGCCGATGATCTGATCGCCGGCGAGCAGGGCCTTTTGGGGGCCATCGGTCCAGACGGCGTCGGTGACGACGATCGCTCGGTCACCCCGCGCCGCTGTGGAGACGCAGGCCGCGTAGACCTGGGCGAGCATCTCGTCTCCGAACACGGGCTCGATGAACATGACCGCCGTGCCGCCGCAGGTGAGTCCGTAGTCGCCGGCGAGCTCCGAGTTCAACGTGTGCTCGCTGATCGCGGGCTCGCGACGTTTCGCGACGTCGAGCGCACGTTCGGTGATCTCGGCCTCCAGGCAGCCGCCGCCGACGGTTCCGAGGCGCGCGCCCCGTGTGGTGACGAGCATCTTCGCGGTCGCGCTCATCGGGAGCGACCCACGACGATGCGCGACGCTCGCGAGCGCCGCGTCTTCACCACCCGCGGCGATGCGCGCGCATTCGGCGAGGAGGGATGGATCGGCCATGGCAGCAGGTTATGCGACGGCACTCGACGGCGACAGGGGAGAACGTCTGGCGTGCCCGCGTCGGGGACCCCTATTATGTGCTTCCTCCGCAGCATGGAGTGGGAAGCGTGGACGACGAGGTCGCGCACCCTCGCGGACCTTACGGCGGCCGATACACGATCGAGCGTGAGCTCGGCCGCGGCGGCATGGCCACCGTCTACCGTGCGCACGATCTACGGCATGACCGTACGGTCGCTCTCAAGATCCTGCACCCCGAGTACGCCAAGCGGGGCGGCGAGCGTTTCGCCCGCGAGATCCGACTGCTCGCCGGGCTGCGGCACCCCCACATCCTTCCGCTCTTCGACTCCGGGGAGGAGGACGGGGTCGTCTTCTACGTCGTCCCGTGCATCGAGGGCGAGTCGCTCCGCCAACGGCTCGAGCGCGAGCGCCAACTCCCCCTGGAGGATGCGATCCGCCTGACGCGGGAAATCGCCGACGCCCTCGACTACGCGCACCGGCAGGGGATCATCCATCGCGACATCAAGCCGGAGAACGTTCTCCTCGACGAGGGGCACGCCATCGTCGCCGATTTCGGCGTCGCCAGAGCCATGACGCGCGCGGCAGGCGAGACCGAAACCACGGGGGGGATGGTGGTCGGTACCGTCGAGTACATGTCGCCGGAGCAGGCGAGCGGCGACTCGGCGATCGATGCGCGTACCGATCAGTACTCCCTGGCGTGCGTGCTGTACGAGATGCTGGTGGGCACGGCGCCGTTCGCCGGGGCGACGCCGCGCATCACGATCGCCCGCCGATTCGCTGAGCCAGCGCCGTCGCTTCGTGGTCAGCGCGATGTGCCCGAGGCACTCGATCGCGCGCTTCGGCGCGCGCTGTCGCCCGTGCCCGCCGACCGCTTTGCCGACGTGCGAGCGTTCTCGGACGCGCTGGCGACGGGGCCCGAGCCGCCGCGGCGGACGCGCCGAACGCTCGCCGCGTTAGGCGCGCCGGCGGCGGGGGCGATCGCGCTCGCGCTCATTCTCTGGCTGGCTGGCCCCAGCGGCGCGAACACGCTCGATCCGGGATTGCACGCGGTGATCCCGTTCACCGTCGCGAGCGACAGCGCACCGCTGGGCTTCGACGGCGCCACGGTCGCGCGGCATCTCTCGCGCGCGATGGGGTTCTGGCGCGATGTGCGCCTGGTGGACCCCCTTCGTGCCAGCGATGCGGTCGAGCGCCGCGGCGCACCGCGCACGCTCGAGGAAGCGATCGACGTGGCTCGCGCGCTCGGCGCCGGCCATCTGCTCTGGGGAGATGTCTGGAGTCGGGGCGACAGCGTCGAGATCCGCGCTGGTCTCTACGACGTTCGAGCGAGTCGCGAAGAACGCACGGCCAGCGTCATGATGGCCGCCGAGGTCACCGATGTCGGTCCCATCTTCGATGCGTTGAGTGACTCGCTCGCGCTCGGTACTCCGCGATCGCGCGCCGCGGGCGCCGCGGTGCGCGGGACGCGCGTGCGAGAGGCGTTCCTGCGCTTCGAAGGCGGTCACGACGCGCTGTCGTCGTGGGATCTCACCAGAGCCGAGCAGGAGTTTCGCCGCGCCTCGGACCTCGACCCGCTCTTCGCGCAGGCTTCGCTCTGGACGGCTCAGGTCATGGCGTGGACACGGCGCCATCCGTCGGAGTGGCGCACCAAGGCGGCGGAAGCCGTCTCCATGGGTGATGCGCTCGACGCCCGCGAGCGAGCGCTCGCCACCGGGTTGCTGGCGCTCTCCGAGGCTCGCTTTCCCGACGCCTGTGACGAGTATCGAAGGCTGCTGGCGCGCGACTCACTCGATTTCGCGGCCTGGTACGGGATGGGCGATTGTCAAAGCCGGGACCCGATCGTCGAGCGTGACGCGCGATCGCCCAGCGGATGGCGCTTTCGCGGAAGCTGGTACTCCGGCTTGAAGGCGTACATGCGGGCGATCGAGATCCTTCCCTCGTTTCACCGTGCCCGGCGAAGCGGGGATGTGTCCCCGATGCCTATCGAGTTGTTCCCGATCGACCCGGGGGCCATTCGCCGCGGCCATGCGCTGACACCGGACACCGTCCGATTCGCCGCCGCGCCCGGCCTCGAGGGTGACACGCTCGCGCTCGTTCCGCACCCGATCGTTGATGTGCTTCAGGGCAGACCCGGCGCATGGCCGGCCACGAACGATGCCGCCATCGGGTGGGCGCGGCACCAGCTCCTTCGGACAGCCGAGCAGTGGACGCGCGATTTTCCGGCGAGTGCCCCCGCGCACGAGGCGGTGGCGGCTGCTCGAGAGGCGGTTGGCCAGCTGCGTGACGCACTCCAGGCGAACAGCACGGCGCGCTCGCTGGCCACCGACCCCGAGATGCAAACGCGGCTGGCGGTGGGTGCCGTCCGTCTGCACATCAAGAGCGGAGACTTCGAGCACGCGCGGCGCGTGGCCGACTCGGCGCTCAATGCGCGGCGCTCGAGTATCTCGATCGCCGAGTCCGGGTACCTCAGCGGGCTCGCGGCACTGGTGGGTCGCGCGCATCGCGCGCGCGAGTTGTTGGTGGCGTTGGCCGACGATTCCATCCCTCGCTTTTTCTATCAGGGATCGCCGGTGTCGGTGCCGCGACCGTTGGCGCGCGATGCGTACGCTCTGCTCGCGTACGCGTCGTTCCCAGCCTATCGCGACAGCGTCATGGTGATTCTGGGGCGCATACGAGAGAACATCGCGCGCGGGAGTCCGCCGGCCGAGCGTGAAATGCTGCGGAACGCCCTGTTGGCGACGTCGCTCACCCGCGGATACTGGACGATAGGGCCGGAGGCTGCGTTGACGGTATCGGTCCCCTCACCGCTGTATCGAATGCAACGCGCTCATGCCGCTGGGAACGTGGCGGCCGTCCGCGCGATCGCCGACAGCGCACAGGCGCGGCGCTCGAGTCGCACGTCCGGATCCGGAGGAACGGATCTCTTTTATCATGAGGCGCTGGTGCTGCTGGCGATCGGCGACACCACCGACGCCATCGGGCGACTGGATCAGGCACTCGAAGGCCTATCGCACGCGCCGACGTGGCTGCTCGACGATGTCCACCGTGCGGCGGCGGTCGGGGCCGCGATGCGGGTGCGCGCCGAGGTGGCCGGCGCGCGCGGTGATGCGGCGACTGCCCAGCGATGGGCGCGTGCCGCGATTTCGTTGTGGGACGGCGGTGACCCCGAGGTTCGCGCAGCGCTGGCGTCGCTGCGCCGGTGGAGCTGACCGCCGAACATCCAGTGGAGGAGGCTCTGGTGACGCGACCGACGACGGTGCCTAACGGCTTGTGGGGTGTGATGGTGGTGCTGTGCGCCATCACCGCGTGCGGCAGGGCGAGTGACCGGCCGGGTGACGACACGGCCAGCGGCGGTGGTGAGCCGCTCACCTTTCTCGAATGTGACACGGCGCGTGTGGTGACCGAGGCCTCGCGAGCGGATATCGTTTCCTGGGCGAGAGACTTGAACTACCAGGACCCGGATACGTCGCGCGCCTACATCCGCGGCGTTTCCTCCACCGGCACGACCCCGACGATTCAGGCGGCTGGCGACGCGCGTCGCCGTCCGCGAGCCGTACTCCAGCAGGGGTGCATCATCGGTCGCATCGTCAGCACCGCCGCGAACGCCAGTCTCGGCGTCGCCGCGGGAACGAACTACATCTGGGCCGACAGCGGCAGCTCCGGATGGCGAGTCGTGATCATCCCCGAGACAACCGGCGCGGCGCTCAGGCTGTTCGAGATGCGAATCCACGAGCACGCGGCGTTGTCTCGCGACGCCGCAACGCTCGCGATCGTGGGCCCGTGCGTCGAGTGTGAGCGGGCGGGGTGGTGTCGCTGGCCGACGGATACGACCCGGATAGCCCGTTAAGGCGCGTTTCGTGAGCGGGACAGATGTTTCCATGAGTGGGTCTTGCGTCTTCGGGATATCTTCGGTACATAGTTTGCCCCGCTTCCCGATGCGATGTCCTTCGTCCAAGCCCCGCTTTTCTCCGACGCCTACGAGCGCGCCTCGCGCCAGCTGCCAGTGCTGGGCGAGCAGCGCGACATCGCCTACGTCGGCACTCGGGCGAAGAGTGTGCTCAACGGGCCCGAGGTCACCGGGATGGGCTTCTGGTCGATCAACCCGTACATCGGCTGCGCCTTCGGCTG
>DASRHU010000294.1:0-5316 GCA_035650335.1 Gemmatimonadaceae bacterium | reverse complement strand
AACCCGTCAGCCGCGGATTCGATCCTCACCGCCGCTGGCTACACGCGCGAGAGCTTTCAGCGCTTGATGTACGAAATCGCCGCCGACTCGGCCATGAGCGCCGCATACGCCTCCGCGAAGACGCGTTGAGGTCCCGTTGCGACGTTCTGCGATTCCGCCGGCTCGTTGAGCATGCACTGCGCAATTCCGGCGCAGTCCACTAGCTCACGTTGGACGCGACGAGCACGTCGTAGTGGGTGACGAACGGCTCGAACTCGAGGAGGAAATCCCGGTCCTCATCGTAGTAGCGAGCGCGCTCGTACTCCTCGCCGGCAAACCGCTTGATCGACTCGACCGATTCCCACATCGAGGTGAGGAGAAAGTGCGTCTCCTCGCCCTCGGTGCGTCGCAGGAGCAGCACGCCCCGGTTGCCGGGTGTCGCGGTAATGTCGGTGAGTCCCGTGCGATGCAGAAAGGTCTCGTAGGCGTCTCCCTTTTCCCGGGGGACGCGGCCGTGCCACGTGCGAGCGATCACAGGCGGCTCCTCGTGAGGGTTTCCCAGAATCCGGCTGGCGGAACGGCCCGCCCCACGCCGCGAAGCACGCCGCCCAGGAGTCCGGCAAGGCGCGTGGCGCTGCTGCGATCGGGGTCGAGCGCCGGGTCGTAGATCGTGAGCTCCATGCCCAACGCCCGCGGGTGATTCACCAACGGCGTGAGGATGTCCGCCACCTCCTCGAGCGTGAGGCCATCGGGCTCCGGTGAGTCAACGGCGGGAATCAGCGTGGGATCGAAGACGTCGGCATCGACGTGAATCCAGAACCCGTCGACGTTCGCCTCGAGCCTGTCGAGCGATGCCCGCGCCGCGGCCGCCGGCCCGGCATCGCGAACCGCTGCGTGCGTGAGGTCGAGCACCGGTGACGCGCGCAGGACGTCCTGTCCATACCATGGTGCATCGCGATCGTCGCGCCTTCCAATGACCACGACGTCCTTCTCCTGAACGAGCGGGCCATTGCCGGTGAGGTGTGCGAGCGACGTGTCGCCACGACCGACGGCGAGCGCCAGGCACATGCTCGCGGCCGATCCGGTGCGGGACGATTCCGGCGTCGCGAAGTCGGCGTGCGCGTCCACGTAGACGAGCCCGACGCGGGGACGGTGACGCCGGACGCCGAGCAGACCGCCTAACACGATGCTGCAATCGCCGCCCAGCAGGAGCACGAACGCGTCATCCCGCGCGGCGTCGGCGACCCGCGCCGCGAGATCCCGCGAGTACGCGGCGACGCCATCCTCGTTCCGCGGCCGCCCGGGTGGCCTGACGAAATCCCGGTACGGCGGGGGAACGACGTCACCGTGATCCCGAACCGCGGTCATTCGGGCAATGCCGTGGTGGCGCAGCGCGGCTGGCGCGAGATCGAGGCGCCTGGCAGTACCGTCGTCGTACGGGCGGATGCCGATGCTCGATGGCGCGCCGACGATGGCGATGGGACGACCCATGGCTCAGCTCCCGAAGTCTGGATTCGGTATTACCGGCATTAGCCATATTGATGGTGATACACATCGTCTTACCTGTCAAGAGCCGAATGCTGGTGTGACAGTCGCTCCGTCGCTACATTCGGTCATCATGGATCCCCATGTCTTTCAGCTCGTTGGCGGCAATGCCGCACTCGACTTCGTCAACACCATTCACGACTGGACCGCCGCCGAGCCGCGCGACTATCTGCCGACCTTCGCCGAGGCGGCTCGGTTCGCCGAGGCGGCCGGGCTGGTCACGCGTGCCGAGGCGCGGGCGCTGGCCGGCCTCCCGGGGAGCGCGGAGCTTCGGCGTCTTCGGGAGTTGCGTGTGCGGCTCGAGCGGATCTTCCGCGCCGTGCGTTCCGAACGCTCTCCCGCCCCGGAGGATCTCGACGCCCTCGCGCGTGACGCGGCCGAGGCGGGGCGCGCCGCGCGCCTCCAATTCGATCGCGGTCAGCTGACTCGTGTCATCGATCTCGAGACGGCGGGGGCAGCCACGCTGCGCCTGCGCCTGGTCGAGCGCGCAATCGCGCTCCTCACCGCCGATCACCTCGAGCGACTGAGCGCGTGCCCGAGCTGCGGCTGGTATTTCCTCGACACGACCAAGAACCGCTCGCGCCGGTGGTGCAGCATGGACATGTGCGGGAGCGCGGTGAAGGCGAGGAGGTACTATTGGAGGACGAAAGGCCGAGGCCGACGAGGTCGCCAGGGTGGTGGACGTGCGGCCCCGAAATGAGCAGCCCCTCGACCCCCTCGACACCATGATTCTCCGCATCTGGCACGGCTGGACCACCCACGCGAACGCAGAAGCGTACGAGCGACTGTTGCGTCAGGAAGTCATCCCGGGAATCGCCGCGAAGGGCGTCGCCGGATATCGCGGCATTCAGGTGTTGCGGCGCGCGCCGAGCGCCGGCGAAGTCGAATTCATCACGATCATGCGGTTCGATTCACTCGACGCGGTGAGGAAGTTCGCCGGCGAAGATTACGAGCGCGCGTACGTCCCTCCCCGGGCGCGGGAGGTGCTCTCGCGACACGATGAGCGTTCGCAGCACTACGAGGTGCGCGAGGAGATCGCCTATTAGGTGAATCACCACGATGGGGTCGCCGAAGAAAACCGCAGGCCGTAGATTAGCCCCGCCGCACGCTGTCTCTTCGTACCGCCCACCCGCGACGCTCTTCGAATGGATGCCATCACGCGCGCCAACCAGTGGCTGAACGGAATCGTGTGGGGACCGCCGATGCTCATCCTGCTGATGGGAACCGGCGTGCTGCTGACCATCCTGACCGGCGCCGTCCAGTTCCGCCATCTCGGTACCGCGCTGGGCGAGGTCCTCGGGAAGCTTCGACACAAGGGGAGCGGCGAGGGAAGCGTGTCGCCGTTCCAGGCGGTCGCCACCGCCCTCGCGTCGACGGTCGGCGTCGGCAACATCGCCGGTGTGGCGACCGCGATCTTCCTCGGCGGCCCAGGGGCGCTCTTCTGGCTCTGGATCTCCGGCTTGTTAGGCATGGCGACCAAGTACGCCGAGATCGTCGTCGCCCTGCACTACCGGGAAAAGGATGCGTCCGGTACGATGCGCGGCGGCGCGATGTACACGCTCCGCAAGCGCGGGCTGCCATGGCTCGGCACCATCTTCGCGGGACTGACCGCGCTCGCCGCGTTCGGCATCGGCAACATGGTGCAGGCGAACTCGGTCGCCGAGAGCCTGAAGGCGAGCTTTGGCGCCGAGCCGTGGATCGTCGGCATCGTCCTCGTGGTCGTCGCCGGCGCGGTCATCCTCGGCGGCATCAAGCGCATCGCCGCCTTCGCCGAGTGGCTCGTTCCGTTCATGTGCATCCTCTACATCGTCGGCGGGCTGGTGATCGTCATTCTGCACGCCGGCGCGCTGCCGGGCGTCTTCCGCCTCGTCTTCTCGAGCGCGTTCAGCGGAGCCGCGGCGGCGGGAGGTTTCGCCGGCGCGACGATCATGATGGCAATGCGCTACGGGGTCGCGCGCGGTCTGTTCTCGAACGAAGCCGGGCTGGGGAGCGCGCCGATGGTACACTCGGCCGCCAACACGGACCACCCCGTCCGTCAGGGGATGTACGGCATCTTCGAGGTCTTCGTCGACACGATCCTCGTCTGCACCACCACTGGGCTCGTGATCCTGGTGACGGGAGTCTGGGACAGCGGCGCCACCGGCGCGGCGCTCAGCGTCCAGGCCTTCGAGACGGGGCTCCCCGGGACGTGGGGCGACGTGATCGTCACGACCGGACTCGTTCTGTTCGCGTTTTCGACGATCATCGGCTGGAGTTATTATGGAGAGACGGGCATCGTCTACTTGTTAGGTGCGCGAAGCGCGCTCCCCTATCGCTTGTTGTGGCTCGTGTTCATATATCTCGGAGCCACGGGCTCGCTCCACCTAGTGTGGGATGTGGCTGATACCCTCAATGGGTTGATGGCGATCCCGAACCTCATTTCCGTCCTGATCTCGATTCCGATTCTCCTGCGGCTCCAGCGCGAGTTCTTCGACAAACGCTCGCGCGAGAAATCAGCGCCCGGGGAGATGCGCCACGAACGTTGACACCAGCCGCTTGCCGTTCGCTCTCACACCGGAGGTCGCGATGGTTTCGCTCGTGTCGTTGCTGATTCCCATCCTCGGCTCGGCAGTGCTCGTCTTCCTGGCGAGCTTCGTGATCCACATGGTGCTGAAATACCACTGGAGCGATGTGGCGACGGTTCCAAACGAGGACAGGGTCATGGACGCGCTGCGGTCCTTCAACATTCCGCCGGGCGACTACGTGATCCCCCACGTCTCGACACCGAAGGAGATGAAGGACCCGGCGTTCGTCGAGAAGCGGAATCGCGGACCAATCGCGATCCTGACGGTGGTGCGGCCGGGCCCGATCTCGATGGGCAAGAACCTCACGCAGTGGTTCATCTACTGTGTGGTGATCGCGCTGTTCGCGGCGTACGTCGCGAGCCGTACGCTCGCACCGGGCTCTCCCTACCTGTCGGTCTTTCGTGTCACCGGCACGGTAGCGTTCATCGGCTTCGCCGGCGGGCTCTGGCAGAATTCGATCTGGTGGCAGCGCAAATGGAGCGCGACCATCAAATCGACGATCGACGGCCTGATCTACGCCCTGCTCGTCGCGGGAATGTTCGGGTCGATGTGGCCCGAGTGAACGACTGAGGCGTCGAGCACCGAGGAAGTCGACCGGGATGAGGCGGCGATTGATGCTCCTTCGTGGCCGATCCGCGATTCTCTTTATCGGCCTCGTCGCCTGCGGCCGGCCGCGCGACGACCGCTCCCGCCCCGACACGGCAAGCGGTGGCGATACAGCTGTCGTCGCGACTAGTGACGTGTCCGGTCCGATGACACCGTGTCCCGCGGGCGCGACGTACAGCCTGTCCGATACCGGCGACTGGGCGACGGCGATCGAGGAGGGGAGGCGCGCGGTGCTACGCATCGGGACGACGACAATCGACACGGTTGACGTCGCGTTCGGCGTCCACGCCGTTGGACGGGATTCGCTCCTGTTTCTGCCGGTACGTGCATACGACGTCGATTCGGCCGAGGCGGCGACGATGAGCGCGCCGGCCGCTTCGCCCGAGGAACACGTCCTCTGCACGCCCGAGGGCCGGCGCGTAGTGAGTACGTTGGTGCCGCACTTCAATTCCGGATTCTCGTCGCCGTCGGTCATCGACTCGACGCTCTACTACTGGGGACTCAGCCTCCAGGACGCCGGCGGGCGGTATCGACTCTACGCCATTCGACATTCGGCGCGCGATGGCCGGCTCGACTCAGTCTTCCTGCGAGAAGAGACGCCGGCGACGGACTTCCGGTACTT